>WFWG01000037.1 GCA_015491235.1 Ardenticatenaceae bacterium
CCCCACGCCCCTCGGCAGGGGGTTCCCCCCTGCACCCCCGGAATGAGGTGGTGCGGCGCCGCACACGTTCATGCGCGTGCCTCTGAGGTCTCCGAAGGAGTACGCGACCTCATGCCATTTCCACGCCCAATTGGTGTAAGTTTGCCCCTGTTTCGGGGCGAGCATTTGGCGGGTGTTTTTCGCTCTCCTCTCCGGGTGGTATAATCAGAGTGCTTCACGGGTCGGACGTTCAACGAAGCGCGCGGATAGCCGATGTGGAGGCCAACCGCTTGCCAGTTGGCCGAAGGGGCGTCGCACATTGGAAGATTCTGTTGAAGAACTCTAAAATTGAGGGCCGCAAATGAAGCCTCCCGGAGGTTCAAAACCTCCGGGAGGCTTCAATCGCGCCGAAATAGGGACAGAGCCCCCATAAAAGCCTTGTTTTTGGGTGGCATTCCCCACTCGATGGGGGTTTTTCAACAGGACCATTGGAAGTGCGACGCACCTTGACGCCTCTGCTGGAATTCCAGAACAGTGCCTTGGCACCGCACAAAAATAAATCCGTGGTGAGAAACGAGTGTCGGCATGAGCAGGACAGGGCGAATCATCTGGCAGGCGTTCGCCGCCTGGCGAGCACACCGGGCGCCGCGCATGGCGGCCGCCCTGGCTTACTACACGCTTTTCTCCTTCACGCCCTTGTTGGTCGTCGTAACGGCTTTGGTGGGTTGGGTCATAGGCCAGGAGACGGCTCAGGCAGAGGTGCTGGCGTTTTTCGAGCGGTGGTTGAGCCCCCGTGAGGCGGCCTTTGCCCGTACGGCGCTGGAGGAAGCCCTGGGTTCGGACAGTGTCTCCGCTGGTCTTGTGGGCTTTGCCCTGCTCCTTTACGCTGCCTCGAATGTGATGAATTATTTGCGGGAGACGATGAATCTGATTTGGGGTGTTGTCGAGCGCCCTGGTCACTCCCTCGTGCACTTTGTCTCAGACCGGCTGGTGGCTTTGTTGGCCGTCGTCGGAATTGGGGCCCTGTTGCTCACTTCGGTGGTTGCCAGTGCCACGATTGCGGCCCTTGATCGGTTTACCCGTGCCTTTCTGCCCGGCGGAGCGCTTGTCTGGCACGCAACGAACGTTTTCGTCATCTTCAGCTTGGCGTGTTTTGCCCTGGCGGTGGTGTACCGCGTGTTGCCCAACACCCGAGTTCAGTGGCGAGCGGCGTGGTTTGGGGCTGTAATCAGTGCCGTGTTGCTGGCTGTGGGCCAGACGCTGTTCGCCCTTTACCTGCGCGTGGCCGCTATCGAATCTGTGTACGGGGCGGCCGGCTCACTTGTGGTATTCATGTTGTGGGTCTACTACTCGGGCCAAATTATCCTCTTCGGCGCAGAGTGCAGTCGTGCCTTCCAGGCTTCTTCTCACCTTGGAAATCAAAACGCGGAAAGGGGGGGCTGATGCGCGCCGTGGATATTATTGCCAAGAAACGGGACGGCCACGTCCTCACAGAAGAGGAGATTCGCTGGTTCGTGCAGGGCTACGTGCGCGGCGAGATACCCGACTATCAGGCTGCGGCCTGGTGCATGGCGGTCTTCTTCCGCGGCATGACGCCTGAAGAGACGGCCGTGCTCACCGACGTCATGGCCCGCAGCGGAGAGGTGCTCGACCTGCACCACATGGCGCCGCGCGTGGTGGACAAGCACTCCTCCGGCGGCGTGGGGGACAAAACGACCCTCGTGGTGGGGCCGCTGGTGGCGAGTACCGGCTTGCCCGTGGCCAAGATGAGCGGCCGGGGGCTGGGCTTCACAGGCGGAACGCTTGACAAGCTGGAGAGCATTCCCGGCTTCCGAGTCGAACTGACTCGCGAAGAATTCATGCGTCAAGTGGCCGAAGTCGGCCTGGTGGTGGCGGCCCAAACGGCCGAACTGGTGCCAGCCGACCGCCAGCTTTACGCCCTGCGGGATGCCACCGCCACGGTCGAGAGCCTGCCCCTGATTGCCAGCAGCATCATGTCCAAGAAGCTGGCTGGCGGTGCCGATGCCATTGTGCTCGACGTAAAAGTGGGCAACGGCGCTTTTATGCGCACGCTGGAAGAGGCCCGCGCGCTGGCCGAACTCATGGTGGACATTGGCCGACACCACGGGCGGGAGGTCACGGCGCTGCTCAGTGACATGAACCAGCCGCTCGGGTGGGCAGTGGGCAACGCGCTGGAGGTAAAAGAGGCCATCCAAACGTTGCACGGTGAAGGGCCACCTGACTTCACAGAGCACTGCTTGACCGTTGCCGCCCACATGCTCTACCTGGGGGACAAGGCCCCCTCCCTTGAGGCGGCCTCTCACTTGGCCCGTCAACAGCTTGGCTCTGGTGCCGCGTGGGCGAAGTTCAAGGAGATGGTCGCCTGGCAAGGGGGGGAAATCGAAGCGGTCGAGCACCCGGAGGAACGGCTGCCCCGCGCTCGCCTGGTCGAGCCGTTGCCGGCCCCTCGAAGCGGATATGTGGCCGAGATTGTGGCCCGTGAGGTGGGCCTGGCCGTCGTCCTGCTGGGAGGGGGGCGCGAGAAGAAAGGAGACCCCATTGACCCTGCGGTGGGCGTGGTGGTTCACAAGAAAGTGGGGGACGCTGTTGAAGCGGGCGAGCCGGTGATGACCATTCACGCGAATGACGCCGACCGGTTGAAGGCCGTCCTCGCGCGGTTGGCAGCGGCCGTCACCGTTCAGGAAGCGCCGGTCGAACCGTTGCCGCTCTTTTATCGCGTGATCAGCACACGGGACAAGCAACAGCGCGAGGCAGAACCGTGAGCCCCGCGCTGTTGCCTGTCTGTTCCGTGGAAATTCAAGGGGTTCGGCATCCCCAAGGAATGTCATCACACGAGATAGCCGGGGGATGGAAGACGACAATGGGCAGGTAGTATCCCCACGTTACCGGTGGCCCGCCGATAACAGGCGTGGCTGTGGGCGTTGCTGTTGACGGCGGCGGGGTGGGGGTAGCCGTTGCGGTTGGTGGTGCGGCTGTTTCCGTCGGTGTGGGCGTGGGCGTGTGGGTAGCATCGCCGTTTGGCCCGCCGGGTGTGGGCGACGCTGTGGCCGTTGGTGGGACGGGTGTCGCCGTTGTAGTGGGTGGAACGGGCGTCGCTGTCGCCGTGGGCGGAACCGGCGTCGCTGTGGCTGTCGCCGTAGGTGGAACGGGCGTCGCTGTCGCCGCCGCCGTGGGCGGAATGGGCGTCGCTGTTGCCGTTGCCGTGGCCGGCACGGTGGGGGTGGGCGTCAGGCCGGGGAACTCACACGGCTCCGGCCACGTCAGTGACTCGATGTCGTAAAAGTCTGGGGAATCGTAGTCTTTGATTTCCAAAATCTGACCGGTGTTCACGTCCAGCATGGCGATCAAGACTTTGCCCACGTTGTGGAAGGTGGCCATGAGCACGCCGTCGCGGCGGAACTCCAGCCCCTCGATTGCACTTGGGAGGTCTGGGAAGGACGGCCCGGCCTGGACCATGCCGCCAGGCGTCCAGGAGTAGAGCTGCTTCCGCACGGCCATCCACAGCGTAGCCCCGTCGGGTGTCCAAGCGATAGCCTCTACATCGAGCGTGCTGGAGGCCATGAGCGTAGCTTCAGCCGTGGTCGGGTCAATTCGCAAGATGCCACGCCGTGCCGGGTCTCCCTCGGCGGCGAACCCCCACAGGGTGCCGTCGGCGCGGAACGCCAGGGAGGCCACTTCGTAGAAAGGTGTGTTGTCCATGTCGTGGATCACGTCTACGAGCGTGATGTCACCGGTTGACGTGTCCACACTGTAGAGCTTGCTCGGCTCCCGGCCGTCCATGCCACCGCTGGCAACGAGTTCAAGGGTGGACGGGTTGAAGTCGAGCCCTTCCAGGTCTACCTTCTCGTGGAGTGGTCCCAAGGGAGCCACAACGCCCGTTGTAAGGTCTACAGTAATCAACTGGGAATCTCGCAGGTGCTCATCATGGACGGCATAGAGAACACATTGGGGAGGAGACGAGGCAAACAAGGGTACACGCAACCACGGAAGAAGGAATGAGCCAACGGTGAGAAGGAGAACAACCATGATTACAAGTGAACGAAAGCTTGTTTTCCGAATCCACATAAGGCTCCTTGCTCCTCTCTGTTTTAAAAGAAACAACTTTAAGTCACTGCACTGTATACCACAGAGGTCGGCCGAGGCTGGGCAGCCGGCTCGCTACTTGTTGTCGTGTAGTCGGAGTTCATAACGGCTGACAGGGCTCAGATCATTCGTTTTTTTCATCTTAACAAAAGAAGCTAGGAATAGCATTAGAACGAGCTAGCAATTAGACAGGGAGTTTCTACAGGGGCGTGACGTTTACCTTGGACTTGTCTTGTGGAGAGGATTCCGAGGAAGTAAGGGGCAAATTCAGCGCACAACGGTGGTAGGTGCAGGCAGTTTTGTGCCCGCTTCCGCCACGGAGAAAGTCCACGTCAGGCGGGTCCCGTTGACCGTCAAGGTGACGGTGTAAGTGGCTCCTGGCTCGAGAGGCGCACGCGGAATGATCACGACGGCGTCGCGACTGTTGAGCAAATTGCGCCCCCAACTTTGGAAAGCAGGATCTGGATGGTTGTATGTGGTTTCGTCAAAGACACAGTGAGGGAGTTCTGTAGTCCCTTGCGTGAAGGAGGAGGCTGTTACACGAGGCGTTGTACTGCCATTCCCAAATTGCACGATGATGGGCAATCCCGTGGGCGCTGTGTAGCCCGGGCAACTGCTTAGCGGGTCGGGGAACTCGTTTCCTGGGAAGGTGGTGAGGTGAACGGTGGCTCCGTCGCCCGGCCACATCACTGGGAACGAAATGGTATCCGGGACAGTGGAGCGCCCCCGCAGTACGTCCAGCGTGGCCCCGAAGTGGCGAACGCCGACAGCCTCACGGTAGATCCCGAAACCCGTTTCTCGAAGGGCTGGGTCCAGAATCCCCAAGGCGTGGAAGGGACCTTGCATCCACATGTCAATGGCCTCTTCCACCCCCATGTTGATGTTCGAAGAGACCAGAACGTTTCCAGAACGAGCAGCGTCGCGCCCCTCCGGAGTGAACCAAGGGTTCGTTGGATCTTCGTCATGGCCAATGTAATCGTTCTTCACCATGTAGCGGGCGTGTTTGGCGGCCCCATCGCTCCAAGCCGCGTTCAGTGCCAGAGGCGGCAGGGAAGCTAAAGCCCGCATTGAATTGATATACGTCAGCCAGTCAGGTTCTTCAATGGGCACACCGGTAACAGAGGAGAACGGGGAGGCGTTGTTGGTGATTATACTCAGATAAATGCGGTATTTTTCTTGGTCTTGAGCGCGTGCTGTGGAGGCGTTCCAATTTGCGAGGAGAAGGCTGACAAGCAAAAAAAGCGCAACAAGAGGGAGGTGCAGCGAACAGAAGAAACGCCATTTGTTGGCCTTTGGGTTGAAATGTTGCTGTGATGTCCGGCACATAAGGACAGATTGTTGGTGACCACTCAGGAACATTTGGGCACGAATTTTTCAAATAACCACTTCGTACTGTATCACATCACTTGAAGGAGCTCAATCGTGCTTTCCGGTATAATGAAAGGGCCAAACAGGGCGGGACTGGAGTACCACGGCTGTGGAAGAGGGGGTTGGGTGTTGGTGGGAGCAAACCTTTGCGGGGTTTCTGAGGTGGGCTATAATGTGCAGCACGACGATTTCAACTGGCCGAGGGAATGGAACATGGAACGATTAGCCCGTCTTGTCACTGTAGCTCTCCTGATGCTCTTTTTTACCACTATGGCGTTCCTGGCTGGCTTTGTTGCTCACGCCTACGTGGCTGTGGCTGGTAATCCGCTGCCACTGGCCAAGGGGAAGGCAGGAGCAAGCAATCCTCTGCGCCCCGACAACTTTGACGTGTTTTGGGAAGCGTGGGACATCTTGAAGGAAGAGTTTTATGGCCCTTTGCCTCAAGGGAAGGAAGTTACGTATGCGGCCATCCGCGGTGTGCTGGCTGCCTTAGACGACCCCAATACGATTCTCGTCGAGCCGACCGACCGGGAACTCGAAGAGGACCAGTTCCGAGGCGAGTTCGGTGGCATTGGGGCATACGTGACAATGAACGACCAAGGACAACTTGTCATCGTCTCGCCCATTGATGGAACGCCAGCGGCCAGAGCCGGCTTACAGCCGGACGACATCATCCTGGAGGTGGACGGCCAACCCATCGCTGGCATGGACTTAAACGAGGCCGTGGCTCTCATCCGTGGTCCTGTGGGTACAGAGGTCACCCTGACGATTCTCAGGCCCGGACAAGATGAGCCGTTCACCATTACGCTGGTTCGGGAGCGCATTCCTACTCCCACAGTCGAGTACCGCATGATTGAGAATACCGACATCGGCTACGTGCGCCTGAGCTTCTTCAGCGAGCGCACCCCTGGTGAGCTTGACAAGGCGCTCGACGAACTCAAACAGGCTGGCGCTCGGCAGTTGATTCTCGACTTGCGCAATAATCCCGGTGGCCTTTTGGACTCGTCCATTGAGGTGGCCAGTGATTTTCTGTCGCCGGGAACGGTGGTCGCTTACCAGCAGTTCAAGGACGGGTCGCGCGAGACGCATGTGGCCCGACGGGGTGGAAAGGCTCTGGAAATGCCCCTGGTCGTGTTGGTCAACGACGGGAGTGCGAGTGCCAGTGAGATCGTGGCCGGCGCCATTCAGGATCACGAGCGCGGCATCCTGGTGGGCCGACAGACATTTGGCAAAGGCACGGTGCAGGTGGCATATGAGTTGAGCGACGGCGCGAGTCTTCACGTAACTGTGGCCCACTGGTTGACGCCCAGCGGCCGTGACCTGAGTGAGGAAGGTCTGGTGCCGGACATCTGGGTGGACTTGGAGGAGGAGGACGTCTTGTTCGTGGACGACGCTCAGTTGCGCCGGGCCATTGAATACCTGCAAAAGGGAGAGTAAACGGTGACACCGTCCCGAAGTTCGACATGCCTGTTTCAGGTCTTGTTGGTTGTCTTGCTGGTGGGCCTGCTGATGATTGGCGGGTTCGGCGCTGGATGGGCCAGTTACAACCAGGTCTTTGACCTTATCGGGGTGGCACCGCCCGCACGGGTCCCCGAGGATAAGCGGGACGACGTGGACCTGACAATTTTCTGGGAGGCTGTCCAGATCCTTCACAAAAACTATTATGGTGATCCGCCACAAGGGCGAGACCTCACATACGCCGCCATCCGTGGCGTGTTACGAGTCCTCGACGACCCGTTCACGTCTTTTGTGGAGCCCGAGTTGGCCCGCATCTTCGAGGAAGACATGCAAGGAGAATTCGAGGGCATCGGCGCCACGGTCCGCATGAACGAGGAGGGCGAGTTGGTCATTGTGGCCCCCATTGAAGGCAGCCCGGCAGAAGCAGCCGGCTTGCGCCCCGGAGACATCGTTCTCGAGGTTGACGGGAGGCGCATCAAGGGGATGACCTTGCTGGAAGCGGTCTCGCTGATTCGTGGCCCGAAGGGGACACCAGTGCGCCTGAAAATTCTGCGGGCTGGACAGGAACCGTTCGAGGTCGAAATTGTGCGTGCTCGCATTGAGATTCCCACTGTCTCGGCTCGCATCATCCAAGAGCCAGGAAAGCCCAAGTTGGGCTACCTCAAGTTGAACGAGTTCAACGCCCTCGCTACCCGCCAGGTCAGGGAAGAGTTGCAGGCCTTCCGCGATCAAGGTGTTGAGGGGCTTGTTTTTGACTTGCGCAACAACCCAGGGGGCTTGCTCAGCACGTCTATCGAAGTGGCGAGCCAGTTCATTGAGGAAGGCCAGGTGGTGTTGATCGAACGAGGAAAGGAAGGTGAGGAAATTCATCGTGCGAGGGGAAAGGGCTTGTGGCTGGACAAGCCGCTCGTTGTGCTGATAAATGAAGGGACGGCCAGCGCGAGTGAAATCGTGGCAGGTGCAATCCAGGATCACCAGCGGGGCGTGCTGGTCGGCACGACCACCTTTGGCAAGGGCAGCGTGCAGAGCCCGCGCACCCTTAGCGACGGGTCTAGCCTGCGGGTTACCATTGCCCACTGGTTCACGCCCAACGGGCGCCAGATTCACAACCAGGGAATTTCACCGGACATAGTGGTCGAACTGGCACCGGGCGATGGACAGGTTGAACGTGACCCACAGCTTGAGCGGGCTATTGAAGTGTTGATCGAGCAGATCACTCGCGGGGGAGGCCGGGAATGAGCCAGGACGAAAAGACCATCGCCGTCAACCGCAAAGCGCGCCATGACTACGAGATTGGCGAGACGTATGAAGCCGGTCTCGTGTTGACCGGTCCGGAGATTAAGTCCATTCGGGCCGGTCGGGTCAATCTGCGGGACAGCTACGTGGTTATCAAGGACGGTGAGGCGTGGGTCTACAACATGCACATTTCGCCGTACAAACACGCTGGTACCCACGAGCCGCTGGACCCCAAGCGCCCTCGCAAACTCCTGCTGCACAAGCACGAGATTGGACGGCTGGCCGGAAAGGTGGCGGCGAAGGGGGTGACTATTATCCCGCTGCGCTTGTACCTCAAGCGGAACCTCGCCAAACTCGAAATCGCCGTGGCGCGCGGCAAGAAGAAGTATGACAAGCGCGCCGCCCTGGCAGAACGCGAAGCCCGCCGCCAGATTGAGCGGGCACTCAAGACACTGAGATAAGGCCCCCGGTTTACTCGCGGAAGAACTCCACAATCTCCTCGCGTGCGCGTTTAGGAGCCAGCACTTCGATGTAGTTGATACGGTACCACGGGAAGTAGAATGTGACCGCTTCCCGTTCAAAGAGCGGGACTGGTTTGCCGTCTCGCCGACGCGGGTTGGTAAACACGATAGCGTTATCCGACGGGTCTGGCAACTCTTCCATTTCAGCTAAAATTGGTTCTTCGCCGGCTACGTGAACGATAACCGTGTAGGCCATCTGAACACCCCTCCGCTTTGTCAATTTCTGTGAGCAGTCGTGACTACGTGCGCGATCAGAATCAGGCCGACACATTTGGGTGTCGGCCCACTACTCGACCACAGTGAATTTTGGGTAGCCGACAGGGAAAATTGTCTATTACACCGAAAAAGTCTAACGATATTTCTTCCAATGGCGCGCAAAGCGTGCAATTGGAAGAAATATTCCATTTTTGGATAATAAACGGCCACATAGATTTTTGGCGTAAATCTGCGTGGCCGAGTATTACTTTCCTTCCAAGAGCCTCATGCGCAGGAGTCCGAGGGAGATGATATCTCCAGGGCGGACAGGGATTGGTTCATAGGGCCGCAAGCGCTTATCGTTGACGTATGAGCCGTTGGTGCTGCCGAGGTCTTCCAGGTAAAGTTGTCCTTGATGTTCGAAGAGCCGCGCGTGGCGCCGTGACACGCCTGCCATTAGGCCACCAACTGGTTCCAAGTTCAGGAATCCCCCACCGGGCAAACCTGTGCTCCCGCGGCCGAACACCACCTCGCCTGTGTTGGGAACCCGAACGGTGGGACCGTATGGCAAAACCTGAAGAAGCCACTTTGCCTCCTCCTCTTGCCTGCTCCCCAAGAAGGTAACCGAAGCACCCACGTGGAGATCGTGCCCACATGTCTCGCAGAAGAGGGTGTTCGGCAGGTTGTTTGTCCCGCAGGCCGGACACTTGGTTTGCAGGGGGCCTGCAACGGACGAAACTGACACGAAAGGAGGCGTTTCACGCACAAGCAGGTCCGGGTGGCGGAGGAGGTACACGTGCTGAACTTCACTCACGCCGCGCAACGGTTGGTGACCCAGATCAACGAGGCTCGCTCCCGTTGGCAGGGAGCAGACTTTCAGCACACGCTCTGTCAACACAATTTCTCCGCCGCGACAGATGGAGAGGAGGCGAGCCGTGGTGTTGACGTCAGGCCCAAAGTAGTCATTGCCCATGCGGCGGGCTTGGCCGGCGTGAAGCACGACGCGCACCAGAAGCGGGCCAACTATTCCCCAATCCTCCTGTTGAATGCGCCGCTGAACTTCCACGCTGTACTCAAGCGCATCGCCGTCTTCAAAGATGGCAAAGATACCATCTCCCGTGTGCTTGACCATCACGCCACCGTATTGCTCCAGAGCCTCCTGCAAAATGGTGTCGTGACGGTTCAGCACTTTCCACATTGAATCCGTATACTGTTCCCACAGCGGAGTCGAATTCTCGATATCCGTGAATAGAAAGATCATTCCTCACACAGCTCCTATTGAGCTCCGTTCCAGTCAGGTGCTGGTAAGGAGAGTTGTCGGGTGCCGTATTTGATGCGCTTGCTCCCTTCCGAGGAAAGCGCGCCAGTCCGACGGAGGAGGGCCAATTCCCGCTTTGTGAGGGCGGCCAGGGTGGGTTCGCCAATCTCGAGAAATCGTGTGGCCAGGTGGGAAAGTTGAAGTTCTGCTTCCACACGGTTCCCCTTTTCCACCGCTTCCCAAGCGCGTTGCTGGAGGCGTAAGGCAGCTACACGTTCAGCCGCGCCAATAATCTCATCCGGGAATTCGAGTTCCTCCGCCTTGATGTCGCGTATCCCAACGACAAGGATTCTGGTTTGCGCAGTAAAAAGTTGCTTTTTCAGAAATTTCGTCTCCGCTGTAAGGTGCGCGGCAATAATAGCGCGCTGGTGGGCAGGTGGAGTGACACCAAACTCGATCAGGACCTGAACAGGCAGGCCCTTGAGCAACTGGCCCAGCTTAATGGACCCCTCGGCCGTCGGTGTCAGGCGCTGAAGGGCAGGCATGACCTGATGGACAGCCAGCAGTTCGGCGTGGGGTTGCAGGGCTATCGAGAGGCATGTTTCCTGCGTTACCGTTCGCCGCAGAGTCTCCAAGCGTTTCTCGAAGGCGGTGACGGCATCCTGAGGGTCGGCGATGTGCAATGTTTCGCCGTTAGAGCGCCGGGCCATCTCGTCGAGCAGGTGGTCGTTCCAGTCAGCGCCCAAGCCGAAGAGCGTCAGGCCAATTTGCTCGCGGGCAATTTTCTCGGCCAATTCCAGGCACTGGGCCTCGTCTCCGTAGGTCTGTCCGTCTGTAAGGAAAATAATGTGCGTGACGACGCGCCGTGAGTGGCCGCGCAGAGCTTCCCGCAAGCCCACTTCCAGGCCGGACGAGATTTCTGTGCCGCCACTGGCCGTAATGCTGTTGATGGCGCTCAGGACCACTTCAGGTTGTCGGTACGGGCCAGCCGGCAGGACGACTTGGGCCCTGTCGTTGAACGTAACAATGCCCAAGCGGTCCTGAGGGGTGAGCCGCTCGCTGATGAGGCGCACGGCTTTCTGAGCATGATAGAGGCGTTCGCCACGCATTGAACTGCTGCGGTCGAGCACCACGATGAGGTTGAGGGGCAGAGCAGGCGAAGATTGTGCTCCTGGCTCTGTCACTTCCAGCTCAACCAGCGCGTAGAGCCGCTGATGCCCCACACGGCGCCGCAACGTCCGGGGGCCTGGCTTCACAATCACCCGCAAGAGCCCGGCGTCGGGCGTTTGCTGCGCCAGCCAAGCGTCGTATTTAGCCCGCAATTTGGGGTCGCTCAGCACGTCGTACGCTTCGCGCAGGCGCACGAATTGCTGGTGAGCTTCTGGCGAGGGGTTGACGTCAGGGTGAAAAATGCGCGTGAGCAGGCGATACTGGGTGCGCAGGGTTTCTTCGTCCGCCGTGGGATCAACGCCCAGGCGGTCGTAGTAGTCCACCTCGAAGTGGTATTTTGAGCTCATGGTCTCATTACTCCTTCCTCATCGGTCCAGCCCTTCGGCTTGCAAAGCGTACACGTGATGGTCAAGGGAGCCGAAGTACACCTTCCCATGAGCCGTCCGGGGCGATCCTGGAATGGGTCCGCCCGTTCGGTATCGCCAGACGAGCTTGCCCCTTTTTGCGTCGAGGCAGTACATGTGCCCGTCTACGCTGCCGCAGTAGACGAATCCGTTTTCCACCCACGGTGAGGAGGTGACTTGGTGATCGGTTTTGTACTTCCAGACCAGTTCACCCCACTCAGCATTGAGGCAATAGATGTGTCCGTCCACCGAGCCAATGTAAACGTATTTCTCATATACAAAGGGTGACGAAACGATGCGGTCGGTCGTGCGAAAGCGCCAGATGACCCAGCCAGAGTTGACGTCAAAGGCGTATACCGTCCAGTCCATTGAGCCGCAGATTACTCGATCTTCGTAAACGCTGGGCGAAGAGATCACAGCGCCGTTTGTCCTGGCGCGCCAGCGCACTTCACCTGTTGCCAGGTCCAAGGCATAGACCAAGCCGTCCTCCGCGCCAATGTAGAGCAGGCGGTCGAAGAAGCAGGCCGACGAGCGCACGGGAGCGTGAGTGGCGTGGCGCCAGATCCCTGTGCCTCGCCGAGCGTCAATAGCGTAAATGTGACCGTCGTCGGACCCAATGAAGATAAAGTCTCCGTGTACGCGAGGAGAGGATCGGATCTTCCCCTTCGTTGCAAATGTCCACTCCAGCCGACCACTCGTCCGATTGATGCCATACACGCGGTAATCTTCCGAACCGACGATCACAAGATGTTTCCAGGTTGTCGGAGTTCCGGGGATGCCCCCTTCGGTCGGGTATTTCCAGATGAATTGGCCGGTGTTCGCGTCCAAACAGTACAGGTTATGATCGTAGCAGCCAATGTAGAGGCGATCCCCTTCAATGCACGGGGTGGAACGCACCTCCTCTTCACACTTGAACGTCCAAACGGGCTCGATGCCACTTTGAGTATCCCGGGGAACGGCAGAGTGGCCTGGCTTGCGAAGCGTTGGCGGGGCACTGCCGTGAAGTCCGGCTGTGCGTTGAATCAGCCGCGTAATAGGCCGTGTGGGAGTGGCTTCCGCTTGTAAGGAGGGGAGGAGCGCTTCCAGCGCTTTGCGCAATTCGGCAGCACTCTCCCAGCGCTCGTCGGGGTCCTCCGCCAGCGCCTTCATGATGACCTGTTCCAGTTCGGGCGGCACGGCCGGGTTGTAGTGGCGAATGGGGCGCGAGGCGAAGCTGAACGGTCGAAACTCCCGGGGGTCGGTGTTTGTCAACAGGTGGTGCAGCGTGGCCCCAAGGGCGTAGATGTCCACTTTAGGTGTGGCCATCCCCTCGTACTGCTCAGGGGAGGCATATCCTTCGGTGCCGACCATAGTAGCCCGTTCGGCTTCTTGAAAGTGCTTGGCAATTCCAAAGTCAACGAGTACAAGGCGACCGTCGGGGCGCAACATGATGTTACTGGGCTTCAGGTCCCGGAAGACAATAGGGGGCGTCTGGTTGTGGAGGTATTCCAACACGTCGCAGAGCTGAATGCCCCAGTCTACGGCCTGGAGTGGCGTGATGGGCCTGGCGCGCTGGGCAATGTATTTGGCCAAGTCTTGTCCTTCCACATACTCGAGGACGACATAATGGCGATCATTTTCGTTGAAGTAGTCGAAGATTTTGGGAATGGCCGGGTGGTTGAGGCTGGCGAGGATATTGGCCTCACGCTCAAAATTCTCCACCGCCTGGCGGCGGGCTGTCGGATCCACAAGTGCGTTGAACATCTCTTTGACGGCACAGCGCCGTGGGTGAGCCCGGAAGCGACGGTCGCGGGCACTGTAAACCGCCCCCATGCCGCCGATGCCCAAAATGCCCTCAATGACGTACCGGCCAGCCAGCACAGTGCCGGGCTCAAGCGTGCTGGGTGTGGACCTCGATACTGGTTGTGTTTTCATAAAGACCCCGCAGAATAGAACCCCAATTTGTCCTGTGAAAGTTGTATTTATGGTACTTGAGAAATGTTTCCTTGTCAACGGATAGCCCGCTCGTAATGAAAGCGCTCATTCGGCTGCCTTTGGATGGCTTTGCCTCTCTTCTCGGAAGCGTGTATAATCAATATAATCCGCGATAATGAACGGAGCCGACAAATACAGCCGAACTGGTGGGAAGTCCCTGGAACGACGTGCGAACCGTGTGATCGTGCGCTTGCTTGGTCCGAAAATTGCCCGCTGCTGGGGAATCCTGGCGGTGTGCGGTGATCTAAGGGTGGTGTTGATAGCCGAAAGCCGGATAGCGGCGGAGTGAGCCCGCAAGTGCAACCGGAAAAGGAACGCGGAGTGAGTCCGGTTTGCTCAGCGGACCAAAGGGTTGAGAGCAGCCTTTTCATGTGGACTCTATGCTCACAGTCGGGTAACTGTGCGTCTCCTCCGGCAATTGGAGACCGGGGGGGCTGTACGTGCCCGGCATCCTGCCGGATATTCTGAAGCTTGTCCTTCCTGCCACAAGAGGCAACGTGCCCGTTCGGCGTATTTGTCGGCCGTGACCTGAGTGGTCACGGCCTTTTTGTGGCTGAGAGCTTCTGGACAGAGGTGCGCTTGTGAAGTGGGTGACGATTACCAGATTGGAAGTGGACCAGCGCAACCCCAACCGCGTGCGGGTGGAGTTTGACGGGGCGAAGGCCCTCAAGGTGCCCCTTTCCGTAGCCGCCGCGTTGCACGTCGGGCAGCGCCTTTCGGCCGACGAGTTGGCCCGCTTGCGGGAAGCAAGCACGGCGCAGCGGGCGCTCGACCTGGCCCTGCGCTACCTGGCGTATCGAAGCCGCTCGACCGCCGAGGTGGTGCGCTACTTGCGAGAAAAGGGCTTTCCTGAGCACACAGTCGAGCACGTGACGGCGTGGCTCACCGAGCGGGGCTGGCTGGACGATTTGGCATTTGCCCGCTGGTGGGTGGAGAACCGCACGGAACACCGCCCCCGCGGGCGCCTGATGCTGGCCGCCGAGCTGCGCCAGAAGGGCGTCCCCGACGCCTGCATTGAGGAGGCGCTGGCCGCGCTGCCAGACGACGAGGAGGAACTGGCGCGCCGGGCGGCGGAGCGCTTCGTGAGGCGCCTCGCCTCGGTGCGGGATCGAACAGTGTTCGTCCGACGGCTTTCGGCCCACCTGGCACGGCGTGGATTCAGTTGGGAAGTGGTTCGGAGCGTCGTTGAGGCTATGTGGGCTGAACACCAGGTGAACAATGGAGAGGCCAGACGACATCGAGACATCCGTTGAACGAGGAGGATTCGGACATGGATCCGTTGACGCTTGTTGTCATCGTGGGGGGACTTGTAGTCGGGCTGGTTATCGGCCTGATCGTCGGGCGCCGTTATGGTCTCCAATCGGTGGAAGAACTCAGGCGGGAAGTCGAACTCAAGTTGAAGGAGGCGGAGGCCGAAGCCCAGCGCATTCGGCTGGCCGCAAAGGAGGAAGCCGTTCACCTGCGCGAGCGGGTGGAGGCCGACTTGCAGGAACAGCGTCGGGAGCTCCAGCGCCAGGAGCGCCACCTGCAACAGCGCCGCGAGAGCCTCGACCGACGTCAGGAACAACTCGAAAACCGCAGCCGCAACCTGGACAGGCGCGAGCAAGCCCTGGAGAAGCGCGAGCGTGAAATTGCGGCCCTGATCGCCAAACAGCAGGCCGAGTTGGAGCGCATTGCGGCGCTCTCCAAGGAAGAGGCGCGCAAGATGTTGCTCGAACAAGTGGAGCGAGAGGCCCGTCAGGACATGGCGCGCCTCATTCGCCAGGTGGAGGCCGAAGCGCGCGAGGTGGCCGACCAGCGGGCCCGCGAAATCATTGTTACGGCCATCCAGCGCCTGGCGACCGACGTGACCAACGACGTGGTGGTCTCCATGGTGGAGTTGCCCTCCGACGACATGAAGGGGCGCATCATTGGCCGGGGAGGGCGCAACATACGGGCCATCGAGAATGCCACTGGCGTGGACATCGTGGTGGACGACACTCCGGAGGCCATTGTCATCAGCAGCTTCGACCCCGTGCGGCGTGAGATTGCGCGGCTGGCCCTGGAGAAGCTCATTGCCGATGGCCGCATCCACCCGGCCCGCATCGAGAAGGTCGTCCAGGAAACCCGCCAGGAAGTGGAGCGCATGATCCGTGAGTACGGCGAGCAAGCGGCCTACGAGGCCGGCGTGCGCGGCCTGCACCCAGACCTGATCCGCCTCCTGGGTCAGCTTAAGTTCCGCACCAGCTACGGGCAAAACCAGTGGCACCACGCCATCGAAGCGGCCCGCATTGCGGGCCTGCTGGCGGCTGAACTGGGCGCCAACGTGGACCTGGCGAAAAAGGCCGCGCTGCTCCACGACATCGGCAAGGCCGTGTCCCACGAAGTAGAAGGCCCTCACGCCCTCATCGGCGCTGAGATTGCCCGCCGCTGTGGTATGCACGAGATCGTGGTCAACGCCATTGCCAGCCATCACCACGAGGAGGAGCAGCGCAGTATCGAGGCCGTCATTGTAGAGGTGGCCGACGCCATCAGCGGCGCCCGGCCCGGAGCGCGCCGCGAGTCCTTGGAGAGCTATATCAAGCGCATCACGGCCTTGGAGGAGATTGCGCGGAGCTTTCCCGGTGTCGAGGAGGTCTACGCCATCCAGGCGGGCCGTGAGGTGCGCATCATCGTGAAGCCCGACGACGTGGACGACCTGGCGGCCATCGAGTTGAGCCGCAACATCGCGCGCAAAATCGAGGAGGGCCTGGAGTATCCCGGCCAAATCAAGGTCACGGTCATTCGCGAGACCCGTGCCGTGGATTACGCCAAATAGGTCAACACATTGGGGAGCGTCGGGTGCTCTTCAAAGAGATACACCTTTCCACCGCTCACTTCCGATAGCAAGATGCTAAGGTGCGACGCACTTTGGCAGTGCGTCGCACCTTTTTCTTTCCTTTCGTCATCCCCCAGCGCTTCCGTTGGGTTGGATTCTTGTAGTTCAAGTTTAGAGCCGAAAGGGGGTCTTGGTCTCAGGTTGTCCCACCGTGTTCGTCAGCGTGCCGATGCCCGTGACCTCCAACGTGACCTCGTCTCCAGGACGCAGCCAGCGGCCCACTTCCACGCCGCTGCACCCCGGCAGGGTGCCGGTGCCCAGCAGTTCGCCCGGGTAGAGGTTTTCGCCCCAGGAGGCGTAAGCCACCATCTCGCCGAGGCTGTGAACCGGGTTGGCGGTGGTGCCTTCGCCCCACACTTCTCCGTTGACCCGCACGACGCCGCGCAATTGCTCGAAGCGGGGGAGAATTTCGTCGGCAGTCACCACGTCAGGTCCCAAGGCATTGGCGAAGTTCTTGGCCTTGACAACCGGGCCAAAGACGCTCTGGGCAAATTCGCGGGCCTGCATGTCGCGGGCGCTGAAGTCGTTGAGCACGACGAAGCCGCCAATGGCCCGTTCCCCCTCCTCCGGCGTGAAGTTGCGCCCCCCGGTGGCGACAATGACGCCAATCTCCAGTTCGTAGTCCAGGGCGCGCGAATAGGACGGCCAGGGGACCTCCTCGCCGTCCCCGTAGAAGTTGAGGTGGTTTCCCATGTAGTAGATGGGCACCTGGTAGAACATTGGCTTTGGGCGGAGCTTGGGGAAGGGGCGTTTGGCCACCCGCTCGTAGAGGCGCACGACGCGGCTCAGCTTCGGCATGAAGCGCTCCACGAGGCCACGCGCCGCGTCAACCATGTGCTGCTCCCAGAGGGAGCAGTCCCGGAACGAGCGGGGGGCAAAGGGCAACAAGGGCGTGGGATCGAACGTGGCGCTCAGGTCGAGTTCCTGTTCGCGAACCCACGCCAGCAACGCCTCGGCCTGCTCACGCGCTTCTTGACCGGCAGCAAGAAAAGCGACCACGTCGTCGGCTGTCCTGGAGAGCCCTTCCAGCACGCGCCCTTCCCGCTCCTGAAATGCTTGGAGGGCGGGCACCAGGGGAACCCACGTGCCATCGTCCCAGGCGATGAGTGTAAACCCCGAACCGTCCTGCAAGCGTGCTCGCCGCAAGCGCATAGGCTCTCCCCCTGCGGTTATGTTTCGTCTTCCAGGATGGCAACCACTCGCGCTGGCCCCGCGCTGCCCCCTTTGATTTTCAGCGGGAAACAGGCCACCTTGAACCCGAAGGGGGGCAATTGATCCAAGTTCACCAGCCGTTCGATTTGGGCGTAAGGGAGGTCCACCTGGTGCGCTGCCCAGAAGATGCCCGGCTGTTGTTTCTTGAGCGCCTCCTGGGCCTGCATGGTGAGCGGCGCGTCCCACCCCCAGGCGTCAATGCCCATCACGCGGATGCCCTGTTCGTAGAGCCAGCGGGTGGCCTCGGCCGTGACGCCCGGCCCGCGGAAAATGTAATCGGGTTGGTCGTAGAATTGGTCGCGCCCGGTGCGCACCAGCACAATGTCCAACGGCTTGAGGGTGTACTGAATGCGTTCCAACTCCTGCTGAATGTCCTCCACCGTGACGGCGTCGCCGTCGGCCTTGTGGGTCATGTCCAGCACCACGCCGTCGCTGAAAAACCATTCGAGGGGCAACTCGTCAATGGTGGCGGCCCGCTGGCCCTGGATCACGCTGTTGTAGTGCCAGGGCGCGTCCACGTGGGTGGTGTTGTGCGTCCCCAAGAAGGTAATTTCCTCGATGGCCCACCCCTCGCCGTTGCGCAGCAATTCGGGTGGCACGCCCAGCAGTTGTTGGATCTGGGCGGCACCGGCCTGGTGGTCGTGGTAGACAATTTCGGTGCGCATGTAGGGAGGAACGTCCGGCGGGCTGCTCTCGATCGTGGCCGAGAGGTCAATGAAGCGCATGGTGTGCTCCCTCCTCGCTCTATTTTTTCAGGATGCCCCCTTCCGTCATCAGCCGTGGGTTCAGCAGGCGGTCCAGTTCTTCGGGCGGCAGGTCGGTCATCTCGGCCGCCACCTCTTTCACCGAGCGCCCCTCAGCGTACGCCTTCTTGGCGATTTGGGCGCCCTTCTCGTAGCCGATGACCGGGTTGAGTGCCGTGACAAGGATGGGGTTGCGTTCTACCAGGCTGGTTATCCGCTCCCGGTTCACCGTGAACCCGGCCACGGCCTTGTCCGCCAGGATGCGAGCAACGTTGCCCAGAATGGTGATGGACTGCAACACGTTGTGGGCGATGACCGGCAACATCACGTTCAACTCGAAGTTGCCCCGCTCGTTGCCAATGGTGACGGCCACGTCGTTCCCGATGACCTGCGCGCAGACCATCATGACTGACTCACAGATCACCGGGTTGATTTTGCCCGGCATGATGCTGGAGCCGGGCTGCAAGGCGGGCAGCGTAATCTCGCCCAGCCCGGCGATAGGGCCGCTGTTCATCCACCGCAGGTCGTTGGCGATTTTCATGAGCGCCGAGGCAGCCGTCTTCAGGTGGCCGCTCAGTTCGGTGGCCGTGTCCATCGCCGCCTGGGCAGCGAAATGGTTATCCGTCTCCTCGAAGGGGAGGCCGGTCCACTCGGCCAGCTTCGCGGCCACCCGGCGGCCAAACTCGGGGTGGGCGTTGATGCCGGTGCCAACCGCCGTGCCGCCAATGGCCAGCTTAGCCAGGCGCGGCAGACAGGACTCGATGCGCTCGATGCTCTGGGCCACCTGGTAAGCCCACCCGCCGATTTCCTGGCTCATGCGGATGGGCATGGCGTCCATCAGGTGGGTGCGCCCCGTCTTGACCACGTCGTCCAGTTCGGCCGCGCGGCGTTCCAGCGTCTCCTGCAGGTGACGCAGGCCGGGCAATAGCGTCTCGTGGACGGCCAGGTACGCGCTCACGTGGATGGCCGTCGGGATGACGTCGTTGGAGGACTGGCACATGTTGACGTGGTCGTTGGGGTGAACCAACTTGGAGCCCAGTTCCCCGCCCAGAATCTGGGTGGCGCGGTTGGCGATCACCTCGTTGGCGTTCATGTTGGTTGAGGTGCCGGAGCCGGTCTGGAAGATGTCCAGGGGAAAGTGCTCGTCCCACCGGCCTTCGGCCACCTCCTCAGCGGCTTGAATGATGGCTTCGGCCAACCGTTCGTCCAGGAGCCCCAGGTCGCGGTTGACTTCGGCGGCCGCTCCTTTGATGAGCCCCAAGGCTCGGATGAAGATGCGCGGGAAGCGAATGCCGCTCACAGGAAAGTTCTCGACGGCTCGCTGAGTTTGCGCGCCGTACAGGGCATCGGCCGGCACGCGCACTTCACCAAGGGAGTCTCGTTCGATCCGGAAGTTCGCCATTGTTCCCTCCTTCTCCGTTTTTGGTGCGAAGCGTCGTCGTGGGGCGTGCAGGTACTAAGGGGAGACATACCCGACATTGCCAGTATACGCCATCCGGGGCTGATTGACAATTGAAGGGTGTCACATGGCTGGCAGGCATCCTTCACCCACCGCGCCCACGGGCCAACCGGTGGCCCGCTGTGTTGTCCGGAGACGCGAAAGGCCGGGCGCCCCATCTTCCCGCGCACAACGGCGTTCTGGGGTAGCCCGTTAACGGCGTTCCATGTCCAGCAGGAAGAAGCGCCCCCAGCGGAGAAAGGGTCGGTGGGCGCTCACCCGCCGCTCCAGGCCACTCAGGGCGGCCACGGCGACGGGAGGAACGCGGCGCAGGGTGTGAGGTGGCCGCAGCACGCCTAAAGCTTCGGCGCGGCGAAGCCGAAAGTAGGGGGCGAAAAATTGCTCGAAAGCCTCGTCCGGAAGGTAGAGGAAGTGCTCGACCGGCTGGCCTCCCACCGTGAAGGTCCGCCGGGACGACCGGCCAACCTGGCGGGCGGCTACCCACCGGCCGTGCCGGATCAACCCCAACCACTCCCACAAACTGAGGCGGT
Organism: Ardenticatenaceae bacterium; assembly: GCA_015491235.1. Lineage (GTDB taxonomy): Bacteria > Chloroflexota > Anaerolineae > Ardenticatenales > Ardenticatenaceae > WFWG01. The sequence continues at coordinate 20,469 of WFWG01000037.1, forward strand.
TCAACATGTGGAGAATCGCGCGCCCGCCGGGCTTGAGCAGGCGTGCCGCGTTGGCGGCAAAGGCAGCCATGTTGGGGGGGCTCAGGGTGTTCAAGCTGGCGAAAGCCGAGATGAGGCCGTCGAACGTGCGGGGGCGCCAGGTGGTCAGGTCGGCGGCGTCCATGACGAGCACCCGCACGCGGGCGGAAAGCCCGGCCCGGGCGGCTTTGGCTTGAAGTTGGAGCACCATGCCGGGAGAAACGTCTACCCCGGTCACGCGCAGGCCCTGTTGGGCGAGAAAAAGCGCGTCAATGCCGGTACCGCACCCCACGTCAAGCACGTGTTGGCCGGGTTGAAAGGCGTCCAGGTAGCGCTTCCAGAGCCGGTGGCGCATCCACTGATCGCCGGCCATGATGCGGTCGTAGGTGGGAGCTACCGCGTCGTAGGCGCGGCGGACGCTGGATGTGTTCATTCGAATTCCTCCGCTATGTCTCTCAAGCCGCTGTCCAGGTGGTGAAGGCGGGGAGCCTGGCCGCGGAACACCTCATGAGTGACCTCTCCGACGAAGAAGGTGTGGTCGCCTGTCTCCACGGCCCGGACAACTCGGCACTCCAGAACACCCAGCGCGTCTGCCAGCCGGGGGGCGTCCACAGTTTGCGCCTCCTCCTTGGCCAGCCCGGTGGCCGCGAACTTGTCCACCTGGCGACCAGAGGTACGGCCGCAGAAGAAGATCACCTCCTCCCAAGTGACGGGCACAAAGTTGACCACAAAGACCCCCGATGCGCGGACCAACTCTGTCCCGTACCCAGAGCGGTTGAGCGCCAGGCCGTACAGTTTGGGGGAGAGGGAGAGGGGAATGTGCCAGTCCACCGGCCAGACGTTCTCCTGCTCCTGGAAGCGAGTGGTGACGAGCACCACCTGCCGGGGCACGCAGTAGGCCACGCGCACGAATTCCGGGGCAGGGTTCTCCCCGCGGACGCGCACGAGCCGACGTCCCACGACCTGCAGCCATTTCCACACGTTACCGGACATTCCGAACTCCCTTTCGGTGTGGTGCGGCGCCGCCATCCCACTCACCCAAAATGAGGGAAACGAAAATTGGGCGTGCAGGGGCGGCGAAGCCGCACGCCACAATCTTTTTCATACAGCGGCGCCGCATTGGTATACCTACACTCCTGTCGCTCAGAACCCGCTCGTCTCGGGCCGCTGGTAGGGCGCCAGGCGGTACACCAGCTCCAGCTCCAGCGGCAACGTGTAGACCCGCAAGTGATACCGCCAGGCGCTGAGGGCCCGCAGCAGCCAGCGCCGCACGCCGCGCCACCGGGGGTCCGTGCTGGTGGGATAGTAGGCGTGCAGCACGCGCTCGAAGTCGCGAATCCGGCGCCGCAGGGGATCGCGCACCCAGGGAATGTGGGCGCTGCGCCGTTGGGCGAACTCCTGCCACGCGGGGCTGACCCACTCCTCCAGCGTCTCGGGGAACCGAAAGCCGCTGGCCTTGGCCTGCTCGTAGAGTTCACCCGCCAGGGGAACGGGGGTGTACAGGTAGAGCACGATCTCTGTGGCCGGATTGACGCGCTTCACCCGGCGAATCAGCTCCATCGTCTGGCGGGCGTCGGCCTCGGGGTCGGGCGGGTTGCCGAGGACGAAGGACATCTCCGGAACGATGCCGTACTGCCGCATCTTGGCCGCAATTTCCAGCGTCTTCTCGACCGAAGCTTTTCCGCCCTTGTTCATGCGCCTCAGCGTCTCGTTGGAGCCCGATTCGGCGCCCAGGAAGACCATGCACAGCCCGCTCTCCCGCATAAGCTGCCAGGTGCGCTCCGAGAACATGAGCAGCGTGTCAATGCGGGCCTCGCCCCACCAGCGGATGCCCAGGGGGCGAACGCGCTCGGCGAACTCGGCCACGCGCGCCTCGCTCACGAAGAAGTTGTTGTCGTAGAACTCCACCGCGTTGACGCCCCACTCGCGCACCATGCGCTCCACCACGGCGGCCACCCGCGCGGCCGACTGGGCCAGCCAGCGCCCGTTCACCATGTTGACCACGGCGCAGAAGTTGCAGAAGAAGGGGCAGCCGTAGCTGGAGTGGTGGGCCATAGTGCGGGTGCCCATGAAGGTGGGCCGGATGTAGCGCTCGACGGCCACGCGGTGATACGGGAAATCGGGCAGGCGGTCCGGGTGGGGAATGGGAGCAAGCGGATTTGCCGCCGGTTGGCCGTCGCGGGCGCAGGCCAGGCCGGGCAGGCCGATGGGGTCGTCGCCGGCCGCCAGGGCATCCAGCAGCGCCCGGAAGACCACTTCCCCGTGGCCCCGCACCACGAAGTCCACGTAGTCGGCCCGCAAGCACACGTCGTAGTGCTGGGTGGGAAAATAACCGCCCCACACGATGGTGAGGTCCGGGTGACGGGCTTTCAGGGCCCGACACGTGGGCACCGCGTCGTTCAGTTGGGGGCCGGGCATCACTGTGACGCCCAGCACCTGCGCTCCCGTCTCGCGGATGGCGTGGTCCAGAGCCGTCAGGGGATCAGGCTCCAGGTTGCCGTCCACAATCACGTAGTCGTGCCGGCCCTCGAGCAGCGCCCCCAACGCCAGCAGCGACATGGGCAGCACCGGCTTGCGGCCGGCCGAGCTGGGCGGGTTGTAGAGCACCACGGCAGTCCTCTTCCTCATGGGATAGCCAACTCCTCCTCGTAGCGCATCACTCGGTAAACAACCAACGTTTCGCCCGCCAGGCGGCGCTCGGCCACGGGGCGCACGGTGAAGCCGTGGCGCCGCAGGGCGCGCAGGCCCTCCAGGTAAACCCCGGCTGTCGAGAGCACCAGGAGCGCCCACCCGCCCGCTGCCAGGTGGCCGTCGAGGCCGGCCGCAAAGCGCTCCAGCACGTCGGGGCTGCGCCAGGCGTGTTCCCACCAATCACGCGGTTGGCCCCGGAAGTAGGGCGGGTTGAACAGAATCACGTCGAACGGCTCCCCCCTGACGGGCGCAAAGAGGTCGCCCTGCCGCACGGCCACACGGTCGGCCACCCCGTTGAGGGCCGCGTTCTGGCGCGCGCAGCGCACCGCTTCCGGGTTGATGTCCACCGCGACCACGTGTGCCGCCCACCGCGCGGCCACCAGCGCGCCGATGCCCGTGCCGGTGCCCATGTCCAGCACCCGGCTGCCGGGGGGCACCAGGCGCGGCGAGAGGGCCTGAGCCAGCAGTTCCCCGGACGAAAAGAGTTTGGGGTTGAACACGTCCGGCAGCACGTGAAGGCGAAGACCGGCCACCGTCTCCCAGGTGGGGCGTCGGTGGCGGTGGCGTTGGGCCAGCCGGAAACGGAGCCGCAAGGCCAGGCGCACCAGGAGGTCCCGCGCGGACGGCGGCCAGCCGGTGAACCGCCCGACGATGAGGGGAAAGCCGGCCGGGTCGCGCCCCGCGCGCCGCCGGTAGCGCCAGCGGCGCACGTGGTGCCGCCAGACCGGAACCGGCCAGTGGAACGTCCAGGCCAGGCCGACCAGCCGGGACAGGCGCGCCAGCGAAGCCGGCGCCACAAAGCCCCGGCCCGGAAAGGGGGGAAGCTCGACGCCGTACCGCGCGGCGAGTGTGGCCGCTTGCTCCTCCCGCATTTGGGCGCCGCTGGCCGCGTCGAAGTAGAAGGGCGAGTCCATGATGACCACGGCGCCACCGGGCCGAAGGGCACGCACGGCTTCCAGCAGGGCCGCCGTCTCGTTCACGGCGTAGTGAAACGCCCCGTTGAACACCACCACGTCGGCCCAGCCGTCGGCGACGGGCAGGGCGTGAAAGTCGGCCTGGACGGCCTCGAAGGGGGCCTCGTAGTGGATGGCCGCGCCCAGCCCGTCGAAGGGGTCCGTTTGCAGGTCCACGGCTACCACGCGGTGGCCCCGGCCGGCGAGGCGGGCGGCCAGCCAGCCGTTTCCGGCGCCGGCGTCCACCACGTGGAGTGGCCCGTCCCGTTGCCGCTCCAGGGGGGCCAGCACGCGCGCGATCAGGGTGCGGTAGCTGGCGGCCCTGATGGCCCACTCGGCGCTGTGCCGGCCGGTCAGGTCGCGGAAGGGGAGGGCGCGGTAGTAGGCGGGGTCGTGGCTGCCCCGCCCCTCGGCCCGCCGGATGGCCTCGTAGGCGTGCAGGAAAGGGCGGAACCACTCGGCCCGTTCGGGCAACACCAGGCGCCAGATGCCCTCCTCCCGGCGGTAGGTGGCCCCGTCGGCCGGGCAGATGAGGGTGTCCGCCCCCGCTGGGCGGAGCGGGGCGGTGCAGCGCGGGCAGGCGAAGGGATGTGCCGTCCCTTCAGCCTTGGTTACGTTTTGGGAAGATTGGGGAGCCCTGACCGGTCGCCAAAACTCGTCAGGGCTGCCGGCGCGAAAAGTAGACACCATGCTCCCGTTTGGCCCTCCTGTGCGCCTGGTCTATAATCCTTGTTAGGAGGTTGACTATGCCGTCACCGTTTCCGGGCATGGACCCGTACCTGGAAGACAAAAGCATCTGGCCAGGCTTCCACCACCGCTTGGCCGACGAAATCGCCGACCGCCTGAACGCCCTCATTGGCCCCAAGTATTACGCCGACGTGGACGTTCACACGGTTTTCGAGGAAATCAGCATTGCTGTGCCGCGCGTCACCTACCCTGACGTGGGCGTTTTCGAGAAGGGGCCCGCCGAGCCCCACCAGGCGTCTCCCTCCGCTGTGCAGGTGTCGCCCGCGCCCGTACAGCGGGTGGTAACGGTGGGGCAAACCAAACTGCGGGCCGTGCGCGTTTACCTGACGGAAACCGATGAACTGGTCACCTCCATCGAAATCCTCTCCCCGTACAACAAGCGCCCCGGCGACGGCCTGGAGTCCTACCGCCGAAAGCGGGCGCAGTTGCTCCTTTCCGCCGTTCATCTCGTCGAAATTGACTTGCTGCGCGGCGGTGAGCGGCCGGGCCGCGAGGTTCAGGAGCCCCCTCTCGAAGCAGAATACATTTTGCTCGTCAACCGTGCTCGCCCCGACAAGCCAGAGCGCATCTCCGAAATCTGGCCGGTGGCCTTGAACGAGCCGCTTCCTCCGCTGCCGGTTCCCCTGTTGCCTCCTGATCCCGACGCGGTGCTGGACTTGAACGCCGCCGTGCGGGCGATTTACGCGCGCGCTGGCTATGAGTGGCGCATTGACTACGGGCGCCCAGTGCCGCCCCCGGACCTGCGCCCCGAAATGGCCCGCTGGGTGGAGGAACGCCTGCGCACCGACGAGGAGGCGTAATCCCTCACCCGCTCGAAGGCAATCAGGTAGTGATCGCCCAGCCACGCGCCCCAGCGCCCCAGGTACTTCTCCCACCGTGCCAAGGCCTCGAACAGGCGCGGCCAGCGCTCCACGAGGTGGCCCAGGTAGGATGGGGGCAGCAGCACGCCAATGCCCACGCTCTTCAGGTGGCGGAAGTGGGGCCGGAACTCCCGCCGCAACCGCCATGGCGTGGGATACCAGACCCGCACCGTGCCCCCCTTGCCCACGTGAGCCTCGACACCACCGCGCCAGCGGCGGAAGGCCGCGCGCACCTGCCCGTGGGCCAGGTGCCAGGCAATTTCCCACGGGCAGAGTGGCCCCATCACCACGAAGACCGCCTTGCCGCCGGGCCGCACCCACAGCGCCAGCGCCTCGGCCAGGGGGCGCCGCTCGGGGAGGCAGTTGAGGACGCCGAAGTTGGCGAACACCAGGTCGAATTTCTCCTCCCACCGGGGGAGGAAGGTCCCCTCTCCCCGGCTGGCGTCGAACTGGGCGAAGGCGACCCGGCCGGTGACACCGGCCACCACCGCCTTCTGCCGGGCCACTTCCAGCATGGCGGGGGCCGCGTCTGTAGCCACGACTCGCGCCCCGTGCCGGGCCAGCCACACCGCGTCCTCGCCCGTGCCGCACCCCAGCTCCAGCACGGTGTCGCCGGGGCGCACCAGGGGGGCCAGCTCTGCCCACACGGCCCCCCGCAGCCAGCGACCCAGGCGGGTGTGGGTGAAGGTCTCATCGTATCCCTCTGCCACCGTGTCAAAGGAACACATTACGTGAGGCACCGTCCTGCCAACCCAGGGTTTTCCGGTTTTCGGATTTCACAGATTTCACGGATTGAAGGAATTTCCTTTTAGCACACGGTGCCGAGGCACCGTGCTGGAATTCGGCAGGAGGCGTGTAAGGAGGCGTTAAGGTGCGACGCACTTTCGAAAGTGCGTCGCACCTTTTGTGTCTCCGATCTTTCCACTTTGGTCCACTTCGACGATGTATGGCATGGACGCCTTCTCTGCTGGTTAGTTGTCCGAGTTGTTGCTGGCGGTTTCTTTGACATTTCTTGTCACCCACATCCCCAACCGTCCCACTTTGGCGTTCACGAACGCCTTCGCCATCCGCAAGTAATCTTGCGGGGAGCCGTTGTGGCCCTGGCGTAGCTTGTGCAGGGTCACCTCCCCCACCATCCACCGGGTGGCGAAGCGGTAGAAGCGACGGGAGCGACGTCCCGCCACCGTCAGGTCACGGTCGGAGCCCTCTTCCCACGGCTTGAGGGGAATGATGCGGTCGGCCACCAGGTCGTAGTAGGGGGTGCCCTTGATGGGGTAGGCCACGGTGGTCAGAAACACGTCCGGGTTGGCGGCCTTCAGGTGCTCCACCGTGGCCTCGATGTCCTCCCACTCCTCCCCCTCGTAGCCCAGCATGATGAACATGCCCGCCTCGATGCCGTGCTTCTGTAACAGGTGCACCATCTCCCGCACCCGGGCCGCGTTCGTGCGGCGCTGCATGGCGTCCAGCACGCGCTGGGAACCGCTCTCCGAGCCGATCCACAGCCGGAAGCAGCCCATTTCGGCCAGGGTGCGGATAACCTCCTCGTCCAGCCGGTCCTCGCGGGAGATGGTCTCGAAGGGCACCCGGATGCCCCGCCGTTTGAGTTCGTCGGCGTAGGCGAAGAACCAGCGGCGGTGAATGGTGAAGACGTCGTCGGCGTACCAGACCATGTCCGGCCGGTAGGTCTCCAGAATCAACTCCAGCTCGTCGGCCACGTTTTGGGGGGAACGGCGGCGGTGGGTGTAGCCGAAGACGGCGTGGCTGCACCAGGTGCAGGTGTAGGGGCAGCCACGGGCGGTGATCAGCGAGACGGAGCCCACGCCGTGGTGCTGGCGCCAGACGCGCACGTACTCGCCGATGTCAATGGCCTCGCGGTCGGGGAAGGGCTGCGCGTCCAGGTCCTGGATGTAGGGGCGAGGCTCGGTGCGCACGAGTTGGCCGTCCTCCTCGCGGTAGACGATGCCCCGAATGTGAGCCATGTTCCGTGGGCCGTGGCGCGCCAGGTGGGGCAGCAATTCTTCCAGCGTCAGTTCCCCTTCACCCACTACCACCACGTCGGCGCCGCGCGCCAGGTACTCCTCGGCGTAGTTGGCGGGCTCCGGTCCGCCCAGCACCACGGTGCAGCCCTGGCCCTTGCAAAAGCGGGCCATCTCCAGCACGTTCCGGCGGGTCATCAGCGTGCCGTAGATGCCCACCACGGGCGGTCGCTCCCGCGCGACGAAGCGGCGGAAGTCCTCACGGCGGCGAAAGGTGGTGTCGAAGACCCCCACGTCGAAGCCTCTGGCTTTCAGGTGGGCTGAAATGTAGAGGAGGCCCAGCGGCGGGTAGGGCTTCATCACCGCCTGCTCGTGGGGGTCCTCGTTCAAGTAGTAGCTGTGAGCCAGCAAGATGTCCATCGCTCACCCGAAGACCGACACGTGCTCCGGCAGAATCTTGTAAATCACCCGCACCTCGCCCGGCCGGCGCCACGGGTAGCGATCCAGGCCCCGGTATTTCTTGGCCAGCCGGTCAATGTGCTCGTCGGCGCCCTCCTCGGTGATTTCCACCACGCGCCCGCGGATCTGCACGTAGCGGTAGGGGTTCTCGGGGTCGGAGACTTCGATGGCCACGCGCGGGTCGCGGCGCATGTTGCGGTCCTTCTGGCGGCCGCGGGCACTGTTCACCAGCACGTGGGTGCCGTCGAAGTCAATCCAGACCGGCGTTACCTGGGGACTGCCGTCGGGCATCAGCGTGGCCAGGTGGCCGAAGGCGCGCTTCTCGAACGAGAACAGGTCCAGGTGGGATTCGGGAATGGGCGTCATGGTTCTCCTCCTCGTTTTATGAGAGTTTGGGCAACGGCTTCAGGCGTTCCACGATGACTTTCTCCACCGGCGCGCGGTAGAAATTCCGCCCGCAGCGCCAGCGGGCAATGACCTGGAGGGGACGCCGCCACCACCGTTCCGGCCCCCAGGCGAAGCGGTTGTAGAACTTGAAACGCTCCACGAGTTCGTACTTCTCGCGGCTCACCCACGGGCCAGCCGAGCCGATGAAGTCGAACTCGGCCCACTCCTCCAGCGTCTGGGGCAGGCGATACCCGTTGCGCACCACTTCCTCGGTGATGCGCGAGCCGGGGTAGGGCTTGTAGTAGAAAATGGGCGTCTCGAACCGGGGGCTCATGGCCCGCAGGCGCTTCACCATCTCCAGCGTGGCCCACACGCTCTCCTCACTCTCGCCTGGAAAGCCCACGATGAAGGGGAAGATGGCTCCCAAGTTGTGGCGCACGCACTTCTCGGCGCAGTCCAACACCTGTTCCAGGGTGATGTCCTTGGTCATCCAGTTCAGCATCTCCTGGGAGCCGGACTCCACGCCGATGATCACCTGCCGCAGGCCGGCGCGTGCGCACAGGGCGAAGACCTCGTCGGGCAGGCGGGCGCCCTGGTCGGCCCGCATGGTGGCCGTCCAGGTGAACGTCAGTCCCCGGCGCAGGAACTCCTCGGCGATGGCTACCACCCGCTTCCGGTGGGTGAAGAAGGTCTCGTCCTGAAAGGCCAGGTCCTCGAACCGGTAGCGGCGCCACAGGTGCTCGACCTCTTCCCCCACCCGCTCCGGCGCCAGGGCCACCCAGCGGCGCTTGTAGACGAAGGGGTCGGCGCAGAAGGCGCAACGGTAGTGGCAGCCGGTGGAGGAGACGTAGTCGAGCTGGCGCTGCTTCTTGCGCCGGAAGTAGCGCTCGACGGGAATCAGCGCGTAGTTGGCCGGGGGCAGGGCGTTCATGTCGGTCAGGGGGCGAGGCGGATTGAGCACGCCACCGCTTGAAGGTGCGACGCACTTCCGAAGTGCGTCGCACCTTCTTTCTGCGTACGCGCACCCGGCCACGCCTTCGAGAGACGCGCCGGCGGCCAGGCGCTCCACAAGCTCGGCAAACGTGACCTCCCCATGGCCCTGGACCGTCACGTCAACGGCGGGTTCCTCCAGCGTCTCCAGGGGGAAGAGGGAGGGGTGCCAGCCGCCCCAGACCACCGGCAGGTGGGGGTAGCGCGCCTTGGCAGCCCGTGACACCCGCAGGGCGTCCCGGATGGGCGCCCCGGTCAGCACGGTGACGCCCAGGCAGAGGGCACCGTCTGCCTCGGCCAGCACGGCCTTCACGGGGTCCCGCTCCAACCGGCCATCCACAATGCGCACCTCGTACCGGCGCGGGTCCAGGGCCGAGCCCACGGCCAGCAGGGCCAGGGGCATGGTGTAGAAGACGGCCTGTGGGTTGTAGAGCACGATCTTGTGGCGCTTCATGTCAAGCATCTGGGCGTTCAGCCCTCCTGAGATTGGCCGCCTCCGGGAGGCTGGGCTGTGGACTGGGCGTCGCGGCCGCCTCCGGGCTGAGCTCCACGGGCAGCGGGTCAATGCCCCGGTGGGGGACCTTTTCCAGCCGGTCGAGGCGGTAGCGCTCCCAGGGCAGGGTGACGGCGTAATAGAGCGCGGCCGCCGCGCGGCGCAGGTGGTGCCGCGTGATCTGCCGGGGGCGGCGCGCCAGCACCATCAGCTCCCGCCACGCCTTCCGGACCCGAAACTCCCTGTGCAGCACGCGGTGAAGTTGGCGGTAGAAGGCCGTGGTGTAGGGACCCTTGTAGAGCATGGCTAGGTCGTTGGAGTCCAGCCAGTTCTGCTTGACGCCAAGCTGGTCCTTCACCCGCTCGTAGAACTTGGTGCCGGGCAACGGGTACGAGACGGACATGCCGATGTCGTCGGGCTGGCACTCCCGCACCATTTTGAGGGTGAGTTCGATGTCGGCCCGCGTCTCGCCGGGGTAGCCGAACTGGAGGAAGAAGCCCACCCGAATGCCCGCGTCGTGCAGGCGGCGCGTGGCCTCGTAAATTTGCTCCACCCGGATGCCCTTTTCCATGGCGTCCAGAATTTTCTGCGAGCCGGACTCGGCGCCGATCCAGACGATCTGGCAGCCCGCCCGCTTCAGGGCCTCAATGTCCCCGTCGCGCAGCAGCAGGTCGGCGCGGCTCAAGCACTTGAAGGGCACGCTGGCGCCTTCCGCCTCCACCAGCGCGGCAAAGCGTTGCAACCAGCCTGGTTTCAGGCCCATGATGTCGTCGGCGAACCAGATGTGGTCCGGGCGGTACGTCTCCTTGAGCCACTTGAGTTCGGCCACCACGTTTTCGGGGCTGCGCACGGTGTAGCGCTGGCCCCAGATGGGCTTGGCGCACCAGTTGCAGTGGTAGGGGCAGCCGCGCGTGGTGACCATGTTCATGGAGAAGTAGCCGTGGCGTGCCTGCCAGATGCGCCGGTAGCGCTCCACGTCCACCAGGTCCCAGGCGGGGAAGGGGAGGGCGTCCAGGTCCCGGATGATGGGACGGGGCGGCGTGCGGCGCACGGTCTCTCCTTCCAGCCAGGCCAGCCCCAGGATGTCGTTCGGCGCGGTGGGGCCGCGGCCGGCCAGGTGGTCCACCAGCTCGCCCAGCGTGACCTCGCCCTCGCCCACGATGACGAAGTGGGCGCCAGCCCGCAGGTAGATGTCGGGGTGGTCGCTGGCGTCGGAGCCGGCCACGATGACCGTGCAGCCCCGCTCGCGGGCCGTGCGGATCATCGTGAGGGCCGCCTGGCGCATGCGCAGCAGGCACATCTTGCTCAAGTAGTTGAAGTTGTCCTCGTAGAGCACGGCTAGCCGGGGGCGCTCCCTGTCCAGGGTCGCGGCCCACTCCTGCTCCGACTGGGCCAGCATGGCGTCGAAGAGGGCCACGTCGTAACCCCGCTGCCGCAAATAAGCGGCCGCGTACAGGGTCCCAAGGGGTGGGTAGGGCTGCATGGCCTCCCACAGCTTGGGATCGAACCGCAGGTAGTAGGATTGTCCCAACAGAATGTCGCTCATTCCAACCCCAGCCTCGTCAGGCGTTGTCGGTAAGCGCGCAGCGTGCGCCGTCCGTAGCCGTCGAAGTGGCCCTTGCACCAGTCGGGCGCGAAGGCCGCTTCTGGGTTGCCGTTGGCCTGAGCGCGGAATTTGCGCACCTTGCGGTTCATCTCCCACTCCTCCAGCCAGCAGCCGGGAGAAGTGCGGAGCAGCCGTTCGGCCACCTGGCTCGGGAGAAGCCCCCAGGGGCTGTTCGTTTTCTCGTTGGGCGGAGATGCAGGCGGTGGGCCATCGGCGTTGGGCAAAAAGACGCTCGTCCACCTATTGATTGTACGCAGGCGGCGGTAGACGGCCATTCCCGTCAGGGGCACCATTTGGGTGAGTTCGTGGGCCGTGAACAGGTTGCGGTCGGGAATGGCGAGGGCGCGCGTGGAAAGGAAGTAGTTGGGACAGAGTTCCACCCCGTGCCGCCGAACGAGCCGCACCAAGCCGATGACGAAGGCCCGGCAGATCCACAGGCGGCCTGGCTCGGTGACGACGAGGTAGTCAATGTCGGCTCCTGGCTCCACGTTGTTCACGGCCAGCGCGCCGGTGACCGCCACCATGCGCACAAAGGGAAGGCGACCTATCAAGTGGCCGTACCGAACAGCGTGGGGCCACAACTGACGGGCTACCTCCTCTCGTTCCCGGCGCAGGTGAACCAGGTGTTCGCGATCCCGGAAGGAGACGTATCCGTCAGTGCGTGTCAAAAAGGGCACCAGGCTCTCGGACGACAGCGCCTTCCAGACAATTGTCGGAGGGGCCCGTTGCCCGATCAGGTAGCGGTGGAGTTCAGGGAGACGCAGGGGATAATCGAACACGTCGGCATAGGCCACAGTTTGAAGGATGGCCTGTTCAAGTGGACGGAGCACCGCAGCGTTCATGGGCAACTTGAATACCATTTCGGAGGAGGGTCCCTCGGCACCCCCACTCCAAACTCCTCCTGTACGTCAACTCAAGGTCCTTCAGGATAGAGCGAACTTGCCATTCTAATACCAATTGCTTTCTCGAACACCTTGTTTCAATCCTGGTGTCCCCCTGAAACGTGGGACGACGGCGTGCCATGCCAGCGGCTTGAGCCGAGATACGGCTCGGCGCCGCCGTAAGAGAAGAAATTGTGGAGAACTGGGGCGGCGAAGCCGCCCCAGTTCTCCACAATTTTTCCCTCTTTGGGTGGGCGGGATGGCGGCGCCGCACCCCTTCTGTGAGCAGGCGACGTTACCGAACGCAAATTGGTACTATCTATTCGCGCAATTGGCATAGCTGAGGAAAAAACGAGGCTACAGCCATAACGAGCGATCATAGCGTCAGCCGTCAGGGATGAACGAGAGCCGCGTTCGCGCAGGATAAGGGGCAAGGTGCAGCGCACCTGGCAGATGCGTCGCACCTTCACTGCGCGCCAAAATCCCTTTCATCCGTGAAATCTGTGAAATCCGTGGTGAGAAAACCAGAATCCGCCAGGATACGCGCGCACAAAAAATTGACAGAGAAATCGTCTTGTGGTATAGTAAAAATGCCAGGCGACGTAGCCAAGTGGTTAAGGCAGGGGTCTGCAAAACCCCGATCGCCGGTTCGAATCCGGCCGTCGCCTCTCAGGCCCGCCAGCAAGCGGGCCTTTTTGCTTACACAGCGAATTCCAGGCCCACAGTGCCCCTTTCGCTATGGATGTCTCCACCGGGGAGCCCGTGCAGGCTCTCCGGCCAATGCAGGCCCTTCCTCGCCGGCCAAGTTCGCGTTTGTTGTTCCTCCAGCCCTGCACTACAATACTCTCCAGTACATTACCTGAACCGGCCCGGCCAAACGCGCACAACGTGATACCAATTGGGCGTGGAAATGGCATGAGGTCACGTGCTCCTTCGGAGACCCGGAGGCGAGCGCATGAACATGTGCGGCGCCGCACCACCTCATTCCGGGGGGCGTGGGGGGTGTCCCCCTGGGGCGCAGCGTTGGCTGCGCCCCTCCACCCTTTTGGGTGGGCGGG
>WFWG01000038.1 GCA_015491235.1 Ardenticatenaceae bacterium
CGCCCAATTGGTATAAATTCCAGGGTGGCAGAAGGGCTTCCGGTTACTGCCAGGGGGCCAGCCCTCTTTCGCCCCCACAATTGGAACAACCGCGCGAGTCCTGCCGAGTTCAAACGCGCGCTGGCGTCGGAACGGAACGGGCTTCGAGGTCCCGGTTCAAGCCAAAGTAGGCTGCCAACAAGTCACGAACCACTGGAGCGGCCACTGACGACCCTTCGCCAGCGTTTTCCATCATTGCCACCACGGCAATCTGCGGTCGGTCGGCTGGAGCGTAGGCAGCAAACCAGGCGTGCGGTTCGCCTCCTGGCCCTGGCGCCTCGGCCGTGCCGGTCTTTCCGGCCACAGGCAGCGGGAAGTTGCGGAACACGAAGCTAGCTGTGCCACGCGGGGGCTGGGTCACACGGGAGAGGGCACCCTGAAGGGTCTGCAACACGTCCTCCCGCACTCCCAGAGTTCCCGTTGTCTCGGGCTGGAACCGCTCCGTGTTGGCGCTGTTGGCCACGTCCTCAGCCATGTCGAAGAGCGTCGGGCGGAAGAGCGTGCCGCCATTGGCGACGGTCGCCATCATGCGGGCCACCTGAAGCGGGGTGACCAGCAAAAACCCCTGACCAATGGCCATGTTGACCGTGTCGCCGGGCGTCCAGCCCACGCCCACCTGCGCCCGCTTCCAGGCGTCATCTGGCACCAGGCCGGCGGCCTCGGCCACCTCGATGCCCGTTGGGGCGCCAAATCCCAGCCGGCGGGCAAAGGTCTGCAACAAGTTGGGGTCGCGGTTGTAGAGCGCCAACCCCACTTCGTAGAAGACCACGTCGCAGGACTCCACCAGGCCGTTGAAGAGGTCAATGTTGCCGTGACCGCTGCGCTTCCAGCAAGTCATGGGGATGCCCAGGCGGGTCCACACTCCGGAGCAGAAAAAAGTGCTCTGGGGCGTAAAGAGGCCCGTCTCCAGGGCTGCCGTCATGGTCACAATTTTGAAGACTGAACCGCAGGGGTAAACGCCTTGCGTAGCCCGGTTGACCAGCGGATGGTCGGGCTGCTGAGCAATGGCCAGGCGCTGTTGCGGGTTGAGCAGGTTGGCCATGGCGTTTGGGTCGAAGCGGGGATAGCTGGCCAGTGCCAGCACCCGGCCAGTGCTCACTTCCAGGACGACGACTGCCCCCTTGCGCTCGCCAAGCAGGTCTTCGGCCACCTGCTGGAGTGCCATGTCCAGCGTGGTGTGCAGGTTGCGGCTCTGGCGGGCCGGCACGTCGGCTAGCGTCTTCACTTCTTGCCCTTCCGGCGAGAGCACCACCAGCCGTCCTCCCTTGCGGCCAGCCAAAATAGGCTCGGCTGCCTGTTCCACGCCCAGCTTGCCCACGAGGTCGTTCTCGTCGTATCCCTGCTCGGCCAGTGAGACTAACTCCTCCGCGCTGATGGGACCCACGTAGCCCACCACGTGAGCCGCCCGTTCACCCTGGGGATAAGCGCGGGCTGCTCGCTCGCGGAGTTCGACGCCAGGAATGCGAGCCAGGGTGTCGTAGTTGGCCTGAGCGGTTTCAGCCGAAATGAGGCCCACAGGAACGAACCAATCCGGCGGCTGTTCGGCGTATTTGGCAGCGATTTCCTGGGGAGGAATTCCCAACAGGTTGCTGAGCGTCGCCAGCAGGGCCGCCTCGTCCTGAATTTGTCCAGGCACGACGCCCACAGTGACGATGACGCCGTGCGTGGCGAGGATGGTGCGCTGCTGAGCGTAGATGACGCCGCGCGGCGGCACGCGCGGGAAGAGCTTGAGCACGTTCTCCTCGTCCAACTCAGGCATAATGGCAGCGGGCGTCCAAGTGATGCGCCAGTCGCCCTCCTCCAGTCGCATCCAGAGCCGAGGGCGAAAGGTGAGGGCTCCGGTCAAGCGGGTGCGGTAGGTAACGTCGAAGTCAGCGCCAGCCTGGTCAACGCTCAGCCGGCCAGCAGCTACCAACTCGGTCTCAAAGGCGTAAATGCGGGCTTCGCGGAACACGGCTCGATAAACAGCCTCGAACTGGTCGCGGGAAAGCGCTGTTCGGGTCTCGTGGAACAACAAGGCGTACATGGTGTCGAAGTCGTCCGCCTCCCAGGCCTCAAGGAAGGCCCGTGCCACGGGTTCTGGCGATGGGGCCGGCGGCGTCGGAGTGAGCGTGGGAAGCGGTTTGTTCCGCCGGCCACAGGCGGCGGACAGGGCAACCAGTGTGCTGGCCGGTATGAGCTTGAGGAGCTGCCGGCGTGTAATGGTCATGGTGTTTCGCCGGTAGAAGCGTCTCCTCATCGGGCGAATTGGCGTGAGACAGACAGCGTACTGGGTTTCATTCTACCCGAACAACGCCCAGGGAACAAACAGAGCTTTCTTCCCAACCCTTTTGCACCCTGTTTGTCCAGGAGCAACAGGCTGTTTACAATTTTTCCGAGAGCGCTTGAAAGGAGCCTGGACCGATGCCAGCCAACCCGCACCAGTTCCCCCGATGTCGCTTCTTCCATTACGACTACTTTCGTGGCCGTGAACGCATGAGCTGTCGCTTGTTGCAGCGCAGTGGGTACGGGGAAGTGTGGAACCTCAAGCTGTGCCAGACATGTCCTGTTCCACGCCTGCTGGAGGAAACTACCTGTCGCGAGCTCGTGCTGGAAGGCGAAGTGGTGCGCAAGTTTGGGCTCTTTCCCCGCGTGCAGGTCTTCGCCGTGTGCGCGGCCAGCTTGCAGCCCTTGGCCGACCCGCGCCGTTGCCCCCACTGTGAGGAGCAGGCAGTTGGGTAACCCCGTCCGTTTGCGTTTGTGTTCGGTGACTAAAGGTGCCTTCTGGGAGGGGCGAAGTTGCGCGCCCGGGTGGAGGTGGCGGGAAGCCGCAAGACCTGACGGGCTTGAGGGACCCGTCAGGTCTTGCGCTGGAGGAGTCTCCCCTTCCCTTACTCTGCTGCCCACAGTGCCGGCGTGTTCGGGGGCTCCCAGCCGGGCAAAGAGGTGTGGGCTTGCAGGCAGCGGTAGACCTGCCCCTGATAGATTACGCGGTCGCCCACCGCATAGGGCGTGTAAGGCTGCCACGCCGTTACGTTTCCGGGCGGTGTAGGAGTGGGTGCTGGCGACTGTGTTGGTGTCGGGCTCGGTCCAACCGGCGGTGTGGGAGTAGGAGTGGGCTGAGAACCGTCACACGGCCCCAAGTCTTCCCAGACGCCCCACGGGCCGGTCGTCCCAGGTTCTTCACCTCGCGTCCACCACTTGGCTCGCCACAGGTGGCCGTTGTGAGAAACCACGTCGCCTGCGAGATATACGGTGTTCGGGTCCCAAGGAGGCGCCGTGCAGGCTTCAGGTGGCAACGTGGGCGTAGCGGTGGGCTGAGGCGTCGTTGTCGGGGTGGGGACTGGCCCCCCGCCAGTGATGAGGGAATAGAGGAGTCGGTTGGGCGACCCGGGCCCGACGTTTGCCAGCCTTCCAGCCGTGGCCTCACTTACAATGGCATCGGCCACCTGTGACGGGGAGGCATTGGGATGGGCCTCCAGGTACAAGGCGGCCACGCCAGCAACGTGGGGCGAGGCCATAGAGGTGCCACTCAGCGAGCGTGTAGCGACATCGCTGCTGTACCACGCTGACGTAATGCCGGAGCCGGGTGCAAAGATGTCCACACAGGTGCCATAGTTGGAGAAGGAGGAGCGAGCGTCTGAGGAGGTAGTCGCGCCCACCGTTAGGGCTTCAAGCGTTCTCGCGGGCGAATAATTGCACGCATTTGCGTTGTCGTTGCCCGCTGCGATGGCGTAGACCACACCAGCAGCGATCGAATTACGCACTGCGTTGTCAAGGGCTGCCGATGGCCCGCCACCCAAGCTCATGTTGGCTACCGAAGGCCCTCTGGCGTTCCGCGTTACCCAGTCTACGCCGGCAATGATGTCGGAATAGCTGCCGCTTCCGCTGCACCCTAACACACGCACAGCGTACAGGCGTACATCCTTGGCCACGCCATACGTGCGCCCACCAATGGTGCCGGCCACGTGCGTGCCGTGACCATTGCAATCGTCCGACCCGCGCCCGTCGTTGATGGCCGTAAACCCGTGGACTGCCCGGCCCTCAAACTCTTGGTGGGTTCGCCGGATGCCGGTGTCAATCACGTACACGTCTACCCCCTGGCCGGTGAGGAAATAGGTGTAAGTGTTGTTAAGGGGCAGATCTCGCTGGTCAATTCGATCCAATCCCCAGGTGGCCGGCTGTTGAACTGCTTCGACCGTCACGCCGTCCACAATTGTGGCTACCTGGTCGGCCTCCACAAAGGCCACGGCCGGGTTGCGGCGCAGTGCTTCCACGGCTGGTTCAGGCATCGTAGCTGCGAAGCCCCGTAACGCCGCAGTGTACTCGTGATGAATCTGACCATCCATTGCTTCCACTGAGGCAATCAGGGCGGCTTGAGCCGTCACTTCGTTTTCCTTTAAGACGACAATGTAACGCCCTGGAATCACATTGGGCAAGTCCAAGTTGAGCAAGGGAGCCACATCTTCCACGCTCCGCGCCAGTGCAGCCGTCTTGACAGTCAGCAACAACACCAAAATGAGCAATGAGCACAGGCGTCTAGTCATTTTTTCCCTCTCTGTCGAGTAGTTGCCCACCGGCGCTGCCTCAGACGAGACGCCAGTGGTTGCTCTCAGTCAACAAGGCTGCTTACAGCGCAGTAGTAGAAATTCTCACCTCCTTTTCTGGTGGTATCATGGGCGGGGACGTGCATTGAGGCAGCGGTGAAAGCGGCGGGGTTGACAGGACAGGGGCGCCCAGGATGGTGTGAAATCGGCCTGGGCACCCCAGTGAGCGTGTCGTCGTTTAACGACTAACAGGGCCCTAGATCCTCCCAGACGCCCCACGGGCCAGTAGTGCCAGGCTCCTCACCTTGCGTCCACCACTTAGCCCGCCACAGGTGGCCGTTGTGGGAAACCACATTGCCCCCCACGTAGACTGTACTCGGATCCCACGCTGGCGCCGAACATTGGCCTGGTGGTGGTGTCGGCGTGGGCGTGGGGGTGGCGCCGGGCGGCAAGGTGGGTGTGGGGGTAGGGTTGCCGCCACCGGGCGTCACCACCGGCAGTCGTGGGTATTCGTCGGCGAAGGCGTAGGTCTGACCGTTGATGGTAATAGTGTAGTTCGAGGGTCCTGATATGGGCAGCTTGTAGCGAATGTTGACCTCGATGGACTGGCCGGGTGCCCAGGACTGCCACGAGGGAACAGTGACCGCAACCCGGTGGTGGACTCCCTTTAGGCCGCCCACGTTGTTGCCCGTGTGTCCTGGCTGAACAACCTGAAGACCCCAACCGCTCATGTCGCCGATGTCGGTGGACGTTGAGGTGGGCACGTCGAACTCGATGCGAGTGCCGCCAGGAATAGTCACACCGGTAAGGTTGGTGAACTTAATCTTGGGAGTAATGGGGTAGTTGTAGTCTCCCAACGGGAAGCCGTAAACGTCCACTTTGATGTTGACTGCCTGAGTGGGCATGGGGCGTGTGGCTCGACGTGTCTCGTAGGGGGTGGCGTTGCGCAAGCCGTCGTAAATAGTGGTAATGAGCCGCTGGCCTATAAAGTACTCCCCCTGACCGCCGTTTCGCTGTGGGTAGAAGTCGTAGTCACCGGCCAGTTCCCAGATCATGATGCCGCCCAACCCTTTTTCCTTCACGTACTGTACCTTGGCTTGGAGCGACTGTTCATCCTCAATGGAGAGGAAGACGCGCTTTTGGGCATTCCAGAGCCAGGGCGCCTCGGCCACGTTGTCGTAGTAACGCACGTAATCGCCTACCAAGCGATCAGCCGGGTCGTTAACCGGGTCGAGGCCGTAGGCGCTCAAATAACTGGGTTCGATGCCGTACTCCAGGTTCTTGGCGTGCCACATGGGGTTCGTGCCGGAGAAAATCTCGTTGCCGTTGGGGTCTAAGTCGTGCCACAGGTTGTCAATGCCCATGGCGCCGTAGCCGCACTTGTTATTGCCCAGGCCAGTTCCTGGCGGGCACTTGGTCTGATCGGGCAGGACGGCGCTTCCCCAGAGTCCGTTGGTGCCACCAGTCACCTCCTGCCAGCCGCGGGTGTAGAAAGGCACGCCGATGTTGATGCGGCCGGGCGGCAGGGAGCCGCGGTAGTAATGAACGGCCCAGTCGGTGTTCAGATAACCGATGCCGTCATAGGCGCCGTAGACGTTGGCGGCAATCAGTTCTGCGTCTTGGCCCGTGTCGTACAGGGCGGCGTTGTGGCCCACGTATTCATTCCAAGCACCGTGAAGGTCATACGTCATAATGTTAACGAAATCGAGGTACTGGGTCACCCCGAAGTCCTCCATGCCACGCAGCAACCAGCCCGAGGCCGGCACCGCAGCGGTGAGGAGGTAGTGCTTGCCATCTTGGGCGCCCGCCGCGTCCAGCTTCTCCCGCAACGTGCGCATGAGCACCACATAACGCTCCCAAAGCTGGCCGCGCAGCGGTTCGGCAATCCAGAAGTCGTCCGGGTTGCCAGCGTAGGACATGGAGGTTGGATACTCGTAATCAATGTCCACGCCGTCGAAGCCGTAGGTGCGCAGGAACTCCACCACCGAGTCGGCAAAGGTATTAATGCCGGCGTCGGTCTTGGTCATCTCATAAAACCCACCATTGGCCACCCGGTTGCCGTTCTCGTCGAAGTATCCACCTGTCTCCGCCCAACCGCCAACGGAGATGAGCAGCTTCACGTGTGGGTACTGCTTTTTGTACTTGTTGAGCAGGTTGAAGTGTCCCTTGAAGGGATACGCCGGGTCCATCTCCGCACCAGGAACGCCAGGCCACTCCATTCCCGTGGCCGGGTTGTTAGGGTTGTTGGGGTCACCAATGGAGATGCGGTTGTTGTCATCAATATGAGCAAAGGCGTAGTTGATGTGGGTTACCTTGTCCCACGGGATGTCGGGCACCAGGAAAGCCGGCTGGCCATTCTTGCCGTGGCGCCACGAGGTAAAGTATCCGATGATACGGCGAGTGTGGTTGGGCCCTAGTTTTTCGCGGCCACTGGTGTCGTAGACCGTGCAGTAGGGGGATTGTACTCCAGGTGTCGAGTAAAGCCCTTCAGGCCGGCATTGTTCGTGGTCTCCGCCGGGGAGCGGCGTGCTGGTAGGTAGAGGCGTAGGTGAGGCTGGCGGGGTGGGCTGTGGTGTAGGGGTACTGGTGGGCGTGGCTGTGGGTTGTGACGGCTGGGTGGGCGTGGGCGCTGCTGGCGTACTGGTGGGCGTAGCTGTAGGTTGCGACGGCTGGGTGGGCGTGGGATTTCCGCCGCTCACCGGCTGCCACAATGCCGGCACGTTGGGCGGCTCCCATCCCGGCAACGATGTGTGAGACTGAAGAGCCTCGTACAACTGACCGTTGTAGCTCACCACATCGCCAACAGTGTAACTGGTGTAGGGTTGCCATTCAGGCACTTGGGCCAGCGTGAAAGGTGTCGTGGCGAAAACGACGAACGACAGCGCCAACAACAGGACAAACCATTTTCGTTTTGTTCCTCTCACGTTCATCTGATCCCCCCGTTCTGTGAGTTATTTTCTTGCATGAGTACGTTTACTCCGCACTCAGCGATGATGAAGACATGCCAATCCCAGGAGATCGTCGAGCACCGGGCAATCGCTTCGCGTGAAGGGATAAACCACGAGGTAGCGCCGTTGCTCCTCTTCTTGCCCCTGTCCGTGGCTTATCCGACCAGCCACGCGGGCAAGACCCAGGGCAGAAGGGGCACTGTGTGTTCCCCTCCTCGTGAGTGCGCCTGATGTGTGTTTCTCTCGTTGACGTTGGGCGGAGAGAAAATGCTCGATGGAGAAAACAGTTCGTGACGGACAGCAGCAGTTTAAGTATTATTATAAGAGGTAATTCGCAATTTTGTTTGGCAGATTATCACCAAAATTGATATAAAGTTTTCAAAAACAAACCTATTCGTCCTCACTGTCCACACACAGGCGATAGCCGTATCCCCGCACGTTGCAGAGCAGGTCGGCTCCCAATTTGCGGCGCAAACGGGAAACGAGGTTCGCCACCAGCTTCCGGTCGCCCGTGTTATAGCCCCAAACGGCGCGAACAAGTTCGTCGTAGCCCACAGCCCGATTGCGGTTGGCTGCCAAGTAGGCGAGAAGACGAAACTCGGTTGTGCTGAGCGGCACCACCTGATCCTGCCGAGTGACCTGCCATCGTGCAAGGTCAATGTTGATGTCCCCAACATGGATATGCGGCTGTTGAAGAGCGTCCACTCGCCACAGGTAAGGACGTTGAAACAGTTCACTCAAGGATTGCAAAAGGGGCGTGAAACGGCCCGGCGGGGCAGCCAAGAAAATAAGGCGCACGTGCTCCGATGCAGGAGGAAGAACCAGAAACAGAGGACAGGATACTGCTGCAATGAGCACCTGATACGATTCTGGGTTCAATCCCGCAGCCCAGGGGTCAAGGATCACACTGTCAAAAACCTGATACCGTAAATGGCGCAGGACTTCCTCTACTTGCGCAGTAACAACTTGGTACTCCTCAATCTTCAACAGATCAGCCAGGCCGACAGTGAGTGGCCCTTCGACCAGCAGTACCCTTTTTCGTGCGGTAACTCTCTTTTCCACAGGCTTCTGTAATAGGCAATGTTGGAGTACAACTGTTGGTTTGCCGCTCGCGTGGTGCAGCAGGTAGCCGTGTTCCTCCCCCAGCCATTTTGTAAGTTGAATAAACTTACTACAAGTATAACAAGTTCCCCCGAAGCTGTCAAGCCCCTCGCGAGCGAAGCCGGCATCCCAGCAGGTGGGAGAACAACCCCAAACTTCTTTTGTAAATGAATGAGCGGAAAACATCGCTTCAGTGTTCAGCCAGGTTGCTGTTCGCCAAAAGACCCTTGTTTAGGTATAATTCTTGCAATGCAGTGTGCGGCATTCCCCGGCTTTCTTTTGCCAGCATAAGCTGACCTACCCCAAAATGGCGATGACGCCTTAGATCAGCACCATGTGTCCACGATTCGGAACTTGCCACTCAAACGGCCCAAGGACCTACAAGTGAGGCACATGGGAGCAAGCAGCGGAGCGCTTGAGGTCATGGCTCCGAGCGAAGTGTAAACAGGGGAATGCACCACGTGAACAACGCACTTGTGAATTGAGGGAAACCAATGAGCGCTGTGGAACCCGCCAACATCGGCCATGTTCGCCTTATTGACATTGACGAGGAGATGCGCGGCTCGTATCTCGATTACGCCATGAGCGTGATCGTGAGCCGCGCCCTGCCCGACGTGCGCGACGGGCTGAAGCCCGTCCACCGCCGCATCCTCTACGCCATGTACGACATGGGCCTGCGGCCCGACCGCCCCTACAAGAAGAGCGCCCGTATCGTGGGCGAGGTGCTGGGCAAGTACCACCCCCACGGCGACAGTGCCGTCTACGACGCCATGGTGCGCATGGCCCAGGACTTCTCCATGCGCTACCCGCTGGTGGACGGGCAGGGCAACTTCGGCTCGGTGGACGGGGATGCGCCCGCAGCCATGCGCTATAC
>WFWG01000039.1 GCA_015491235.1 Ardenticatenaceae bacterium
GGAGAAATGTCTCCGGCCCCAGCGTGGGCGTGACGGTGGGCGTTGGAGTGGGGGTGGCCGTTGGGGTCGTGGTGGGCGTTGGCGTGGCAGTAGCCGTTGGCGTGGGCGTGGATGAGGGCGTCGGCGAAATGGTGGGCGTCAGGGTGGGCGTGGGCAGGAGCCGCAGCGCCTGGATGGGCGTGACCACCGTGACGGCCACACCGGTGCAGAGCAACAGCATGAGCGCGATCAGCCCGACGAATTGGCAGGAGGGCAAAAGCGGGGTGGACGTATCGAGCCGGTGGCGGAATTGCGGTCGCAACGCTCAGCGCTCCGGGTCAATGGCGTAGAGCACACTCATCAGGCGCGCGTGGTCCGACTTGAGCAGACCAGCAATCTCCCGGGCGGCCGCCGCCAGCCACTCGTCGTCATAGCCGCGCTGCATGTAAACCCGCCGCACGTGGGCCGCCAGCACTTGCTCGGCCGGCACTTCCAAGGCTGGCTCCAGGAGCAAGCGGAAGTAGTAGAAGTGGCGGGTGAAGGCCGCCACCTCCTCGGCCGAGCAGACATACACGCTGTAGTGCAGCGGTGGGGGCGCGGGAGGCAATGTCTGGCGCACGCGCCCCTCGTCCTTCCAGCCCACCAGCCGCGCCTCGAAGACAGTTTGGAGCAGGCGAGCGAGCTGGGGGTGCTCCCGGTACACGGCCTCGTCGCGCACCTCGGGGGTAGCGCGCCGCACCACGCGGCGCCCCAGGTCGGCGCTGGTGGTGCCGTAGACCACCACCGCGTACCAGTAGTCCTCCCCGTCCCGCTGCACCTTCACCAACTCACCCAGTGGCGGGGGCTGGTGCAGGGTCAGGCTCTCGGCCCGAAAGCCCAGTGTGCTGGTCTCCACGATTTCGCCAATCACCACGTGCCTCCCGCTTGCTGCGCCACAAGTCTACCCACAAGTGCGCCAACCGGCAAATCGTTTTATTCGACCGGCTTGACCCGCCGTTCTGCCATCACGCCCACCGCCCGGACGCGCGACGTGTGCCAGCCGTCGCCCCAGAAGATGATGAGGGCCAGCCAGACGCAGGCGTAGCCCACGAACTGGACGAGGCCAAAGGGTTCACGGTAGACCAGC
This sequence comes from Ardenticatenaceae bacterium, assembly GCA_015491235.1. GTDB lineage: Bacteria > Chloroflexota > Anaerolineae > Ardenticatenales > Ardenticatenaceae > WFWG01. The sequence goes on from WFWG01000039.1 coordinate 1,106, forward strand.
ACGCCCACGAGGAACTGCAACGTGGGCGCCAGGTACTGCAAGATGCCCACCACGCTGAGGGGAATGCGCCGCGCGGAAGCGCCAAAGAAGAGCAGGGGTACCGCCGTGAACGCCCCCGCGCCCATCATGAGCAGGTCGTTCGCCAGGCCGGTGCGCAGGAAGGCGCCGCTGCCCTGGCCGTCAACCCACAGCAGGAACCCCAGGGCGGGCAAGAAGAGCACCCCCGTCTCCAGCGTAAGCCCGTCGAGGGCGTCCAGGGGGGCCATTTTCGTCACCAGGCCGTAGACGCTGAAGGTTCCGGCCAGCGTGAGGGCAATCCAGGGCAGCCGGCCGTAGGAGACGGTCAGGTAACCCACCCCCACAGCCGCCAGCCCCACGGCGACCCACTGCCAGGGGCGCAGCCGCTCCTTCAACACCACCATGCCCAGCAGCACGCTGAGCAGCGGGTTGATGAAGTAGCCCAGGCTGGACTCCACAATGAAGCCCGCGTTGACAGCCCAGACGTAGGTGAGCCAGTTGAGGGCCAGCAGACCAGCCGCGGCCGAGTAGATCAGCAGCGTGCGCCGGTTGTGGAGCAGGGGGCGCAGGCGGCCCAACTGTCCGGTGGCGCCCAGCACGGCCAGGAGGAAGATGAAGGACCAGATGATGCGGTGCCCAATGAGTTGCACAGCGGGCACCGTGCGCAGGGATTTCCAGTAGATGGGCGAGATGCCCCAGATCACATACGCCGTTATGCCGTAGAACAGCCCTCGTCGGTCGTACACCCTGTCTCCTCCGCACCCCGTTGACCGACAAGCATCAGCAGCTTTGTCGGTCAACGAATCTCTGCACGTTGTGGGCTGTATTGTAGACAAGCCCTCGCCCTTTGTCCACTGGCAACCAAACGAGGACCCGCTGTTCGTTCGCAGGCCGCTGCGCTGAGCAGAGAGGCGACGCTCCTGAACGACATCCCTAAATGGATTTTGACACCAAATAAAGCTGGAGCAGCGCCTTTGGTCGGTTCCCGCCTGAGGCTAAAGCCTCAGGCTACCAGGAAAACAAGCCTGCTGAAGCAGGCTGTAGGAGCCTCCTTCAGAGGGCTTGCTCGTGCAGTGCTAGGCTTTAGCC
>WFWG01000040.1 GCA_015491235.1 Ardenticatenaceae bacterium
GGACCGGATGGTCCCATGCCAGGAAGGTCACGTTCTTGCACCCGGCGAATTGCGCTTTCAGGTAGGCGTGCACGGCGTCGGGCAGGTCGGGATCTGCCATGACGGCGACGGGATCGTCGTTGACCAGGGCCGCGGCCACCGGGGTTAACCGGCTGCTGGCTGCCACGCGCCACCCCTGCTCGCGGCCGAGGAGGTCCAGGGCGGGCTTGCCCTGCACCTCACTGGCCGTGGTGATGACCGCGGTGCCTCCGGTGAGGGCCGCCAGGCGTTCCGCCAGGCGGTTGGCGCCGGCCACGTGTCCGCCCACGAGGGGAATGGCAAACCGACCCTGCTCGTCCACGCAAACAACCGCCGGGTCCGACCGCTTGTCCGCAAGGAGCGGCGCGATGGCCCGCACGGCCAAGCCGGTGGGCACGATGAGCACAAGGCCACGGTACCGGCACCAGCAGCGCCGGATTTCGGCAACCGCGGCGCCCGTAAAGGCATCTTCGGGCCGTCGAGCAAAGCGTTCCGGCACCCGCACGTCGGCGCCAAGGGCGTCGGCCAGGCGGTAGGCCAGGCGCGTGGCTGGCCGCGTCAGGGCGATGACCACCAGCGACTTCTCGGCCGCTGGCTGCGGGTCTCCCGCGGCGGTCGAAAGGGTTCCCCTCTGCCGAGGGGGCCGGAAGCGGTGGGCGTGGGCCGGGTGGTACAAATGGCTGCGGGCTTCCTCGTGGGCCTCCGGCGCCAGCGCCGGACCCACCAGGATCAACGCGTGGCGGGTCCACCCCGCCTCCCGCACCTTCGCCGCGATGTCGGCCAGCGTCCCGCGGAGGATGCCCTCATCCGGCCAGGTGGCCTTGTACACGACGGCCACCGGCGTGTCGGGCGTGTAGGCCCCTCCGGCCAGCAATGCCTCCACCACGTCGCGCATCCGGTGCACGCTCAGGTGGATGGCCAGGGTCGCGCCGTGGGCCGCGAGGTCCTGGAGGGCTTCGCCGGGTGGCATCGGCGTCCGGCCGGCCGTGCGGGTGAAGATCACCGTCTGGGCCACGCCGGGCACGGTGAGTTCCACGCCCAGCCGGGCCGCGGCCGCAAGGGCCGACGGCACGCCAGGGACGATCTCGTAAGGGATCCCGGCCGCCTTCAGGCGCACGATTTGCTCGTGCACCGCGCCGTAGATGGCCGGGTCGCCGCTGTGCAGCCGCGCGACCACGCGACCGGCCCGCACGGCGTCCACCATGAGCGCGACGATTTCCTCCAGGGTGAGGGCTGTGGACCCGACGACGCGCGCGCCGCGGGCCCTCGCGGGCGCGACCAGGCGTTCGTCAACCAGACTGTTGGCGTAGATGACGAGGTCCGCGCGCAGGAGGACCGCCCACCCGCGCAGGGTGATGAGGTCCGGCGCGCCCGGACCGGCGCCGATGAAGTAGACTTTGGGGGAGATGAGAGATTGGAGATTAGGAGATTGGGGATTAGGGTTGTTTGGCATCACCATGGGTTGTTTCCCCTCGTGGCGCGCGAATCAGGATCAGCGAGAAGTAATCGCCGGGCGAGTGGCGGAGGGTGCGCAGGTCGTGGACGATGCGTTCGTCCGGGAGGCCGACCCGCTCGGCGTAGACCGCGTGGTCGAGAAGATCCAGGCGCTCCAGGATGTCCATAAGCCGTGGCAGATGACGGCCAACTTTCATGAGGATCACGTTTTCCGCCTGGGTGAGGGCCTCGCGCAGCCGGGCCGCGTCCGGGACCCTGGTCGCGGGCAGGATGAGGATTCGTTCCGCGCCCTGGCCCAACGGCCATCCCAGCCGGGCGGCCGCGGCCGCGAACGAGGGCACGCCGGGGACGATGGTGACCCGAATGTGCGGGTACTGCGCGGCCAGCACCCGGCCAATGCCCGCGAACGTGCCGTACAACATAGGATCCCCCAGCAGGACGTAGGCCCCGTGGCTGTGGCCTTGTCGGCGGGCTATCTCCGCCAGCACCTCGGCGATGCGCCGCGCGGCTTGCCGGTAGGCCGCGGCCCGTGCTGCCGGCGTGCCCTGCATGGGCAAGGCCAGCCGTTCCACCCGCGTGCCCGGCCGGATCCAGCGCCGCACCACGCGCAGGGCCAGGCTCTCCTCCCGGCCCGCGCTGCAGGGCGCGAAGACCACGTCCGCCGCGGCTATCGCCTGTGCGGCGGCCACGGTCAGCCAGCCTTCCTCCCCAGGCCCGACGCCGACGACAAAGAGATTGGAGATTGGAGAATTGGAGATTAGAGATTGGGGGATGGAAGCGTCGGCCCACTTCCAATCTCCAATCTCTAATCTCCAATCTCTCCTCCCCCCATCCTTCCACCACACCCCCACAAACACCGGATTCAACGCCTCAAACCGCATCCGCCCGTTTATCTCCGCGCCGCGGCTGACGTGAATTTGCGTCACGCGCGCTTCGGGGAGAAGGCGGCGGAAGCGCTCCAGGGATTCTAAAGTGGCCATGTGGACGACCAGGCGGCCGCCGGGGCGCAAGCGTTCCTGAACCCAGGGGATGACTTCCTCCAGGCGGCCGGTGCCGCCGACGAAGACCGCGTGGGGGCGAGGCCAGGCGGCACAGGCGTCGGGCGCCTCGCCGACGACCAGGCGCACGTTCGGCGCCGGGAAGCGTTGAAGGTTCCGGCGGAAGTAGCGGGCCATCTCCGGGCGGCGCTCCACCGCGTACACCCGCACCTCCGGGTGGCGGTACGCGGCTTCGATGCTCACCGCGCCGCTCCCCGCGCCGATGTCCCACAGCACCTCGCCGGGCCGAAGGTCGAGTTCCGCCAGCGCGAGCAGGCGCAGTTCCCGTTTGGTGAAGAGCCCGCCGCGGGTGTGGAAGATGTCGTCCCTGGCCGGCAGCCGTGGGGGCCGCGCGTCCCCGCCGGGCCAGACGACGAACACGTTCAGGCGGGCGAACGTACGTTGCGCCACGTCGGCCAGAGTGCCGCGGTGCACTCGCTGGTCCGGCGTGCCCAGGTTCTCGCAGACCGCGGCCGGCGTGTCCGGTGGCAGGCCGGCCTCCAGGAACGCGCGGGCCAACACCGCCGGCGTTGCTCGGTCATCGGTCAGGATGGCCGCCACCCGCGCGGCCCGCGCTTGGGCGACCATGTCCTGCCACGGGCGGCCGTGCGCGCTGAGAAGGCGGGCATCATGCCAGGGTTCGGCCAGCGCGGCGAAGGCCATCTGAAACGCCGAGGCCGCAGGGTGGATCTCCAGGTCCTCCGGGGTGAAGTACCGCCGGAGGGTGGCGCCGATGCCGTAACACAGGGGATCGCCGGAGGCGAGGACGACCGCGCGTTCCCCGCGGGCCAGCGCCTGGCGCAGCTGGTCCACAATCGCTTCGATGTTGTTGCGCACAGGAATCCGCTCGCGGCCGGCCGCGGGGAAGAGGGCCAGGTGCCGCTCCCCGCCCACCAGCACGTCGGCCCTTTCCACACGGGCGCGGATGTCGGGCGGCAAGTCCCCTGTCGGCGGGACGCCCACGACCAGGATGCGCGCGCGGTCAGCCATTGGCGTCCTCCTCACGCGGTCCACTTGAAGCCAGGCGCAGGGCTAAGGGTGGCCGTGTGGGCCGCGAGGGCGCATCCCCTTGCACCTCTCGGACGGCGCGGGCCAGCACCGCGCCGTCGAAGTCCACCAGGATCACTTCCAGACGGAGTGCGCCCCCGTGGCGGCGGACAAAGGCCGCGCACTGGTCGGCGGCCCGTTCCACCACCGCGCGTACCGGCGCCATGTAGCCCCACTGCTGGCACAGTTCCAGGAAATGGCGGCCTGTGTTAGCATGCGCGACCGCGTCCACCAGCGGGGCCGGCGCGGCCGTGTCGCGACAGAGTTGGGCCAGAAACGCAAAGTCCACCTGGTTCCCCGCAACGTGGGTGGTCATGTGCCCCTGGGCCGTCTTGATGAGTTTGCCGATCATGCCCACGATGACCACGTCCCGCACTCCTTCCTGCACACAGGTTTTCAAGGCCGCGCCGGTGAACACGCTCATCTGCACGAACGCCATCTCCGGCAGGTCCGGAAACAGGCGCATGGCGAAGCGTTCGGTGCGGCCTCCGGTGGTGAGCACCAGCCGCGGCACCCGGTTGCGGGCCGCCACTTCGACGGCCTGGACGACGCTGGCCCGCCAAGCGGCCGTACTGTAGGGGTACACCTTTCCCGTCGTGCCCAGGATGCTGATGCCGCCGACGATGCCCAGGCGGGGGTTCAACGTCTTCACGGCGAGTTTCTCCCCTTCGGGCACGATGATGGTGATCTCCAGCCCGTGGTGCTCCAGGAACGCGTCGCCTTCCGGGCAGGCCTCGCGCACCGCGTCCAGCACGTTGGCCCGGATTTGCTGCCGGGGCACCGGGTTAATGGCCGGCTCGCCCACCGGCAGTCCCAGGCCGGGCCGGGTGACGACGCCCACTCCTTTGCCGCCTTTCAAGGTGATGCCCGGCGTGTCCACAAGCCGGACGCGGGCACAGATGCGGGCGCCGTGGGTCACATCCGGATCATCCCCCGCGTCCTTGATCATGCAGCAGTACGTCCAGCCGTCGCCCATCTCCCGGTCCACCGGCTGCATGACTGTGGTCTCGCCAATGGGCAAGGTCACTTCGACCGCTTCCGGCCACCGGCCGGTGAGCAGCGCGATGGTCGCGGCCTTGGCCGCGGCAGCGGCGTTGGTGCCCGTCGTGTATCCCGTTCGCTTGCCCTTCCGGTTCCGCGGCGGCACACCCACGTCCCCACTCCCCAATCTCTAATCCCCAATCTCCAGCCTCTCCTCTCTCTCCTCGCCCACCACCATCCTCACCAGCGCGTTCACAATCGCCACGGCCACCGGCGACCCCCCTTTGCGGCCCTGGGTGCTGATCCACGGCACGGTGGCTTGGGCCATGAGGGCTTCCTTGCTCTCGGCCGCGTCCACAAAGCCCACGGGCACGCCGATGATGAGCGCCGGGCGGACGCCCTTTTCCACCTGGCGCAGGGCTTCCCGCAGGGCCGTGGGCGCGTTGCCGATGACCACGATCCCGCCGTCCAGGAGCCCCTGCGCGGCCGCGTGGCGGATGCCCTGCGCGGCGCGGGTCAGGCCGTTGGCCCGCGCCGCGGCGACGACGTCGGGCGCGGTGATGAAACAGTGCACCTGGCCTCCCAACGCGGCCACCCGGCGGGCGTCGATCCCCACCCGCACCATGTGCACGTCGGTCACAATGGCACACCCCTGGCGGAGGGCCGCCATCCCGGCCTCCACGGCCTCCGGCGATGCTTTCAGTAGCGTCGCGAATTCAAAGTCCGCGGTGCTGTGGATCACCCGCTCCACCACCTGCGCCCACGGCAGCGGGAAGACCCACCCGCGACGCCGCAACTCATCCCGCACAATGGCCAGCGATCGTTCGGCAATATCCACGCGAACCTCCGGGATAGGGGACGATGGACGATGGACGATGGACGATGGATGGACTATCGTCCATCGTCCATCGTCAATGATGATGGTGATGCTCCAACCCCTCTACCCCTCTCAATCCGTGATGATGATCCGACCTCTGCGGCAAACCGTGCTCGTGTTCGAACCCCTCAAACCGGTGGCGGTACTTGCAGAGGTCGCACGTCATGGTGGCCGTGCCTTCCAGGGCTTCCTGGAAGCGCTGCTCGACCACGGCGAAGACCGGCTCTTGGGCCCCCAGGGGCCGCGCGTAGAGGATGTCCAGGTCGGGGAACCGCGCGGCCGTTTCCTGGGCTTGGCGCACCGCGCCCTTGTGAATGCCGCCGGTGAAAAGCAGGTAGGGCGCCAGGATGACCCGCCGCGCGCCGAGGCGGACGCAGCGCTCAATGCCCTCGGGCACGTTTGGCCCTGTGAGGCTGTAGAACGCGGTCTCCACCCACCGGTAGGGGCGTCCCTCCCAGAGCAGCCGGGAAACCTTGAACACGTCGGAATTGCTGTCGGGATCGCGGCTGCCCCGACCCACCACCAGGATGGCCGTCTCCTCAGGAGGGATGGTCCGCTTGGCCTGGCGTTCGGCCTCGCGCACCCGGTGCGCGAGCGCGTCGATGAGGAACGCGTGAGGGCCTAACGGGGTGCCGTACGTGAACGTCACCTGAGGCCACCGGGAGCGGGCCCAGTTCAGGAGCGTGGGCACATCGTTCTTCTGGTGCCCGGCCGGCCCCAGGAAGAGGGGCAGGGCCACAACGTGCGTGGCGCCGGCTTCCACGGCCTGGCGCAGGGCCACCGCGATGGGCGGGTCCGCCAGTTCCAGAAAGCAGGGATAAGCCGGCATCCCCAACCGCCGGCTCACCTCCGCTGCAAAGGCGCGGTATTCTGCCACCCCTTCCGGGTCGCGACTCCCGTGGCCGATGAGTAACACTGCATAACGAATCGTCGGTTTCATGTTGTCATCCTCCTTCAAAATGACGATGGACGATGGACGATGGTCGGACTATCGTCCATCGTCTATCGTCCATGGTCTAAGCATCGAATGCCGCCCCAGGGTAAGCATCAACGTTGACGCCGAGATCTCCTCCAACGACATGTGTGTGGCTTGCAGGGCTTCGGCTAATGTTTTCGCCCGGCCTAGCCGGACATAGCCGGCTTCCGTGTCCAGGACGAGGGCAGGGAAGCCGTCGGCGGCCACGGCGCGGGCGGCCTCCAGGGCTTGCTCCCAGGGATCGCCGTCGGTGTCCGGCAAGGGCACGTTGGCCCGACCGTCGGTGAGCAGCACCAGCAGGGACAGCAGGTCCGGATCCGAGCGGCGAGCACGGTGAAGCACCTCGCGCGCCAGCACCAGCGCGTGGGCCAGCGGGGTGCGGCCCCCGGTCGGCAGGGTGCGCAAGTGACGTTCGGCCACGTCCACGCTGTTGGTGGGCGGGAGCAACACCTGGGCCCGAGGGCCACGGAACGCGATGATGCCCACCCGATCGCGCTGCCGGTACGCGTCCAGCAACAAACTCAGCGTTGCGCCCTTCACGGCCTCCATCCGCTGCCGCGCCGCCATGGAACCCGACGCGTCCACCACGAACAGGATCAAGGTGCCCACACGGCCCACCCGCTCCTTGCGGTGCAGGTCCGCCTTCGTGACGGTGACGCGGCCGTCCGAGAGAGCGCCACGCTGGGCGGCCGCGCGCAGGGTGGCGTCGATGGCCACATCGGTGGGACGTTCGTCGGGCACCGCGCGCGTGTAGTGCCCGCGCCCGCGGGTAGGAGTGGGATTGCGACGCCCGCGCGTCGCCCGCGGTCGCTGGTCCGCCGGCCGCACGTGCCAGGGCCGCACAGGCTGCGGGGACGTCGGCCGGAAGGTCTGTTCTGGCCCGTCGGCGTTGGGCGGCCGGGGTGCCTCATGCGGTTCCCCCGCGTCGTTTTCCGGGCTCTCGGAAGGGAGCGCCTCGTCGGGTCCGGGCTCGTGCTCTTGCTGCCATTCCTCGATGGCATCGGCCAGTTGGTTCGGGTCCAGCCCAGGGTCTTCGAACGGCTGGCGCCGCCGACGGTGCGGGAGCACCAGCGTCGCCGCCTGCTGCACGTCGTCCACAGTGACCTTTGTACGGCCCTCCCAGGCCGCAATCGCCCGCGCCGTCTTGTACATCACGATGTCGGCTCGCATCCCGTCCACCTGGAAACGGCTGCAGAGGTGGGTAATCAGCGACAGCATGGCCTCGTCCAGGGTCACCTGGGGCAACCGTTGACGGGCGGCTACAATCCGCTGCCGCAGGGCGGCCTGTTCCTCAGCCCAGGCCCGCGCGAAACCCTCCGGGTCCTCCTCGAAGGCGATGCGCCGCCGGACCACCTCAGCGCGTTCGGCCGGGTCGTTTGGACCGACCACGTCTACCATCAGGCCGAAGCGGTCCAGGAGTTGCGGGCGCAGTTCCCCTTCTTCGGGGTTCATGGTGCCGATGAGGATAAAGCGGGCCGGGTGGGTGAACGCGATCCCCTCTCGCTGCACGGTGTTCACGCCCATCGCCGCCGCGTCCAGGAGCACGTCCACCAGGTGGTCGGCCAACAAGTTCACCTCGTCGATGTACAGGATCCCCCGGTGGGCTGCGGCCAGCAGGCCGGGCTCGAACGCGCGACGGCCTTCGCGCAGGGCGCGCTCGAAGTCCAACGTGCCCAGGACGCGGTCTTCGGTCGCGCCCAGGGGGAGATCCACAAAGGGCACCGGCGCTTCGACCGCGCGCAGCGTCTCCTGGCTGCTACAGTGTGGGCACTCCGGCCACGGCGCGTCCGGATCGCAGTGGAAGGGACACCCCTCGACCACGCGGATGGGCGGCAACAGGGCGGCCAACCCGCGGGCGGCCGTGCTCTTGGCCGTACCCTTTTCCCCACGGATGAGCACCCCGCCGATGGCCGGGCTGATGGCGTTCAAGATCAGCGCAAGTTTCAGTTGTTCCTGGCCGACGATGGCGGCGAAGGGGTAAATGGGCGTCATCCGACGTACCTCCCGATGTGCTATAATGAAGGTGGCCTATAAGGAGAGTGAAGGGCGGAAACGGTGGGTGAAGCGCTCAACATTGTCAGGAGCGTGCTCCATGAGCGTATGGGTTGTGTCCGTTGATGAGAACGGTCGACTCCAGTTACCCCCGGACGTGTGGGATGCATTGCAGGCAGGCCAGGATGTGCAGTTGCACGTGGAAATGCGAGATGGCCGATTGACCTTGAGACGGCTCGCCGATGTGACACCCGAGAAGAACAGAGCGGGTGTCCGCGAAGCCAGGGAGGCTTCTGTGCCGTACCGCGTGCCTGAGCATGATACCCACCCGGTAAGGTTGACCGTAACGCTGACCGCAGACGTATATCGCCTGTTGTTGGAAGAAGCAAAGGTCCGCAGAAGACCACCGGAGGAAGTGGTCGCGGATATTGTGAGTTCCTCTCTAGAGTGGCAGCGGACTTTGGCAAACGACCCTGTACGCAATCTCTTCGGATCCATAGAAAGCGGCGAACCGGACATAAGCGAGCGTGTAGACGACATCGTTTACAACCGCTAGAAGACGTCACATGAACGTGATCATCGCAGACACGAGCGGACTGTACGCGCTTTTTGACAGGTCTGACCGGCATCACAAAGAGGCTGTTGCGTTCTATGACGGGCTGAAGGATCCGGCTACGATTATTGTTATAGAGTACGTCCTCGTGGAATTGATGACGTTGCTTAAGAGTCGAGGATTTACCGAGATAGCCATAAAATTCAGAGAGAGTGTGCCGTACAGCAATGTGTTCAGAATCTTGTACATAACTGAGGACATCGAGGAGTGCACATTTAGCATATTCCGAAAATTTAGAGACAAGTCGTGGTCTTACACAGATTGTGCAATCATGGCTGTAGCGGAACGCATACCAAACGCCGCTGTATTCTCTTTCGACCATCACTTTGTTCAGATGGGCCTGCCGCGAGTGCCCTGAACGGTGTAAGGTGACTAATGTAACACGTCTTACAACCGCGACTCTGTATCTAGGTAATCTTTTAAGTATTAAACGGGGAGAGGTCACAGATGCGTGAACTGATACTTTATGTAAGCGACGAGCAATGGCGTGTACTGGAAGCAGACGCCAAGGCTGCCGGCAAGCAAGTGGAAGAGGTGGCCGAGGAGTGGATGGCGACGGCCATCCGCGAACAGCAACAGGCACAAGTTGATAAAGCCAAGCGTCTTGCAGCCGTGAAGCGTTTGGCGCAAATGTCCCTTCCCGTTTCGGATTGGCAACAAATGGAATATGAGTCAACGTCCTCATTCTGTGTCCCCCTCCAGCCACGTTTCGGCTTGTAGATAGGCCTCTTTGA
>WFWG01000041.1 GCA_015491235.1 Ardenticatenaceae bacterium
AACGAAAACTGATCTCATTTCAACATTCGTTTGACAACGCGATGAAAGTCAATATAATCTTACCTAAAGGCCATTCTACATTGCATTTTGGGGAGGAAAACGTTATGTACGAACAAGTTTTGCAAAATCTCTGCACGCTGGTTCAATACCGTCCTGAAGATGCCGAAGTGCTGAAGCGTGTCTATCCGGTTACGTCCACTTGGGCAGATGAGTTTGTACAAAACTTTTACGATGTTCTTTTTGGTTATGAACCTACTGCCCGCATCTTTCAGCCAAACGAGCGCCCTGCCCGTGAACAAACCCTTCGGGAATGGTACCTTCGCCTCGTGAAAGGCGATGTGGACGAATCGTTCTGGCGCGGGCAATGGAGGGTTGGTTTGGTCCATATTTACCGCCGAGTCACCAATGATTTCATGATCGCCATGATGAGTTGTCTCCAGCAGGAGTTCCTGCGCAAGTGCATGGACACTTGGCCTTCAGCAGAAGCTGCGGAGGTCTTCTTGGCGTTCAAGCGAACAACCGACGTCGTTTCTGGCTTAATTGCCGAAGGATACATGCGTGGTTATCAGCAAGCTATGAAAGAACTCTTGGGCTTCCGCATCGGGTTGTTGGAACGGTTAATTGACATGGAATCTAAGTCGCTGGTGGAACGACTGGAACACCTGACCGTCAAGTAACGTGAGATGAAAAGATGCCTTGTAATCCAACTCACCCTTTCGGGAACGCATGATGCGCGCACGGGCCAACGCGGGTGCCAACATCGCTTTCATTAAATACTGGGGCGTTCGGGATCCAGAGTTCAACATCCCTCTCAACGACAGCGTCTCCATGACGCTCGATGCGGCGCGCACGACCACGGAGGTAGAATTCTCCCCCCGCCTTGATGCCGACGAGTTGACCATCAACGGCCAGCCGGCCTTTTCGGCGGCGCGTGCTCGCGTCAGTCGCCACCTGGACCTGCTGCGGGAACGTGCGGGCGTCCCGTGGCGGGCCCGGGTGGACTCCTGGAACACCTTCCCGATGGGCGCCGGGCTGGCCAGCAGCGCGGCCGCCTTTGCGGCCCTGACAGCGGCGGCGGCAGTCGCGCTGGGGCTGCGCTTGAGCGAGCGGGAGCTCAGCCGTCTGGCCCGACGGGGCTCCGGTTCGGCCGCCCGCTCGATTTACGGTGGCTACGTCTGGTGGCACGCGGGCCACGACGACGCCTCTTCCTTCGCCGAACCTCTGGCTCCCCCTGACCACTGGGACTTGCGCGACATCGTGGCAGTGGTGGCCGAAGAGGAGAAGGCCGTCTCATCGGCCGAGGGGCACCGCTTGGCCCACACCAGCCCCTTTCTGGAAGCACGCCTGGCCCAGGTGGAGCGTCTGCTGCCCCGCGTGCGCCGGGCCATCCAGCAGCGTGATCTGACGCTCCTGGGTCCGTGCCTTGAGGCCGACGCTCTGGCCATGCACTTCGTAATGATGAGCAGCACGCCCCCCCTCTTCTACTGGGCGCCGGAGACAGTGGCCCTCATCAAAGCCGTCCACGCTTGGCGGGACGGCGGGCTCCCCGTCTACTTCACCATTGACGCGGGACCGAACGTCCACCTCATCTGCGAGGCGGCCGACGCCGAGCGCGTCATCGCGCGGGTGCGCGCCCTGGACTACGTGCGGAGCGTCATCGTGTCCGGGTCGGGAGAGGGTGTTGTGCTAGAGTAGCCCGCCCAAGCCCAAGGCCGCAATCTCGCGCCGCCCCAGGCGTTCCCCCACCAGCAGGCGAGGCAACACCATGTCCACCACGTTGTGGGACGGGCTGCGAGCACACCCCGGCGCGCACAAAATCGGCTTGCCGGGCGCGTAGGCCAGGGCCAGCAGGTTGCCCGGCTCCACCGGCGCGCCATGAAGCTCAAAAGTAGCCCCGGACGCGCGCAGGGCCCGGGGGATAAGATCGTTCTCGTCCATGATAGATGTCTGGCCGGCGATGACGAGCAGGTCGTGAGCGTCGAGCAAGCGCTGGACGGCCTCCGCGATAGCGCTCTCCTGGAGCGTGACGGCCTCCACGGCAACGAGTTCGCTTCCCAGCCCCTCCACCCGCTGTCGCGTGGGTGGCTCGAACTGTTGCCGCAGGCGCTCGTGGGCGGCTGTGTCACCCACGAGCAACAGGGCCACGCGGCGGGCAGGCAAGGGGCGAACCTCCAGCAGACCGGGAGCCAGGCTCAGAGCCTCCTCCAGCACACTTCTCGGCACGGCGTAGGGGATGATCTTGAGCGTGGCAAACTGGCTCTGCCCCTTTTCAGGCCACACCACGGTGTGCGGCGGCCGCGTGGCCAGCGTCACGCCGGGCAACTCGTTGAACGCCTGCAGGCGCTCCGCATCCACGTAGAGCACGCCCCGCACCGTGGTGTGCAGGTTGACGCGCCCGCCCACGCCCCGCGTGGCCCTCGCGTGGGTTGGCTTTAGAGCCTCGGCCAGGCGCTCGGCCGCCTCGTCCTCGTGGACGTCTTCCGGTTCGAGCACGGCCACCTCCACACGCTCCAGGCCCACTTGGCGGAGTGCATCCAGGTGATGAGGTTCCAGGCGCGTGCCTTTGGAGAGCACCTTGCGGCCCTCACGGTTCACGATATTGTGGACCAGCAGGTGGTCCACAGCCTCTTCGATTTCCACCGTCTCAATGCGCATGTGAACGTCCTCCTGCGACAAGGTTGGAGTTCGTTGGGGGATTACAGGACTCCTTTGCAGCTTAGCATTGACAGGCGCTTTCGTCAAAGTGTCGAGGTGAGGAAAAGCGTATCGAGGCTACAGCGCTCTTGGGGGCAACTTACCCTGACAGACAAAGGCGCAGTGACAACTCTTAAGACGTGGAGGTAAGGTGTCCTCCCTTGACGGCGAACAGAGGAAGAAGTATACTTTGGGCATCCGACGGTAATCCTCACAGTGCAAGGTGAGACAGATGACCGAACCGGCCCTTGAAGGACGTGTCACAACACTGGAAGACTTAATGGCGGATGTGTTGCGGACGCTCGCCCACACAGAGGAGCTGTTGGCTGAACAAGCAGCTCGTTCCGACGAGGAGTTTCAGCGGCTGCGGGAGCAGTTGGCCGAACGAGCGGCCCGTTCGGACGAGGAGTTTCAACGGCTGCGGGAGCAG
>WFWG01000042.1 GCA_015491235.1 Ardenticatenaceae bacterium
GGTACAACAGGGCCGCCACAATGTGCTTGCAGTCGCCGCCCCAGTTGTAGGGACACGTGCAGGTGGCATCGGCGATGGCGCCGTCGGGTGTGAGGGTGACGGTGACCCGGTAGGGCTCGTACTCGCTGCCCTGCACCTGTGCGGTGTAGGTCGTGCCGCGCAGCACCGCGCGCACAACGCGGCCGGTGTTGAAGTAGTTCACGCCCCGCGTCCAGGATTGGGCCGAAGCCCGCCGGCGAATGGCCGCTTCGGAAAAGGAAATCATGAGTCCACCTCGTCATTCTGCCTGTTAATTTGCCGCTTTGAGCGCGTTCGGGAACTTGGAGGCGAATCCCCCGTGTTCTCCGTGCCGCTGTGGGAGCACGCCTGCGTTCCAACCGGTCCCCAAACATGACCGCTGAGCGCCAGTTTTCTCGTTGGTTTACATTATACTCCACTCCTGCTTCTGAGCCCAAAATTTCCCGCGCGTTGGCCGGCAGGGCTTTCCGTTTATCCAACAACTTCTGAGGAAAGCAAGGCCACGGTCAGGGCAAGCGGCCATAGCACGCTGGCTGTCGGGAATGGGGCAAGAGCCGAGTTCGTGCAGGATGAGAGGCAAAGGTGCGATGCACTTTCGAAAGTGCGTCGCACCTTAACGCCTCCTTACACGCCTCCTGCCGAATTCGAGCACAGTGCCTCGGCACCGTGTGCTAAAAGGAAATTTCTTCAATCCGTGAAATCCGTGGTTAGAAAACCAGAAAGCCCTACGTTGGCCGGTCGTGAGGCTTGACTCCCTTACGTGAGCAGGATAGAATTACATAGCTTCAATGACGGAGTTACGCGGTTGCCTTGAGCAGAGGGCTTTGCCCTGCCATATTCCGAAGGTGTAGGGGGGAATGAGGCCGCATTTTCGCCATGTTTTGGGGAATATATGTGAAGGAAGTGTGGGTGAATCAAGAGTTAGCGGAAAGTAAAAGGACACCATAGTGTGGCGATTGTTTCTCTTACCGGCGGGTATTCTGGCGCTCACGTGGTTGTTTCTGGCCTGGGTGTTTGGCCGGCGCCGTGCGACTTTGCTCTTTTTCCTCCTAGGTGGGGTGGGGCTGCTGGTCGTACTTGGGGAGATGTTGCACTTCGGCCCGGTGTGGATTCTGTTCACCGCCTGGACACTGTTTGTCATGGTCGTGGGCCTGTCCATGTCGGACGATCGGGAACCGTGGCAGGCCGCTTTAGCAGTCCTGGCGCTCATCGGCTTTGGTGGGGTTGGGATTTTGATTCCTGCGCTGGGCTATCCCGACAAATGGGCATTTATGGGTGAGGGGCTGATCTTACTCGCTGTGATCATCGTGGGCGCGGTGATGGGCTTTCGGGGGAGAGGGTGACGTCTCTCGTTGCAACAGGACTTACGCGGTTACTTTGGACAAAAGGTCTTGCCAGCAGCGGTGCTGCGCCCTTACTCCGGGAGTGCAGGAGGTGGAACCCCTTGCTGTGGCAGGCTGGTTACCCCCCCGCCGCAGCCGACCCGCCTCCGCTGGCGCTGCGGCGAGCGGCTGAGCTTGGCCGTTAGGCGACGAGAAGTAACCACTTGCGATGCTGAAAGAAGCCCTATCGTATCTGGTGCTTGTTACCCTCTCGATTTTCTCCTGCACGGGGATGGGAGCACCACAAACCAATCTTGAAACCGCTCTCCCAACGCCGAACGGAGTGGAAGCGAAACAGACCGTGCTTGAAACGGCTACTCCGGCGCCGAATGGACCGGTTACCCCGCGTTCCAGTCCCACCTCTTCGCGCTGGGAACGCACAAACCCCGGCGGAGGTGGCGCTTTCAACACCATCGGCGCCGGCCCCACGGGCATCATCCTCGTTGCCAGCGACCTGAGCGGCGCCTACCGTTCCCTCGACGGCGGCCAAACGTGGGACGTCATCGGCTCCGCTCGCGGCCTGACCGTCACCCACGTCAGCGGCGTGGGGTTCGACCCGGCCGACCCTGACATCCTCTACCTGGGCACCGAAGCGGGTCTCTTCCGCAGTGGCGACGGGGGTGAGAGCTTCCGCCCGGTGCTGGATCACGGCTACATCACTGACATCAAGATCGCTTCCGGCAACCCCAACGTGGGCTACGCGGCCCATCACTCGAAATACGACGTCGCCGACGGTACCATTTACAAGACGACCGACCGCGGACAGACCTGGGTCAGGGTCAGCGACGAGACCCTGCCCGACAACCTTCACATCCTTGAGCTGGCGGTGTCCTGGGAGGACGAGGACGTGCTCTACCTGCTGGCCGGGGAGGGGCGCTTCGCCTGCGGCCCGGCTGTCCTCTACGAAAGCACCGACGGCGGCCGGACCTGGACGCGCCTCGCCGCCGACCTGGGCCAGATCGCCGACATCGCTCTCGCTCCCAACGATTCGAACACTCTTTACCTCACCACTTACGGCGACGTGTGGGACCCCGGCTACACATGCATCACCGACGACCCGGACGGCGGCTACCTTTATCGGGGACACTACGACGGAGAGTGGACGTGGGAGCGGTGGACCGATGAGGACGACTTGGGCAGCCGCAACCTCCTCGTTTGGCCCGACGCTGACGACCGGCACGCCGTGCGGGTCATTGACATAGACTACCCCGAGATCTGGGAGACCACCGACGGCGGCGTCACCTGGCAACGGCTGGGCAGCAAAGAGGACTGGGGCCTGGGCTGGACGAGCGTTGATTTGGCCTACGGCGCCAGTTTCAACGGCGACGCCAAGACCCTGGGCGTGGACCTTTCCGACCCGGACGCCCTGCTGTGGGCCGATTCCCAGTTCGTATGGGCCACCCGTGACGACGGGCGCTCCTTTGACCAGATGTACACCAACGAAGTCGCCCCCGGCAAATGGCGATCGCGGGGGGTGGACAACATCGTCACCTTCGGCCTGGCCCTCGCCGCCGATTCCTCCCACGTTTACTTGGCTATGCCGGACGTGGGCTGCTTCCGCAGCGACGACGGGGGCGAGACCTGGCAGAACTGCAACGACCCCGACTACGTGGGCACTTGGGAGGGGGGTGGCGGCAACAGCATGACCGTCGCGGCCGACCCGGCACGTCCCAACGTGGTCTGGATCACCCAGGCCGAGGAGATCGAGGCCCACCACACCCTGCTGCGCAGCGACGACTACGGCGTCACCTGGAGGCCCGCCAGCACCGGCCTGCCCGAGGGCATCCCCTCCGGCCTGAGCGTGGACCCCCACAGCCCGACGAACCGCCGCACCCTGTTCGTCACCGTGGACGGCGACGTGTACCGCAGCCAGGACGACGGGAACACCTGGACGTTGGTTCTGGATTGCAACGGGTGCCGCTACACCGCCGTGGACGCCCACGACGGGGACCTGGTCTACGCCGGGGGTGAGGCCGGGTTCTGGCGTTCTACCAAGGGCGGGGCTCCGGGGACGTGGGAGCAGACCGGTCTGCCGGAAATGCAGGGCGCCCTGGGTGGCGAATTTTGGGACGCGTATTGGGAAGGGGTGGCCGCCATCCGGCCTGATCCTTCCCATCTGGATTGGGTCTATGTGGCTGTCTTCGGCGAGGGGCGGGGCCTGTACCGCAGCCGGGACGGCGGCCAGACCTGGGAACACCTGCTGACCGACGCCTACTTGCGGGACGTGGCCATCTCACCGGCCAACCCGAACGTGCTCTTCGCCGCCTCCAGCAGCGCCCTCTACTCCGGCGGCTACGACACGGCCTCGCGCGGCGTTCTCATCAGCACCGACGGGGGGCAAACATGGGCGCCTTTCAACGAAGGGTTGCCCTGGCCCTTCGCCAACGTGCTGGTGGTGGACCCCAACCCGCCGCACACCCTCTGGCTCGGTTCGCCGGGGACGGGATACTACCGGCGCGCACATCCACTCATCGGGTTAAACCGCAAACAATATCTGCCAGTCGTATTCAGGCAGGGGTAGTACTCGACCACAGTGAATTTTGGGAAAAACGCTGACAGAGAAAATTCCGTATCGCACCGAAAAAGCATAACGATATATCTTTCAATTGCGTGCGAAGCGTGCAATTGAAAGATATATCCATTTTTTATCTGATAAACGACCACGCAGATTTACACAAAAATCATCGTGGTCGAGTAGTGGTTCGTGGGGAAAAAATTGTGTAGAACCGGGGCGGTTTCACCGCCCCTACACTTCTTCGTGATGACCGCGTTGACATTCTCCGGCAATGCTCTATAATTCCAGTACCGGAACGGGGCGTGAGGTGCTGTAAGGCCCACAACTGCATACGGAAACGACGGTGACGGAGACGAGTACGGCGCACGGTGGACCCCAGAGAGCTGCCGGGCGGTGCAAGGCAGTGGCCACCCCGCCGGAATCCCCTCCCGAGTCGCCCGCGAAAACGGCCTTATGGGCCGGTGAAGCGGCGCCGGGTGCGCCCGTTACAGCGCAGGAGTCCCGCCTACGGGACTCGCCGAGGCCGTGTCCGCGAGGGCACGGCGAAGGCAGGTGGCACCGCGAGCAGCGCTCGCCCTGCAGGGCGGGCGTTTTTTGTTCGGAGTGGGAAGCTGACAGAGGCTGGCAAGATAAGGGAGGAAGGAGCCATGCTCGACATTCGCCTGATTCGTGAGCGGCCCGATTACGTGAAGGAACAACTGCGCAAACTCTTCGAGCCCACGGAGATCATAGACGAAATCCTGGAGTTGGACCGCCGACGCCGTGAAATCCTCACCGAATTGGAGGCGCTGCGGGCCGAACGCAACGCCGAGTCCAAAGCCATTGGCCGCACCAGAGACCCCGAGGAGCGGCAGCGGCGTATCGAGCACGTGCGCCAGATCAACGCCCGCATCGAGGAACTGGAGCCCCAACTGGCCGAGGTGGAGGCCCAGTTGCAGGACAAGATGCTCCGCGTGCCCAACCTGCCCCACGAGTCGGTGCCCGTGGCTCCCGACCCCGCCCAGAACCCCGTGGTCAAGGAGTGGGGCGAGAAGCGCCAGTTCGACTTCCAACCCAAGCCCCACTGGGAGTTGGGCCAGGAATTGGGCATCATTGACTTCGAGCGGGGCGTCAAGATTGCCGGTTCGCGCTTCTTCGTGCTCAAGGGGCTGGGTGCCCTGCTCAACCGGGCCCTCATCCAGTGGATGCTGGACTTCCACATCGAGAAGCACGGTTACCTGGAAGTCTATCCCCCCTTCATGGTGCGGGGCTACTGCCTGGTGGGCACCGGCAACTTGCCCAAGTTCGGGGAAAACTTGTTCCGCGACATCGAGGAGGACTACTGGTGGATTCCCACCGCCGAGGTGCCGGTGACCAACCTCTACCGGGACGAAATCATTGACGGCGACCTGCTGCCCATCTACCACGTGGCCTACACGCCCTGCTTCCGCCGCGAGAAGGTGAGCGCCGGCCGGGACGTGCGCGGCATCAAGCGCCTTTACCAGTTCGACAAGGTAGAGTTGGTCAAGTTCGTCAAGCCCGAGACCTCGATGGAAGAACTGAAGCGGCTCATCCGGGACGCCGAGGAGGTGGCCGAGGCCCTCAACATTCCCTATCGCCGCGTGCAGATGGTCACGGGCGACCTCTCCTTCACGGCCGCCGTGAAGTACGACATCGAGATGTACGCGCCGGCCATGGACGAGTGGCTGGAAGTTTCGTCCTGCTCCAATTTCATGGACTTTCAGGCCCGCCGGGCCAACATCCGCTTCCGCCGCCAGCCCGGCGCGCGGCCGGAGTACGTCCACACCCTCAACGGCTCCGGCCTGGCGCTGCCGCGCACCATGATTGCCATCATGGAAAACTACCAGCAGGAAGACGGCAGCATCGTCATCCCCGAGGTGCTGCGGCCTTACATGAAGGGCATTGACCGCATCACCAAAGAAAATGCCCTCTACGGACACCGCGTGCCATGACATCACCGTGGGAGCATGGGGCCTCCTCGTTGGGGGAGCCCGCCGGGGCACAGTTCGCTTTCCGCGTTGCTCAACCGTGCCCTTTGGGCTACAATAGCGATACGGAGTTCGGAAGCCGTGTTTTGAACAGAGGGTGCGGTGCGGACCGAAGTCATGCAAACGGTGTACGACGTGCTGGAGCAACTCGAAAAGGAAGGGCTACCCCTCGCCGTCGCCACGGTGGTGCGCGTGCGCGGCTCGGTACCGCGCGAGGTGGGCGCCAAGATGGTCATTCACCCGTATGGGCGCCACTGGGGCACGGTGGGCGGCGGGTGTGGCGAGGCCGACGTCATCCGCGCCGGAATGGACGTGATTCACACGGGCCGCCCCCGGCTGGTGGAGATTGACCTCACCGACGACGTGACGGTGGAAAACACGGGCGTGTGTGGCGGTATCATGGAAGTCTTCGTCGAGCCGTGGCCGCCCCAAGACCAGGACGAGGCATGAGCCGGCTGGTCGCAGCGATCCGGGAATCGCTGGCCCGACGGGAGGCGGTGGCCAGGGTGGTCGTCCTGCGCGCGCCGGACGAGGCGCTCGTGGGGCGTCAGATGGTCGTGTGGTTGAGCCGCCCGCCGTTGGGCTCGCTGGGGCTGGACGAGTCCGCCCGCGAAGCGGTTGTCCAGCGTGCCACGGCCGCGTTGCAGCAGCGCCGCCACCAAACCTTTCACCTGAAAACGGAGGCGGGGCCGCTGGAAGTGTTCGTCGAAGTGCTGGGGCGCCCTCCCACCCTGCTCATCGTGGGCGCCGGTCACATTGCCCAGCCGCTGGCCGAGATGGGCGCTCGCTGCGATTTCCGGGTGGTGGTCCTCGACGACCGCCCGCAGTTCGCCAGCCGGGAGCGCTTCCCCACGGCAGACGAGGTCATCGTGGCACCCTTCCACGAAGCCCTGCGCCGCTTCGACTTCGACCTGGATACCTACGTCGTGCTGGTCACCCGCGGCCACCGGCACGATGTGGAAGCCCTCCTGCAAATCATTGACAAGCCGCTGGCCTACATCGGCATGATCGGGTCCCGCCGGCGCATCAGGGGGGTGTTCCAACTGCTGAAGGAGCAACGCCAACTTTCGGACGAACAGTTGGCGCGCGTGTACGCGCCCGTGGGCCTGGACATCGGCGCCGAAACACCGGCCGAGATAGCCGTGGCTATCATGGCCGAAATCATCCTGGTGCGTCGCGGGGGCACAGGCCGTCCCCTCTCGGATGTGTTCTGGGAGCGCAGCCGGCGCGTGCACACGTGGCGGAGTTCCCGGCAGAGAGCTGGATCGGCGCCTTCTTCCTGAAACCGTGCGGAGGACGACATAGCCATGAGCATACGAAAGTTCTATCACTTGCTGAACCTGATCCGTGAGGTGGACCTGGAGGCCATCCGGCGGGAAGCGAGCCACCGCTTCGACATCCTGGTGACGGGACGCTCAGACCCCGACGTGCTGTCCCTGGCCCGCCTGTTGAGCGGCGAACCCGAAATTCACCCCTGGGTGGACATTCAGATGTTGCCCTTCAAGGCTGGCAACGGGTGGTCGTTGGCCCTGCTGGTGGTGCACGGCGATGAACTCCACCCGGATGAGGAAGAGGCGCGCGCCCGGCTGCGCGAGATGAAGGTGCCGGTCGTGGTGGTGGTGCTAGGGGCCCCCTTCGCCCGTGAAGCGCTCCCCCAGCGGGGTGAAGCCGCCCGCGTTCACCTGCCCTCGGCCAGCGACCGGGTCGCCTTTGAGGAGGTGCTGGCCCCCAAGCTGCTGGAAGTGGTACCCCACCTCCAATTGGCCCTGGGGCGCCAGTTGCAGGGACTCCGCCCCATCGTGGCGGACCGCCTCGTGGAGGAGACAGCCCGTGCCAACGCCATGTACGTCCTCACGACGGGCTTGGCCGGAACGGTGCCCCTCTTGAGCGCGCCCCTGGCCGTGGCCGACGTGGTGGTGTTGACGAAGAACCAGCTCCTGATGGCCTATAAGCTGGCCCTGGTGGCCGGAAAAGAAGGCCACCCCCGCGACGTCATGGGTGAGGTGGTAGGCGTCGTCGGCACGGGCCTGCTCTTCCGCCAAATTGCCCGCGAGCTGGTGGGCCTGGTTCCAGGCGTGGGCATCATCGCCAAGGTGACCGTCGCCTACGCCGGAACGTGGGCCATCGGCCGCTTGGTCTACATTTGGGCCACAGAAGGGCGTCAATTGAGCAAGGAGGAAATGCAGGCCCTCTTGCGCGAGGGAACGCGGCGCGGAACCGAGCTGGCCGCGCGTCTGCTGCGCCGGCGCCGGGAGCCACTGCCGGGCGATTAGCGCCCGGTCGAGTCCGCCAGGAGGCCAAGCGGATGAAGTGGTTGCTGGTGGGAGCAGGCGCCATCGGGTCCCTTGTGGGGGGTAGATTAGCTCGGGCCGGCCACCAGGTGATGCTTGTGGTTCGCCCTCATGTCGTCGGGGCCTTACGGCGGGGGCTGACGCTGGTCAGTGACGGGGAGCGCGGCACCGTGGAGGTTGCCGCCGTCGCTGATCTTGCCGAAGCTTTCGGGGCTGCTCGTTCTTTCGACGTCGTTGCCCTCACCATGAAAGCCTTCGCCGTGGGTGAGGCCGCTGAGGCCTTGAGAAACCTCGACATTCACCTGCCGCCCTTGCTCACCTTCCAAAATGGCGTGGGCAGTGAAGAAATCGTGAGGAAAGTGCTGCCGGAGGTTCCCCTGATGGCCGCCAGCATCTCCGTGCCAGCCGAAACGCTGGCACCCGGCATCGTGCGGGGCGGGCGAAAAGGCGGAATTGCCCTGGCACCGGTCCACGGGGATGTTCCGCTCGTCCAGGCGGCCAACGCGCTGCGCGAGGCCGGGTTCCCGGTGCGCCTAATTTCCGACTACCGGGCTATGAAGTGGAGCAAGCTTCTGTTGAACATGCTGGGGAACGCTACCTCGGCCATCGTGGGGTGGCCGCCGGAGCGCATCTTCGCCCACCCGGGCCTTTTTTGGGTGGAGCACACCGCCTGGCAGGAAGCGCGCCTGGTCATGCGCTCCTACGGCATACCGGTGGTGAGACTCCCGGGCTACCCGGTTCCCCTCTTCGACCTGGCTCTCCGCACGCTCCCGCCCTGGCTGTTGCGCCGGCTGGCACCGCGCTTGGTGGGGGGCGGGCGCGGGGGCAAAATGCCCTCCCTCTACCTCGACCTGGAGGCTGGACGCCGCCAACTGGAGATTGACTTCTTGAACGGGGCTGTGGTGCGCTACGGCGACACGCTGGGCATCCCCACGCCCGTCAACGCCACTCTGACGGAGATCGTCCAGGGGTTGGCGGCCGGCACGGTTGACCGCCAGGCCTTCCGCGACCGACCTGAACGTCTCGTGGAGAGAGTTCGCGCCGGGGTCTAGCGCCGTTCTCCATCCCACCCACCCAAAAGGGGAGAGAAATTGTGGCGTGCGGAGGTGGCGAAGCCGCCCCTGCACGCCTCGTATGCTGGGTTTGACAGGGTTCACTGTGGTCGAGCGGTTAGCACTCTCGCTGCAAGACTGCTAAAAAGTTGACAAGAGAAACGAAGAGAATACAATTTGAGGCGTGCTTTGCTGTTCATGACGGGCGTGAGATTGTGGAGCACACTCAAAACTGCGTCGCGGAGGGAGGCCTATGCCGATCTACGAGTACGAATGTCGCGTTTGTGGAACTCGCTTCGAGCGTCAGCAGCACTTTGACGATCCGCCGGTTGCCGTTTGTCCTGAAGGCCACGAGGACGTGCGGCGTGTCTTTTTCCCGGCAGGTATTGTTTTCAAGGGCTCTGGTTGGTACATTACCGACAGCCGCAATTCCAACAACAAGGGGAAACGGGAGGCCAAAGGCGCGTCGTCCGATTCGGAAAAGAGTACCGACGGGTGAAGTATGGCGTTGGAGCGTCACAATCGTTTGCGTCGTAAAGAAGAGAAAGGACCTCTTTCTTGAAGGACACACTCTCCATTCGCGTGCAACCGCGCGAATGGAGAGTGTGTTCTCCCTTCCTGTTCACCAGTTGCCTATAGTACTTGGCCACAATGAATTTTGGGTAAAAAGCTGACAAGGAAAATTCCATATTGCACCGAAAAAGCCTAACGATATATCTTTCAATTGCGCGCTTCGCGCGCAATTGAAAGATATATCTTTTTATCTGATAAACGGCCACGCAGGTTTATACAAAAATCTGCGTGGTCGAGTAATAGGGGTTTCCAAACCTATCGTGTGGCCACGGTCACCAATGGGGATTTCATCGGCAACGGCTCCACCCGTTCGACGTTACGCTTTTAGCTGTGCGTACACCGCTTGCCGGTTGATTGCCCCTTGTAAAGGGCCAAACGTCGTCAGTTTGCGCCGGGCGATTTCCTGGGCGAAGCGCATACAGCGTGGCAGCGGGTTCCCGTCCAGCCAGGCGACGAGGAACCCCGCCCAAAAGGCATCGCCTGCCCCGGTCACGTCCACAGCGCGCACAGGGCGCGCAGGGATGTGTGTGAGGGCGTTGCCGTCGGAGAAGAGCACCCCTTTGGCGCCCATGGTGAACACCACAACCTGTGGCCCCATCTCGTGGTAACGGGCAATGTACGCCTCTGGCTGCTGTCCCCCGCCAAAAAGGCGCTGCGCGTCGTCCAGGGAGGGTTTGGTGATGCTCGCATAGCGCAGCACACGGCCCAACACCTCCTGTGCCTCCTCCCGATCAGGCCACACCCGGGGGCTGTAGTTCGGGTCCAACGAGACGAGCTTGTCGTGGTGGCGAGCGAGCCGAAAGGCCTTTTCCACCGCCGAGCGGCATGGTTCCCGGGAGAGGGCGAAGGCCGAGGCGTGCACCACCTTGGCCCGCTGCACCGCGTGTTCGTCCACTTCGTCGGGGCGCAGGCGCGCGTCGGCGCCCCGGAACACGGCGAAGTCCGGCGTACCCCTGGGGTGGGCGATGAACACGGCTGTGGTGTGGGCTGCGGGGTCGAACACGAGGTGGTCGGTGAGGACGCCGGTGTGCTCCAGCGACGCCTGCAGGAAGTGGCCGAAGGCGTCCGCGCCCACCTTCGCGATGAGCGTTGCCTGCCCTCCCAGTCGGGCCAAATACGCGGCCACGTTGGCCGGAGCGCCGCCCGGAAAGCGGCGAAAGGTGTGAGCCTCGCGCAAGGAATCGGCCTCTTCGGTGGAGATGAAGTCCACCACCGCTTCGCCGACGGCCAACAGGTCGAGATCGCCTTCCGGGATGTTTACCATATCCCCCTCCTCATTTGGGAAAATACAAGTGCTCCAATTCTCGGAGCGAAACGTCATTCTCCGGTCGTGGGTCGCGAAAGTAGGGGTGGATGGGCAAGAGGCGTGCCGGGCGCCGGGCTGTCGGAGCGACCACGACCTCTTTCAGGAGGGCGACGTATCCCTGGGCAGTACACACCCACGTGTAGCGCTCCAGCACCCGCTGCCGCCCGCGGCGGGCGAAGGTCTGCCACGCCTCCGCGTCGCAGAGTAGTCGCTCCAGCCCACGCGCGATGTCGGCAGGGTCCTCCGGGTTCACCAGCACTCCATACTCCACCTCCCCTTCCCGCAGGCTCTCGCTGGGGCCGCCGTTTTTCGTCACCACCACCGGCAGGCCGGCCGCCGCGGCCTCCAAGGGCGCCAGGCCAAAAGGCTCGTAGAAGGCGGTCAGTGCGAACACGGAACTCCTGGCGGCGAAGTAGCGATAGGCCGCTGCCAGGGCTGGCTGTCCCTGCAGGACGAAGGCGCTGATTTTGCCCCACAG
>WFWG01000043.1 GCA_015491235.1 Ardenticatenaceae bacterium
CTTCGGCGAGCGGCGCAAGGCCATGTTGCAGGACATCGCCATCCTGACGGGCGGCACGGTCATCAGCGAGGAGCTGGGCCGCAAGCTGGAGACGGCCACGCTGAACGACCTGGGCCGCGCCGAGAAGGTGATTGTCACCAAGGACGACACCACCATCGTGGGCGGCAAGGGCGATCCGGAGGCCATCAAGGCGCGCATCAACCAGATCAAGGCCCAGATCGAGACCACCACGAGCGACTACGACCGGGAGAAGCTGCAGGAGCGGCTGGCGAAGCTAGCCGGTGGCGTGGCCATCATCCGGGTGGGCGCGGCCACGGAGACGGAGCTGAAGGAGAAGAAGCACCGCGTGGAGGACGCCCTGAGCGCCACCCGCGCGGCGGTGGAGGAGGGCATCGTGCCCGGCGGCGGCGTGGCCCTGGTGCGTGCCCGCGAGACCCTGAAGGACAACTTGGGCCTGGAGGGCGACGAGGCCACGGGCGTGAAGATCGTCTACCGCGCCCTCGAGGAGCCCCTGCGCCAGATCGCCCACAACGCCGGGCAGGACGGCGCCGTAATTATTCGGGAAGTGCTCCGCCGCCAGGAGGAGGAGAACAACCCGTATCTTGGCTACGACGTGCTGGCCGACGAGTACGTGGACATGGTGAAGGCGGGCATCATTGACCCGGCCAAAGTGACCCGCTCGGCGCTGGAGAACGCGGCCAGCATCGGTGCCATGATTCTGACCACTGAGGCGCTGATCACCGACATTCCCGAGGAGAAGAAGGAAACGCCGCCCATGCCGGAGTACTAACCCTGCTCTTCCTCGCTAGCCTTCTTACCAGCCTCCCGGAGGTTTCTCTTTCTCCGGGAGGCTGGAACATTTTGTCAGTCCGTTCCTCGGTTGCCGTATTCAGTTGTACAACTCCACAAGAACTCGCATAGAGCCGCGGAGAAATACAAGGAAACACCTTCTCCGTATTCTCCCCGGCTCCGTATGGCTCCTCCACAGTCTGCGGATTCCCGGAACTTCCCCCTTGACAATTTCCACTTTTTCGCGTATCATTTATATAGGATTCCTAATTATTTACCGCAGCCGCCAGTAAAAGATGTCCGCCGTGTAAATTGAAAAGGAAGGAGGGAAGAGTATGAGCACGCCGCAAATTCCTGGATATACCTACGGTACCCCGGCTGTTGCGCAGGCACCTGTGAGCGAAGAGGACTTCGAACTCCTCAAGAAGACCGTGCTCTTCACCGACGAGGACGAGCGATATCTGCGCATGGCGGGTGAGGTGCTGGCCGACCAAGTTGAGGAGATTCTCGACTTGTGGTACAATTTCGTCGGCTCACATCCGCACCTGGTTTACTATTTTTCGGGGCCGGACGGCCAACCGCTGGCCGACTATCTGGAAGCTGTCCGCAAGCGCTTCGGCCAGTGGATCTTAGACACGTGCACCCGGCCGTATGATCGGGATTGGCTGAACTACCAGTACGAGATCGGCCTGCGGCACCACCGGGCGAAGAAGAACCAGACCGATGGCGTTTCGTCCGTGCCGCACATTCCGCTCAGGTACTTGGTAGCGTTCATCTATCCGATTACGGCCACGATTCGGCCCTTCCTGGAAAAGAAGGGGCACAGCCCCGAGGACGTGGACAAGATGCACCAGGCGTGGTTCAAGTCGCTCGTCATGCAGGTTGCTCTGTGGAGCATTCCCTACGCGAAAGAGGGGGATTGGTAAGGCAAAGTGAATTGGGGGTGGCCGTCACTTTCACTGGTGGCGGTCCCCCCAGGTTCTTTCGTTCATTTCGTGCAGCAAGGGGCTCATTGTGGGACACGTCTTCGATCCAGCCGCACAACACGGAGAAGTGAGCACAAAGATCATCGCGGGCTTGGAACGCCTCTCTCATGTTTTTCGGTGGTTGCTGTGGAACGAAGCCAAGGTACACGGTCTCAGTCCTATTCAGATTCAAACCCTCGTTTACTTGCTGTATCACGACGATCGCCTCTGTCGCGTGAGCCAACTGGCCAAGGAATTCCAGTTGACTCAACCCACGGTGAGCGATGCCGTGGGCACGTTGGAAGCCAAAGGGCTGGTGACGAAACAGCCTTGGTCCGAGGACCGACGCGTCTCCACGTTACAGCTCACGCCGGAAGGGCGCAAGCTGGCCGAACACCTGAGCAAGTGGGCTGATGTCTTGATGCCGCACGTGGAGCAGCTTTCTCCGAAGGAACAACAGCAATTTATGTTGACCCTCATGCGGCTGATTGCCTCCCTTCAGAGAGCCGGCATCATCAGCATTGCGCGCATGTGCCTGACGTGTCGTTTCTTCCAGCCAGATTACGAGCCCGACAGCCCTGCCCCTCACTATTGCCGCTTGCTGGAGAAACCGCTCTCCAACGCCGAGTTGCGCCTGGATTGTCCGGATCAAGAACTCGCTGTTTCAGCGGCGGCCTCCTCATGATGGAGGACGGAAAGTAATATCCAGGAGGTCCGACGATGGACGGAACACTTGAGCGCCGGATTGCTGTCGCTCATGGCGACGAGCCAGCCGACCTCGTGCTTCGCGGTGGCCGTGTGGTCAACGTTTTCGACGGCACGCTGGAAGAAGCCGACGTTGCTATTGCGGACGGTGTCGTGGCTGGGGTGGGAACCGGCTATGCGGGCGCTGAGGAAATTGACGTGAGCGATTGCATCCTCACACCTGGCCTCATTGACGCCCACATGCACGTGGAGAGCACCCAGGTCACCGTTCCCGAGTTCGCCCGCGCCGTGGTGCCGCGCGGCACGACAGCAGCCATCTTCGACCCCCACGAGATCGCCAACGTTCACGGATTGGAAGGCATCCGCTACATTTTGCGGAGCCGGGAAGGCGTGCCCATGAGTATTTTCGTTATGGCTTCCTCTTGTGTGCCCGCCACCCACATGGAGACAGCCGGTGCTGAACTGCGAGCCGAAGACTTGGTCTCCCTCTTCGACGAGGAGGGGGTGTTGGGACTGGCCGAAATGATGAACTTTCCGGGTGTCATTCTCCGGGACCCCAACGTGCTTTCCAAGATTCGGGCGAGCCACGAGCGAGGGGTGCCGGTTGATGGCCACTGTCCTGGCCTGAGCGGACGGGACCTCAACGCCTACGCGGCAGCCGGCATTGGCTCTGACCACGAGAGTACCCGTCCAGAAGAAGCCACCGAAAAGCTGCGCCGGGGGCTTTACGTCTTCATCCGCGAGGGCAGCAGCGCTCGCAACCTGAAAGCCCTTCTGCCCATCGTGACGCCCCACAACAGCCGCCGCTGTTGCTGGGCCACCGATGACCGTCATCCCGGAGACCTGTTGCGTGAAGGGCACGTTGACCACCTGGTGCGCCAAGCAATCCGCTTGGGACTCGACCCAATAACGGCTGTGCAGATGGGCACTTTGAATCCGGCCGAGTGGTTTGGGCTCGACCGACGCGGCTACGGCGCCATTGCGCCCGGCTGGCGTGCGGACATCGTTGTGTTGGAGGACTTGGAAACGTTCGCGGTGCGCGAAGTGTTCGTGGCTGGTCGTCTGGTGGCCCGACATGGGCGCCTGGTAGTTGATGTACCACGTCCGCCCAGCCTGCTGCCCCCGAGCATACACATCAACTGGGAGGCGTTCCGAGGGTTGAGGGTGCCGGTGCCCCCGGGCCACACCACCTTGCGGGTAATCGTAGCATTGGAGGGCCAAATTGTGACCGATGCCCGCGTCATGCCAGCCCGCATCGAAAATGGTGAGGCGGTCGCTGACCCAGACCGAGACCTGCTCAAGCTGGCCGTGGTGGAACGACATAAAGGTACGGGCAACGTAGGCGTAGGCTTTGTGACCGGGTTTGGCTTGCGGCGCGGAGCCTTGGCTAGCAGCGTCGCACACGACTCCCATAACATTATTGTGGTGGGCACAAACGACAGCGACATGTTGCTGGCCGTGCGCGAAATCGAGCGGCTGGGCGGTGGACAAGTGGCTGTGGCCGACGGGCAGGTGCTGGCCGCTCTTCCTCTGCCCATTGCTGGCCTGATGAGCGACCGCCCTTTGGAAGAGGTAGCCGAGGCCGACGAGGCCATTCACGCTGCTGCTCGATCTTTGGGCTGCATTCTCTCGTCCCCATACATGACGCTTTCGTTCCTGGCCCTACCGGTTATCCCCAAACTCAAATTGACGGACAAAGGGCTCGTGGACGTGGAGCGCTTTGAGGTGGTGGCCCTGTGGGCTGACTGAACTTGGTTGGCCAGAAAGAAGTCTTCTTCCATTGCCGCCTGCTCAAAGTTCATTGTGGCGGAGCACTGTTGCTCGACCACGCAGATTTTTGTGTAAATCTGCGTGGTCGTTTATCAGCTAAAAGGGGGATATATCTTTCAATTGCGCGCAAAGCGCGCAATTGAAAGATATATCGTTAGACTTTTTCGGTGCAACAGAGAATTTTCTCTGTCGGCGTTTTACCCAAAATTCACTGTGGTCGAGCACTATTTGCGTTCCTGTTCTGCTTTCTCCTTTTGCTTTTGCTTGAAGTCAACAAAGCGATACCCCACCCCGTATTCGGTCAAGATGTATTTGGGATTGGAGGGGTCTGGCTCGATTTTTTGCCGCAAGTAGGTGATGTAGAGGCGTACATACTCAGGGGAGTCGCGGTACTCGTGACCCCACACTTTCGCCAGGAGCATGTCGTGAGTCATCACCCAGCCGGCGTTCTTGACCAGGTGGTAGAGCAGCTTCCACTCGGTGGGGCGCAGCTTGACTTCTTTGCCCCTGACAATCACCACCCGACGACGGAAGTCAATCGTCAGGTCCTCGTCTACCACCACCACGCCTTCGTCGTCTTCCTCACTTGCCCCTTTGGTTCGGCGTAACACCGCCCGGATGCGGCTGGACAGTTCGCGTGGGCTGAAGGGTTTGGCCACGTAGTCGTCAGCCCCCAAGTCCAGCCCCATGACCCGATCGTCTTCATCGGCCCGCACAGTCAGCATGATGACCGGCACGTCTGAGACTTCGCGAATCATCTTGAGCGTTTCAAAGCCGTCCATGTTGGGCATCTGTACGTCCAGGATGACCAAGTCGGGCAGGTGCTCGCGCACCATCTCCAGGGCCTCCAGGCCATCTTTGGCTTCGATGACCCGGTACCCTTCCACTTCCAAGTTCATGCGGATTAGGCGTCGCATTTTCTCTTCGTCGTCCACGACAAGAATGAGTGCTCCTTTGAACGTTTGTGCCATTATTCACCTCCGAAAGTTCAACCTGCCACGCAGGTAGATGGGTGCTGTGTTCCGTCCCTATCGCTCGGATTCCTTTCGGTGAGAGGCCGATCTAGTGCCTTGAGCCTGTCGGACAAGCTCCTCCGTATACTGGGGAAGCGCAACGCAGAAGGTAGCGCCTTGTCCTTCCTCGCTGCGGACCCAGATGCGTCCGCCGTGGGCTTCCACCAGTGCCTTGGCCATGTAGAGCCCCAGGCCAGCACCGTCGGTTCGCCCAGCAGTCTCGTGACGCCGGTAGAAGCGCTCGAAGATCAGCGGTTGCTGGTCACGGGGAATTCCGGGCCCTTCGTCCGAGACGCAGAATCCCACTTCCTGGTCGTTGGCCCACACCTCGACACGTACGGTGGTGTCTGGCGGGGAATATTTCACCGCGTTGGAGAGCAGGTTGTGGATGACCTGCCGCAAGCGGTCCTGGTCACCGTAGATGGCTGGCATGGGCTCGTCGGGTGGCTCGTAAACGAAGCGGTGGTCCGGGTGAGCGGCTCGAAAGGCGTCTACCACGCTGCCCAGCAGGGATTCAAGTTGCAGTGGCTCCAAGGCTAACGTCAGTCCGCCTGCTTCGATGCGGGCCGTGTCCAGCAGGTTGTCCACCAGGCGGGTCAGGTGGACTGCCTCGTCGCGAATGGTTTCCAGTCCCTGGCGGATCGTTTCGGCGTCCCATTCGGCGTCAGTTCGGAGCAATGTTTCCGCGTAGCCAATTATAATCGTAAGGGGGGTTTTGAGCTCATGGGAGACCCCAGCAATAAAAGCCCGCTTAGCGGCTTCTAATTGGTGGCGCTCACTCAGGTCGTGAACACTGACCACCGTGCCGAACTGTTTGTTTTCGGTTCCCATGCCCATCCGCAGAGGGGTGTAGATGACACTCACATACGGCCCCTTGGTTCCGTCAGCGCGTATCAGGTGCCCCTCCTGGCGCGCGGCCCGGCCCGTCAGGGCTGGTATGGACAGTGGCATGCCAGCATCGTTCACCAGAACCAGCACCTGAGAGGCATAAAGGCCAATCACCCGTTGGGGGGACCACCCTGAGAGGGCCGCAAAGGCCGGGTTGACCAGTTCTACCTGACTCTGCTCGTTGAGCAGCACAATGCCGTCAGCGATGTTGGCGAGAATAGCCGCCATCCGCTCCCGCTGCTGCACCAGTTGTTGAACCAGGAGCGCGTTCCGTATGGCGATGGCCGCCTGATCGGCGAAGTTCCCCAAAAGGCGCAATTCGTATCGCGTGAACCCGACCTTGCCGGCTGCCCGGAAGGCCAGCAGCACGCCGATGGGTTTCCCTTCGTCTTCAAAGGGCATGGCAATGACTTCCGAAAAGGGCAACCCGTGCCGCCGGGCCACACGCAGCAAGGCTCGGCGAAAGCCGGGATGGTGCCAGTCGGCCTGCTGAGTACGGCCTGTAGTAAACATGGACTGGAGCAGCGAGTGAAACTGGCGCGCCGTTTCCAGCGTCATGCCGCTGGCTGCCACGATGCGAACCTGGTTGTCTGGCATGTAAAGGGCAATGAGGCCGGCCTCCGCCTGCGTGAGTGTAGTGGCCGCCTGAAGCACCAGGCGCAACACGCTTTCGATGTCAAGGTGCTCACTGAGCGCCCGGGATATGGCCAGCAGATAATCTTGTGTTTGGAAAAGGGAAAGCTCTGTGCTCTGGACCATGTTCACATTGCTTTCGTTGTCAGGACCGATAGCCCGTCTGTCATTATAGCACAGGAGGACAAGAGCAACGAGCTGGAACAAAGCGCAGCACGGCTGCCCTGTTTGACGTGATGCCAACCCAATGGTATTCTACGGGTCGGTTATAGCACATTTTCTTCGTCTGTTAAGCGTGTAGGCGAACAAAAAGTAAACATTTTTCCGAAACATTAACCACAAAAGGCGGCTACATAAATTTCCGTAAAACCTGTGTAGCGCAGTGTTCGACCACTCACGCGCAATTGGTAATACAAATTGTGCGTGGAAATGGCATGAGGTCGCGTACTCCTTCGGAGACCTCAGAGGCAAGCGCATGAACATGTGCGGCACCGCACCACCTCATTC
>WFWG01000044.1 GCA_015491235.1 Ardenticatenaceae bacterium
CTTTTGGCTTCGGCTTGCGTGGAAGCCGGAGCACGAATGGCGCAGGCACAATCACGACGTGTTGACACAGGAAAGGGTGTGGAGTAGTGATTTTCATCATCGGCGGCACCGCTGCCTACCACTTGCACCTGGAGGAAGAAGCCCACGTAGCCGAGGTGCGCCGCGTGGAGACGCCGTGGGGCCAAGCGCCGCCGGTCCGTCGCCTGGTGGCACCGGACGGGGTGGAGGTCTGGTTCACCTCCCGCCACGGCGAGGGGAAGTTGCAGCGCTCAGCCGCTTTCGTCAACCACCGCGCCCTCATCTGGGCAGCCCGCGAATTGGACGCTCGCGGCATCCTCACCTGGAACGGCGTGGGCGGCATCAACCCCCTGCTGCGCGTGGGTGACCTGGTGGTCCCCGACGACTTGCTTGACTGGACGCGCGTTCGCACGGCCCGCTTCGGACAGGAACCCTCGCTGCCCTGGAGCGGCCCCTTTTGGCCGGAAGGCCGAGAAGCCATCGTGGAAGCAGCCCACGCGGCCGGCGAAGCGCGGGTCTTCGAGGGGGGAACCTATCTGGTGACCGAGGGGCCGCGCCTGGAAACGGTTGCCGAGATCGAAGCGGCCTCCCTGGTGGGGGCCGACGTGGTGGGCATGACGCTGGCGCCGGAGGTCTGGCTGGCCGGCGAGTTGGGCATCCCCATCGCCTCCCTCTGCATCGTCACCAACCGGGCCACGGGCACGGCCTGGCGGGACGAGCGCCGGGACTTCTCGCCCAACGTGGCTCGCCGCGCCTTCCACCTGCTCCTGGCGGCCGCCACGCGCCTGAACGAAGCGTAGTGCTACTTGGCCACACGGATTCTTGTACAAGGGCGTTTTCGCCCCAAGTTCACTGTGGGCGGGCGCTAATCGTCCGTCCGCTCCGGCACCGGCGTTGGTGGAGGGGCTACTTCGACCGGGGCCTCGCGGATTTCCAGGTGCTGCACCGGTTGCGGTTGTCGGGCGACGAAGAGGCCCCGCCAGTCCTCTGGCCGAAAAGTCACCAGGGCGACCACGAACAACAGCCCCCAGCCGAGGGCCAAGGCCGCCAACTCACGCCTGAGCGCGCGCCGACGGCCAGCCGGGCGCACGAAGTGAGCGGCGCCGATCACCGCCGGTAGCGCCAGGAAGGCGTACAGGAGCAGTGTGAAGTGCCAGGTAGGGCGCATGGTGACGGCTCCTGGAGCCACACCTTGCCCAATGGCCGTGAAGAACGACTCCGGCGAAAGGACACTGAAGGCCGAACTGACGGCGCTGAGAGGGCTGGGGACCAGCCAGAAACGCGGCGGGACATCGTTGCGCAAAATCCCATGAGCAATGAAGCCAAAGAAGGGGAGTCCGATCCACGCGGCCACCAGCACGTAGCTCAACACCACAGCCCGCACGGTGCGCTTCAAGAGGGCGGAGAAGAACATGGTGATGGCAGCAAATGTGGCCGCAATGGCCATCAGCAGTGCCAGCACCGTCACCACGTCGGAGATCGTGATGCCGCCGAACACGAAGAAGAGGCTCGTGAAGGGCACGGTGGCAATGAGCAAGAGCAACACATAACTGAGCGTGGCCCCCATCTTGCCCAGCACAATGCCTGCGGCCGGCAGCGGCGTGGCCACCAGCATTTCGTACGTGCGCGATTCGTGCTCTTGGCTGATGGCGCCAGCGGCCAGGCCCGGCACGATGAGGAGGAGCGTGAAGGTCTCGAAGAGCATCAGCGAGCGGAAAAGGGACTGGCCGATGTAGGCGCTGCTGGCCGTGCGCGGGTCCCACGTGGACGTGTTGACCAAGATGGCGTAGACCAGCGCCGAAAAGCTGCTGAAGCCCAACAGGGCAACCGTGAGAATGCCAAACGCCCGCGCGCCCCGCATCCGGCCGCGCATTTCCTTGACCAGCACAGGCAGAAAGGCATCCAGAAGGGCCCCAACTCGCCCTCGCATCACTGCACCTCCCCTTTCGTGAGGCGAAGGAAGAGGTCTTCCAAGTCAGTGTGTTCGCTGCTGAAGGAGATCACTGGCACGTTGTGGGTTACCAGGTGGCGCAGCAGCGCCGCCAGCGCAACGTCGTCCCCGTCGAAGACGAACTCCACCACGTCGCCCTCGCTGTCCTCGAACACCTCCACGACGCCCTGGTAAGGCTTCAAAAGTTGCAAGGCCGCGGGCCGGGTCGTGCTCGCGTCCAGCAGGCGAACGCGCACGACACGCCCACCCCGCGCCAGGGCGGCCACCTCTTCCACAGTTCCGGCGGCCACCAGGCGCCCTTTCTCGATGATGCCCACCGTGTCGCACAGCTCAGCCAGTTCGCTCAGAATGTGGCTGGAGATGACGATGGTCTTCTTGAGCTTGCCCAACTCCTTGAGCAACTCCCGCATTTCCACCCGCGCGCGCGGGTCGAGTCCGCTGGCCGGCTCGTCCAGCAGCAGGATGGGGGGATCGTGGACGAGCACGTGGGCCAGGCAGAGGCGCTGGCGCATCCCCCGGCTGAGGTGCTCCACGAAGTCGTCCCGCTTGTGGGCCAAGTCCACCAGCTCCAGCAGCTCGTTCACCACGCGGCGGCGCCGCTGGGGGGAAAGGCGGTAGCAGCGGGCGAAGAAGTCCAGGTACTCCCACACCTTCATGTCCTCGTAGACGCCGAAGAAGTCGGGCATGTAGCCAACCAGCCAGCGGGCCGCGTCGGGGTTGCGGGTGATGGACTCACCAGCCAGTTCGATTTCGCCCTCTGTGGGGTCCAACAGGCCGGCCAACATGCGCAGCGTGGTGGTCTTGCCGGCGCCGTTGGGCCCGATAAAGCCGAAGATGGAGCCGGTCGGAATGGTCAGGTCGAGGTCGCTCACGGCCACCAGCTTGCCGAAGCGCTTGGTGAGTTGTCGAGTGCGAATGGCGACGCTCATGGCTCTTCACCCGTGCGGGCTCCCAGGAAGAAGTAGAGACATCCCCCGCCGCCACTGGGACGACCGATTCGCAGGCGCACCTCGCCGTCCGGCGCGACGAAGGCTTTCCCGCTGCTGGGAATCTCGTTGACGCCCCCCCACACCACTTCCTCCACGGAGACCCATGCCTCCTGGTTCCAATCCCACACGGCCACGTCCGGCGTGTCAACCCAGCCGCCATCCTGTTGGGCCGACAGGAGCAAATGAGTTACCTGCTCCGGCGCGATGGACGGTGGCAGCCGGAAACTCATCTCGACGTTCTCGAAGAGGGGAGACAGGCCGAAAACGCCGCCGAAACAGAAGGCATCTTCGCCAGCGTTCACGCGCACCGGCCACAAGACGGGGGGAATGCCTCCCCTCACCTGCGGCGAGAGCGAAACCACCAGAAAGTCGAGGCGGTTCCCCTGATACGTGGCTCCCTCGACCCGCAGACTTGGCACCGCATCTTCCACCCAGCCAACCAGCATTACAGTGGAACGCGGGCGAAGGGCCGGCATTTCCAGAATAGCCTGAACCACTTGGCGCTTCCGCTCCCTGTCGCGGTCCGTTCCGCCCTCGTAAGGAAACAGTTGAACCGAAATGGGCTGGCGCATCATGCCCGTCCGCTCCGAGAAGGTGAACTCCACCTCTCGTTCTGCGAGAGGCAGGATGTCCCCCACGCGGTGAACTTTCCCGCCCATGATGAGGGCCGCATCGCGCACGGGAAGCGGGTTTAGGTTGCGCACTGTGCCCCGCACGCGCTCTCCCTCCAGCGTCAGGTCAGCCGTCAAAGGAATCAGGTCGGTCGGCCGGTATTCGGCGACCAGGTAGCGGGGCGTCCACTGGTTGGTCCGGAAATTTTCGACCGAGCTCACTCCTCCCTGGTAGAAGGAGACGGATTGCTCCTCGGAAGGCAGCGGCTCGAACGGAGGGCCAAACACGTCCACTGAGGTTGCGAGCAGGGAGAGCAGGGGAGCATTGGGCAGTTCCAGCCGGTAGGCCCGGCGGGTGGGGGAGAAGAGGCTCATGTAAGAGCGCCGCAGCGCCAGGCCAGCATCGGGGTAGGCTTCGACTACGGAGATCTGGTGTACGAGCAAATCGCGGCCCCGCACACGCCACCCAACGGCGAACGTGGCTACCGAAAAGATCAGTGTGATGGCCGGAATGGTGCCCCAGGCCCATTCGAGCCGCCTGCGACGCCGCAGGAGGAAGTAGTTGAGCGGGCCAACGGCCAAAATGTAGGCCAGGAAGAGGGGCACCAGCAGGCGCAAAGAGGGCAGGCTCATGGAGGGCAAATTGTTGAGCGCCCACCCCATTTGGGCCTCGCGGTTTTCCAGCGCCGGCTCGCCAAAAGCGAGAGGCGTCAGGAGCGCCTCGCCCGCGAGCACTTGGTTCCAGAAGTCGTCAGCGCCGGCCCAGGCGTCGAAGGGGGTGCGGGTGGGGTCGAGGGCCATCCAGACGACACGCCCCTGGTGGAGAGGGCGGCTAACCAGCAGCGGGAGGCCCTGCTGCACCACCTCCGTGGTGGTCTCCTCCGACGGCGCTGCCCGGGCCACGAGGAAGGGCCCGGACACGCGCACCGGCACGCCTGTCCACTCGGAGAGGGCTGAAAGATCCTCGATGGAAGCGTCGCCCGTCACGTTCACCGGGCGGAGCAGATCGGGCAGACCAGCCAGCACGCGCCGGGCTGCCGGAGCCGACCCGCCGCCCAACACCAGCGTTCCCCCCCGCGCAACCCAGAGGGTTAGGGCGCGCTGCTGTTCTGGCGTGAACCTGGACGTGTCGGCGTCAGCCAGCACCAGCACGTCCAGCGCGTTCCAGGCAGCCGCGTAAGTTGGGAGGTGGAGGAACTCGACCGACACCACTTCGACATCACGTGTCCCGATTCGGTTGAGGGGAGCAAACGCCTCCAGGGCATTGGGATTGCCGCTCGCCACGCCGACAACCAGCGTGGATGCCTCCAAAGCGCGAACACGCACGCTTTGTTCCACCCGTATGCCGTTTCCCTCAACCAGCACTACAAACTCACGGCTGAACCGGTTGGGCCGCACGTAGAGCACCGTTTCCTTGCGAACGCCAGCGGGCAATTCCACCTGGCGCACGAAGGTCTCCACGTCACCCCCACGCCGCCGGAAAGAGGCCATCACCCGCACGGTGACGTCAGGGCCGGCGTTTTTCAGCCGGACACGCAGCGGCAGCCAGGTGCCAGGTTTGAACAGGCCTTGAAGGAAAGGCTCCACGTCCACACGCACACCAGCGAGGGCGTCATTCCCCTGGGCATAAGTGCGGGAAGTAGACCAGAACAACAGAAAGGCGACCAGAAGTATAAAGGGGTATAGACGGCGCTGACGGGGCATCTCTCCCCTCACCCATCCCTGAACGGCTTCAGGTGTTTTTTGGTAGCTTACCAGGGGTAGACCATTTCGTCAAAGCCGCTGCGTCATCTGAGGCGGTGGGAGCTCAGTGCTTCGGGGAAAGCAGGGCCGGGCAAGCGTTTGTTCCTGGCACCTGCTGAAAAGAAAAGCCCTGACAGGCTTCAAACCTGTCAGGGCCAAGGCCTGTCTTCGCTCTCATCTCAAGCTTCGACAAGATAGTTGCGCATCATGCCCATGTCTTCGTGTTCCAAGTTGTGGCAATGATAAAGGTACATGCCCGCGTAATCCCCGAAGGGAACAAGCAGCGTCACTCGCTCGCCTGGCATGACCAGTACGGTATCCTTCCACCCTTCATTGACAAAGCCAGCCTGTAGCTCCTCCCACATAGAGCGCATGGACGGTTCTATCAGTTCTCGCTTCAGCACCTGAAACTGCACATCGTGCACATGCATGGGATGCGGCAAAGCCATGCCACCTATGCCCATACCACCGCTGCTGCGATTCTCGAACTCCCAAATTTCGACCGTGTTGCGTCGCACTCGCTCGTCGTCGGCAACCGCCGTCATCTGGAAAGTGCGCCCATTGATGCGCCAGCTCATTTGTTGCATGTGGAGCACAAAGCGCCGCGGGCTCTCCTTGTTGACAGCATTTGCTGGGTCCAAACGCTCGAACGAGCTTAGACGTGATGGCAGCCGCTGGTCACTCCGCTCCTCACGTTCCACCCGAAAGCGCACCACGGAGAAAGATTCGCCTGCCTGGGTGTTTGGCCCAGTTCCAGGACTTGTACCCGGCCCCATGTTTCCCCGTCCCATACCATTTCCCATTCCCATGCCGGGCCCCATGCCGCTATTGCTCATGGGCCCCATTTGGCCGGTAAAAGGAAGGCTCAGGAGGACAAGTTCGCTGCCAAGGGAAAGCGTTCCAAAATCAACCCAAAGCTCGATTCGTTCAGCCGGTGCCAAAGTTACGTAGGCTCGCTCAACAGGATGCTCCAAGAGTCCCCCATCGGTGCCAATGACAGTCAAGGGACGGCCATCGCTCCACGCGAGTTTATAGATACGGCTGTTGGAGCCGTTCAGAAGACGCAAGCGATAGGGCCGCGTGGCTACTGGTATGATAGCATTGGGGCGACCGTTGACGAGAATTGTATCGCCAAGAAAGCCCAACATCTGGCCTCCCCCCATGCCACCCATGCCACCCGTCAGGTAGATGAGTTGGTTGTTGGCATCAAAGGTGCGGTCTTGGATGACCAGCGGGAGGTCGTATTCGCCATCTGGCAAGCCGGCAGTAGCTTCTTCCTCGTCGTGGACGATAAAAAAGCCAGCCATGCCCCAGTAGACTTGGGGGCCTGTGCGCCCATGCGGGTGAGGATGATACCAGTAAGTGCCGGCGCGATTCCGAATCTCGAAGGTATACGTGTACGTTTGTCCTTGTCCGATGGCGAATCGGGGATGCCCGTCCATCTCCGGTGGCACATGGAGGCCGTGCCAGTGCACGATACTCTCTTCAGGAAGTTCGTTCGTGTACTCGACGCGGAGGCGTTGCCCTCGCTGGAAGCGCAAGACAGGGCCCAAGTAGCCCGGCAGCGGTGTCACGTGGCTGGGATCGCCTTCCAAAACCTCGACGCTGTATCGCCAGACACGTGTCATGGCCCCAGGCACAATAGCCACCTGATCCGCATGGGAACGCAACGCCATTACCACATCGTCATATCGTTCGCCCTCTTCTCCCCAGCTCACACTTGCTGTGTTGGTGGGCAGCGGCAGGGTCGTTTGCGTTGGTGTGCTGATCCCACTCATTCCTGTGGAGGAGGGGGGTGCCGACATTCGGGGAGTGCAGGCGCTCACAATTCCCGCGCCCGCAGCCCAACCGAGAAGGCGAAGAAATTGTCGGCGGCTGATGCGGTTATCTGACGGTTGAAGGTGTTGCATTGACATGATTCGGCTCCTCCTTAAAGGTCGAGGCTATTGGACAAGATAGTTGCGCATCATGCCCATGTCCTCGTGCTCCAAGAGGTGACAGTGGTAAAGGTAGAGGCCGGTGTAATCGTGGAACTTGATCAGCAGGCGTACCCGTTCGCCTGGCATGAGCAGAATGGTATCCTTCCAGCCGCTGTCCACGTATCCGTCCTTCACCGTTTCCCAGTTGGCCCGCTGGGTTGCGTCTGTCGGCGGAATGCGCTCCACCACCTGGAAGAGTGGGCCGTGAATGTGCATGGGGTGGGCGCTGTTGTTGATGCCCCTGACACCGGCGGGCACCACGTTGGCAAACTCCCACAACTCCAGGGTGTTGAGTTGTACCCTCTCGTCAGGTGCGGTGGCCGTCAGCTCGAAGGTGCGCCCGCTAATGGTCCACTGGCCCCGCGTGCGGTAGAGCGTAAACGTGCGCGGCGAGGAAGCGTTGACAGCATCGTTTACGTCGTAGCGCTCGATGGTCGAAAGGCGTCCCTGGCGTTGCACGAGGGGCAGGTACACGTTGTAGGGCGCCGGCGTGGGCGTTGGGTTCGTGCCCACGGTGAAGGAAATGATGTCGAATTCCGCCCCGTTGGGCAGCGTCGAGTTGTTGTTGAAAGCTGGCGTGGCCCCACTGAACGCCAAACTGCGCAGCTTGATGGTCTTTCCGCTCCACTTGCCGAAGTTCACCAGCAACTCCACCCGCTCGGCCGGCCCTAAGGTAACATAATCATAGGTGAGGGGCGTCTCCAACAACCCGCCGTCACTGCCGATCACCGTCAGCGGCGTGCCATCCTCCCAGGCAATTTTGTAAATGCGCGCGTTGGAACCGTTGTAGATGCGCAGCCGGTAGGAGCGCGCCTCCACGTTCATGTTGGCGTTGGGAAAACCGTTGACCAGAATCGTATCGCCAAAGAAACCATCTGTGTCGGCCGAGTAGACCAGTTGGTTGTTGGCGTCGAAGGTGCGGTCCTGAATCACCAGCGGGATGTCGTAGGCGCCCGAGGGCAGGCCGGCCGCTTGCTCCTCGCTGTCGCTGACGATGAAAAGCCCGGCCAGCCCGTTGTACACCTGAGGGCCAGTTCGCCCGTGCGGGTGGGGGTGGAACCAGTAGGAACCAGCGCGGTTGAGCACGGTAAACTCGTAGGTATACGTCTCACCCGGCTTAATCACGTGACGGGGGTGGCCGTCCATCGTGTCGGGCACATGCATCCCGTGCCAGTGAACCGAAGTTTCTTCCGTGCCGGGCAACTGGTTGAAAAACGTGGCCCGGAAGTGCTCTCCCCGGGTCATGCGAATGATGGGCCCGAGGTAGGAGCCCGGAATAGTCGTGAGGGCGTCCGGGCTGCCGGCGTTGCGCGTGGCGGTGTATTGCCAGACGGTCGTTGGCCCGCCGGAAGGCAGGATCTGAACAGATTTGACTTCCGCTTTCAGCGTAATGTCCAAATCGGGAACGCTTCCCCCTGCCTTTGCCGTGAGAGTTGGTAGGGAGTCGGAACGAAGAAGCGGGCGCAACAAGACACTTCCCCCCAACGTCATGGTAAGGCGCAAAAAAGAGCGGCGCGACAGCATCTGACTTCCTCCTTGCTGATGGTTTTGTGGTGAACACAGAGGATTTTTGAGGAGCCTGTTTCTTTTCCGGTGGACGGGCCTGCTGGCTCAGCATTATAGGTGCGCGATAGTATACTCCAGCAATGTATTTCCTCAAAATCCAACGTGCGTTGTACCAGTGGTTTGAGCAGAGACATGGCTCGGCACCGCCCCAGTTCTCCACAAATTTTCCTTGTTGGGTGGGTGGGATGGCGCCGCACCACCTCATTC
>WFWG01000045.1 GCA_015491235.1 Ardenticatenaceae bacterium
GAATGAGGTGGTGCGGCACCGCACACGTTCATGCGCTTGCCTCTGAGGTCTCCGAAGGAGTACGCGATCTCATGCCATTTCCACGCCCCAAAATATGACCAAAGGGGGATTGCTGAGCTGTTGGTTTTGTAGTATTATCGGTAGCGATTTATTGAGCATACATGAATTTGGCACTTATCTAAGGGGAGGAGGCAATGCACGAGGGACGTTCGGTTGACCGTTCTCGACCACCGCTGTCGCACGCGCCCAAAAAACCTTACGAGCGGCCAGCGATTGTTCACGAATTACAACTCGAGGTGCAGGCTGGATCGCCTTTGCGGAAACTCCCCGATCCTCTCGACCTGTTGGGCACTGGGCCAGGCTCGAGCTAACTGGACTGCCTGAAACCAAATCTGTTGCTTGTGAAGCTGTCCGCCGGACTTTGGCGGGTAGGCATCTCCAGATACTGTCAGGTGATTTTCATGGCCCGACGGTTGTTCCTGGCTGGAAGCACAACTGGTGTTTTGCTTGCTCTGGTGTTCCTGCTCTCCCTTCTCCGCGCTGTTCCCGTTGTCAGCGCGCCTTCCTCTCCTCCAGTAGCATGGCAGCGCGTTGACGAGGGCCGCCTCCTCGTGACGTTCTCCGCCCTCACGTACCAGGTTGAGCGTCAGAGCGGCCAGGATACGCTCACCGTGCCCGGCTTCGAGTTGCTCACACGGCCAGGGGCACCTCGACTTCCCGTCAAAAGCATCCTGCTGGCTGTGCCACCTGAGGGGCCCGTTGAAGTGCGCGTTGTGCGCGACGAGTGGGAACCCCTGCCAGGCACGTACCGCCCGCCCCTGAACCCTCGCCCGGCGCCGCTGGAGGACGATCTGGTTCCTGGGCCCGTGCAGCCGGTCTCTCCGGCAGAACTGACGGCAGGGTTCTACCCCAGTGTGACGGTTCAAGTGGGCGATCCGGTCTGGGTGCGGGAACAGCGACTGATACGCCTGATGTTCTTCCCCTTCCAGTACGACTCGGCCACAGGCGCTCTGCGCTGGCATCGCCGCGTTCAGGTGGAGGTGCGCTTTCAGCCCCCACCCGCTTTCCGCCGGACGGACGGTCAGCGACGCCCCGGCCAGGATGACCCCTTCGAGGCCGCCCTGCGTGGCGCCGTGCTGAACGCCGACATGGTCGGGGCTTGGGCGGCCCCGCGCCCCCCGGCCCTCCCTGTGGTGAGCCGGTCCGCCCAACAGGACACAGCCGACCAGACCTTCAAAATCGTGGTGAACCGCGACGGCATCTACCGCATCACGTGCGACGCTCTCCGTAGCGCTGGCCTAGCCGCCGACGCCGACCCGCGCACCTTCGCCCTCAGCACCCAGGGAGAAGCGGTGGCCATCCGGGTGGTGGGCGAGGCCGACGGGTCCTGCGACCCCGGCGACTACGTGGAGTTCTACGGGCAAAAGTTCCGGGGTGACCTGATGGCCCAACGGTACGCGGCCTTGAGTGACACGTGGCTGAGCGAGTGTCCGGCCTGCCGCCTGAAGGGCATGTTCGAGAAGTACACCGACGAGAATGTCTACTGGCTCACAGTGGGCGGCTCACCGGGGCCGCGCATGGCCGAACGGGACGCCTCCCCCGGGTCGGCGCCTGTGCCCGCCGCGTACCGCGCCAGGGTGCGGGCCGAGGAAGCCAACCACTGGTGGACCCACCACTTCGGCAGCGAGGACACCTGGTTCTGGGACCGCCTGCAATCCAACGGCTCGACCACCCTCACCCGCACTTACGGCGTGACACTGACCGGCGTGGCGGGCGGCGGGACCCCAGCCACCTTGCGGGCCGAGATCGGCTCGCGCACCACCGCCCCCGGCCACGTGACCGGCTTCTCCTTCAACGGCCAGCACGTCCTCACCGAAACATGGGACGGCAAGGGCCTGCGCCGCATCACGGCCACGCTGCCGGTGACTCAACTCCAGGAGGGCGTCAACCAACTGGATTTCGTTCTCGGGCCGAATGTTTACGGCCGGAACGAGGACATCTACTTCAACTGGTTCGAGGTGGAGTACGACCGTCGCTTCCTGGCCCAGGACGACTGGCTCACCTTCGCCTACACCCAAGCGGGAACGTGGCAGTATCAGGTGGGCGGCTTTGGGACGAACAGCGTGCTGGTCTACGACATTACTTCCCCCTTCACTCCCACGCGCCTGACCGGCGTCTTGGTGCAGGGCAGTGGGCCGTACACGGTGAGTTTCCAGGTGTCCCAGAGCGGGCCGGCCACGTACACGCTGGTGGCGGAACCGCGCGTCCTCACCCCCACGCGGCTGGAAGCGTTCCAGCCGTCGGGCCTGAAGAGCCCCAGCAACGGCGCCGACTACATCATCATTACCCACCGCGACTTCCTCACGGCCGCGCAGGAACTGGCCGACTACCGCGCGGCCCAAGGCCTGCGCACGCTGGTGGTGGACGTGGCCACCCTCTACGACGAGTTCAACGACGGCATCTACCATCCCATCGCCATCCGTAACTTCCTGGCCTACGCCTCGGCCTCCTGGCAACCGCCCGCGCCGCGCTACGTGGTGTTGATCGGCGGAGGACACTGGAACTTCAAGGGGGACGGGGCTTCCGTCTACGGTTCACCGCCGCCCATCTACATGCCTCCCAACCTGGCTTTCGTGGACCCCTGGCAGGGCGAGGTGGACAGCGCCAACCTGCTGGCGGCCTTCGCGGGCGACGACATCCTGCCCGACGTGGTCATTGGCCGCATTCCGGTGGAGAGCGAAGCCGAACTGCGGACGGTGATTGACAAAATCAAGACCTACGAAGCCCAGCCGTGGGAGCCGTGGCGCCAGAATGTCGTCTTCGTGGCTGACGACGTGCCCGACGACGCGGGAGACTTCGTGGCCCTCTCGGAAGGCGTCATCAGTGACCGCCTGCCCTCGTATCTAACGCCTGTGCGCCTGTATTTCAATGACTTCTTTCCTGGCTGCTCGCGGGATTCGCCTTGTCCGGCCTTCAACCGAGCCCTGACCGAAACGCTCAACACCACGGGAACGCTCTTCCTGAACTTCATCGGACACGCCTCCGTCCAGCGCTGGGCCAACGAGCAAC
Source organism: Ardenticatenaceae bacterium (assembly GCA_015491235.1). Lineage (GTDB taxonomy): Bacteria > Chloroflexota > Anaerolineae > Ardenticatenales > Ardenticatenaceae > WFWG01. The sequence continues at coordinate 3,070 of WFWG01000045.1, forward strand.
TTTTCACCAACAACGACATTCCTTCACTGGCCAACGGGGACAAGTTGCCCATCTTGCTCTCCATGACCTGCCTGGACGGCTACTGGATCCACCCCACGATACGCCCGAGCTTGGCAGTGGAACTGTTGACCTCCCCAAAGAGAGGCATCGTGGCCGCCTTCTCGCCCACCGGCTTGGGCGTGGCCACCGGTCACGACGTGCTCCATCGCGGCTTCTACGAGGCGTTCTTCGACGGGGGAACGTGGAGCCTGGCCGAAGCGACCCTGGCCGCCAAGCTGGCCGTTTACGCCAGCGGCGCCAACTACGACCTCATCAACACCTTCACCATCTTCGGGGACCCGGCGTTGCGCGTGCCCAGCCCCTTCAACGTGAGCGCCGTGGCCTCGCCGCCCACGTACATCACGTGGCCCGGGGCCTCGACGGTGATCACCGTGAACGCGGGCAACCTGGCCCCCGTCACCGACACAGTGCAACTGGTGGTGCAACCGCCTGCTGGCTGGCCGGTTACCCAGCCAGTCACCCGCACGCTGAAGGTCAGCTCTACCGTGCCGCTCACCGTCACCGTCGCTGTTCCCCTCACGGCTTCCGTGAAGACGCACGCCGTAACCGCAACGGTGACGTCACTGGGAGATCGCAACCGCCGCACGGCGCTCACGCTAACCGTCGTCGTTCGGGGTCGAACGTATCTGCCCTTAGTGGTGCGATAGCCATGTCCGCGAGCAATCACACACCGGTTGAAGAAGCACAACACATCCGGTATCATCTGACTGCGGCGCAACTCCTGGAGGAGGGTTCCGCGGAGCGGCTGGCGTTGCGCGTCCAGGGCACCAGTATGGTTCCCACCCTCCGGCCTGGCGACACGGTGTTCGTCGAACGGGTGGCCGCTCACGAGTTGTGCGTGGGCGACTTGGTGGTATGGCAGGACGGCCACCGCTACGTGGTGCACCGGCTGGTGGCCTGCTCGCCGGCCGGCCCGCTCTATACCAAGGGCGACAACGTCACTGTGCTCGACCCGCCAGTTTCCACCCAGGCCCTGCTGGGGCGGGTGGTCTTGGTCGAGCGGGGAAAGCAACGTGTGGAATTGAGAACCGGGTGGGCAACGCTGGCGGCCAAACTGATGGCCTGGTGGGGACGGCTAGAAGCACGCTTGGCTCCCGCCACGGGCTGGCGTCCGCTGTGCCCTCTCCGGCGTGCATACCGCCTGGCCCGCAACTGGCTCTGGCGACTTCTCAGTCGCCTGGTGGCGTTGTAGCGCGCGAGCAGAAGTTTGCGAAGGAGGAACAAGATCTATGTCCGACCGTTGGACACCCGCTTCCATTCCAACTCGCAACCCGTCGGCTGTGGACCGCCTGGTGGACGGGGAGGCGGTTATCGTGCTTCCCGAACAGGGAACGGTGAAGGTGCTCAACCGGGTGGGTTCGCGGGTGTGGAGCCTGATTGACGGGAAACGCTGTGTGGCCGACATCGCCGGCATCATCTGCGACGAGTACGACGTGAGCGCCGAGCAAGCCCTGCAAGACCTTTTGGCGTTTCTCGCCGAACTGGAAGCGCGCGGGGTCATCTCTCCCGCCGCGATCCGGTGCAAGGGATAAGGACAGACGGTGCGCCGGAAGACGCTGAAGCTTCCTCTAGCGACAATAACGGTGGCCCTGTTCGTCGGGCTGGGCGTCGGAGCGAACCTGCTCCTCTTTCAGCGCGGACAGGCGGCCGTGACGCTGGTGCGCTTCGAGGCGTTCCCGGAGGACGGCAAAGTGCGCCTCGAGTGGGAGACGGGCACCGAAATTGACAACGCTGGCTTCTACGTGCGCCGCAGCCTGGAACCAGAGGCGTTGGGCGTGGACTACCAGCGCCTGCCCGACTCCTGGACTCCGGCTCAGGGCGACAGCCTGGTGGGCGCCACGTATTCGTGGGTGGACACCGACGTGCAAAACGGCGTTACGTATTACTACATGCTTGAAGCCGTTGACATCAACAACCAGAGCGAGCTCTACGGCCCTGTTTCGGCGGTGCCAGGACAGGCGGCCACGGCGACGCCCACGCCCCAACCGGCCAACACGCCCACGGCCACGGCGACACCCACGCCCCAAGCGGCCAACACGCCCACGGCCACGCCCACGCCCACCCAAACCCCAGCACCCACGCCAACGC
>WFWG01000046.1 GCA_015491235.1 Ardenticatenaceae bacterium
AGACCAGGGTGTCGAAGCCGTCGAAGAGGGCCCACACGCCGCCGCGCCGTCGCATTCGCCTTCACCTCCTTTCTCGCTCCCAACGGGCCTGCGCGCCCAGCATTCGGTCGAAAAAGCGCTGTTTGCGCATACACCCTCCTATTCTCTCGGCGGCGGCAAAAACAGCCCGGGGAGATTGTCTTCCAGCTCGGAATCCGCCAGTTGTGCTGCCGTCTTTCCTCCGGGGAGTACCAGATACGGTAGAAAAGCCGCACGTACCCCCAGGACCCGTGCCGCAAGTGTCTTTGACACGATATCATGGTAAAGCATTGTGGCAGCCTGTATTTTGGCAGCGTACTCATCCTTGGGATTCTTGGGGCGCAAAACCGGCCAAACGGCTCGGAAGAGATGACCCTCTATTTCAAAGGTCATCATATATGCCGCACGCCCATGCTCATCGCGGGCAAAAGCCTGACCGAGCACTCTCCCGCCAAGCGACTCGATCTGTTTGCAGGCTCTTTCGAGCCATTTGTCCGGCGGCGTTCGACTCGTTTTCCAGTAGTTCAGGTCGTTTGCAAAAATGGTTTCTGGCATGATCAGCCTCCTTCTCACTTCTCCCACCGCGCCAGGCCGCCGCGGCGTCCGATTTCACGCATGTACTCGCGGCCGTAGCGTTCGTAGACCGCCCGCCCTCCGGCGGCCGGGTCGGGCGGCCGGCGGGTCCTCGTTCCCCCCTCGCCGGCCGGCGCTTCCTCCTCGACGACTTCACCCTCGTAGGGACCCCAGGGCACGTCGTCCCAGAAGGCCACGGGTTCGGCCTGCGCCGGGGGCAGGTCCCAGCCGAGCTCGGCCAGCACGGCCCGGGCCAGGGGCACGTCTTCGGTGGGCACCACCAGCCGCCAGCGGCCGTCTTCTCCCTGCACCCAGCGCCAGCGCACGCCCGACGCGGCCAGGGCCGAGGTGACTTCCGGCACGGCGTCCAGGTCCTCCACGGTCCACGCCCAGGCCGGCGTGTCCACGAAGGAGGCGGGATCGTACCGCACGTCGGCCCACACGTCGCGGGCGAAGGACCGCGCCCTGTGTCCGGCCCGGCGGGCCACGCGGGCCATCCCCCGGCCGGCGCGGGCGGTGGCCCGACCGGCCTTCCGGGCAGCGGCCCGGCCCAGGCGGGCTGCGCCCACGGCCGCCACCGCGCCCAGGCCCAGGACGGCGGTCGCCAGGCCGGCGATGCGCTCCGACCGACGGGCCGGCGCTCTGGGGACGACATAGGAGGGCGGCTCGTAGACGACGAAATCGTCCCCGTCGTCGTGGAAGCGGGACGGGGAGGCGCGCAGGCCCGCCAGCAGGCCGCCCACGCCCTCACCGGCGCCGGCCAGCAGCCGGGCCAGGCCGGTCAGCACGGCCATGAGGCCCGCGCCGACTTCCCGCACGCCCCGGCCCAGTCCCCAGGCGGCCGCGCTCACGCCTTGCAGCGCGGCCTGGAGCGCGAGGGCCGCTGCCAGCGCCAGCAGAGAGAGTATCACGACGCCGAAGAGGGCTTCCAGCCATTCCAGCATGTTCTTTCCCCTTTGTACCGGCTCTCACCTGGTATACGACTTCACACGCTCTGTGTCAATCTTCTCCCGCATCACGGATGTCACGGGTTGTCACGGATATCCGAAGGGGGCTTTTCGGCGTTTCCGGGCGAACCCCAATTCCTCCGTGCCGTTACAGGTCATTACAGGTCATTACAGGTTATTACAGGTCATTACAGGTTCTGGTAGGAGGTGATAACTTTCAGAGAATCCCATCCACCTACCCCTCCCTTTATCTGTAATGACCTGTAATGATGGCGAACACCTGTAATGCCGGTTTGTAATGCCGAATCAGACCTTATCCGTCAGACGAACGGCCCACTCTCTCACCAGCCGCCGGCGCGGCACGCTGATCTGTTCCCCTTCCCGTTCCATGTGCCAGCGGTTTATCAGGTCGAAAGAAGGGAGTGTGCCGTACCGCTGCACGTAGGCCACCGTGCGGGCCAGCAGCCAGGGAGGGACGGCCTTCGCGAGGGAGTGACGCGAGTTCATCGCCTGCAAGGCCGTCTCGAAGTCCGACGCCGCTTCGTCTCGTTCGCTCCCGGCCGGCGCCGCTTCTCCGTCCTCGCCCCGTTCACGAGCGCATTCCGGTTCCCGCGCCCGCCGCAGGTAGACCAGGGCTTCGGGCAGGAGGCGGTGGTCGGCCAGCACGTGGGGAGTCTGGACCCGCACCGGCGGCCCGTCGGCGATCCAGAGCATGTCCCCCCGGCCCAGCAGCCGCTCGGCCCCGCTGGCCCGCACGCCCGTGGCCTCGTAGGCTTCCGTGCGGGAGGCCACCCGCCCCACCAGCCGGTAGCGCAGGTTCTGTTTCACCACGGACGAGACGCTGTTGCCCAGCCGCTGGGTCCCGGCCAGCACCCGCACCCGGGCCGACCGCCCCACCACGCTCAGCCGCGCCAGGGCTTTCTGCTGGCTTTCCGGCGCCAGGAGCAACTCGTCGAAGACCAGCAGCACTGGCGGGGTCGGCTCGGCCTGCCGGCCGTTTCGGGCCGCCACCAGTTCCTGCACGGCGGCCAGCACGTGGTCCGCTTCCGAGGGCGTGTAGGCCCTCATGCGGGCATACCGCTCCAGGTCCGCCCAGTCCTGCCCTCCCTTCAGGTCCACCAGGTAGAAGGCCCACCCCTTCACCAGGGCCTGGATGGCCAGCCAGGCGATGGCGTTGGTCTTGCCCGTGCCGGAGCTGCCCACCACCAGCACGCCGGCGGTCAGGGCCAGCAGGTCGGCGGCCACGGGCTGGCCCCGCACGTCCTGGCCCAGCCAGAAGGCCCGTTCCACGCCCCGGATCACGTCCCGGATGCGCAGCACCTGCCGGTCGGCCCGGGGGATGTCCACCTCCAGGAAAGCGCCCGCCTGGGTTACCCGCACCTCGAAGTCCTGGGGCGCGCGGCGGGCGTCGGGGTAGAGCACGGGCACGACGTGCATGCCGATGGGCGCGGCCAGCTTGAGGGCGCGGGGCAGATCGCGCACC
>WFWG01000047.1 GCA_015491235.1 Ardenticatenaceae bacterium
GACCGCGAGCACCTGGAAACAATCCGCGCCTGGCGTCTCGCTCACCACAACGGCAAATAGCGGGCCGGTCGAAGCACTCACTACATGGCTACATGGCGGAGGTCAACAGCCCAAATGCACACCAAGTATCTCTTCATCGGCCTGGGAGGATATTCATTCCCATTCTGCCTAGCGCAAGAGCACGCCATCAACTCTTTTCAGCGGGCCTTTCGCAGTCGTCCTCGCTCACCGCGTAAATGCGGTCTGGGTCCCAGGGGTAGACGATCCAGTCGTCCGTTTCCATGGCGTAAAAGTCTGGCCGGTCGCCGGGGAACTTGTTGCGGGCCGGCTTGAAGTGCAATACGGCTACTGTGGGATATCCCCCCGCCTGGCGCACTCGCTCGCGCACGGCCACAGCCGTCTTGCCCGTGTCCCACACGTCGTCCACGATGAGCACGCGCTTGCCGATGAGAAGCGCGTCGCTGGGGAACTGGAGGAAACGCGGCTCGTCCAAGGTTTTGCCCACGTCGGTGTAGAACATCACCGCGGCCGTCAGCACGTTGCGCAGGTCGAGGGCTTCGCTCACCAGACAGGCGGGCACCATGCCGCCCCGCGTGACGGCCAGAATCACGTCGTAGTCTTCGCGCCGGAGCTGTGAGACCAGCTTGCGCGCCAGTTTCATGATTTGGTCCCACGAATGGTAGTCCTTGCGCATGATTGTGCGTGCCTCCTCTTATCACGTTTTGGTGTACAGCGACGACGAAGCGGTCGCTTCGCCGTGGGAGTCCGCAGCTATAGGCGCCACCCACACGCGCACGTCGTAGAACCTGGCGCCGCCGCCCATGTCGGACTCGTCGGGCGCCACCACCTGGTTGATGTTGCGCCCTCCGGGGCTCAGCTTGTTCCACCACGTGGAAGGCGCCCATACGACTCCCGGCAGGATGTCCTCGGTGAGCACAGCCCGCAACTCCGCGCTCCCGTACTCGTTCCACACCTGCACCATCTGGCCCTCGGCGATGCCACGCGGCTCCGCGTCCTGCGGGTGAATGTAGAGGCGCGGCTCCCCCTCCCGGCGCCGGAGGCGTTCCACGATGGTGAAAGAGGTGTTCAAGAAGGAGTGGGCCGGCGACGAAACACACCAGAGTGTCTCTGCCTCCCACTCCGCCTGGAACGCAGCGGGCGGCGTCCAGGTGGGCAGGGGATCATACCCGTCCTGGGCCATGCGCTCGCTGTAGAACTCGCACTTGCCGCTGGGAGTGGGGAAATTGCCCTCGGCGAAGGGTAGGGACAGGTTGAGCCGCACGAAACCTCGCTCCAACAGCGCCTCCCAGGTCACACTCTCGAAGGCGGGGTGCGTTTGGGCTTCCACGAACTCCCGCAGGATGGTCACGTCGTCCTGCCGGAAACAGGCCTCGTCGTAGCCCAAAGCAGCGGCCAGGCGCCGAAAGATCTCGCTGTTGGGCAACGCCTGGCCCAACGGGTCAATGGCCGGGCGGTTGAGGCCCAAGTAGTAGTGGCCGTAGGGCTTGACGAGGTCCCAGTGTTCCAGTTGGGTCGTGGCCGGCAGCACGTAGTCGGCGTAGTCGGCTGTGTCGGTCTGGAAGTGCTCCAGCACGACGGTGAAGAGGTCTTCCCGGCTCAACCCTTCCAGCACGGCCCGCTGGTTGGGGGCCACGGCGGCCGGGTTGCTGTTGTAGACGATCAAGGCCATGACGGGGGGCCCGGCCTCCTCTGGCGCCGGTTTCCGGTCCACAGGCCGCGGCGCGTGGTGGGCCAGCGCCCGGCGGGCCGGGTCGAGGCTCAGGGCGTCGCCCAGGCGAATCATGTTGATGGTGCGAGGGGAGCGACCGCCGAGCAGGTCCGGGCGGTGCAGCGGGCGGAAGTCGAACGGGAAGGCCCCGCTGGTGGAGAGCAGGATCCCGCCGCCCTCCTCGCGCCACGCCCCCACCAGGGCCGGCAGGCAGGCGATGGTGCGCACCGCCATGCCGCCCCCAGCGTGGCGCTGCATTCCGTAGTTGATGCGGATGGCGGCCGGCCGCACTGTGGCGTACTCGCGGGCCAGGCGCCGAATGCGCTCCGCGGGCACGCCCGTGATGGTGGCCGCGCGCTCCGGCGGCCAGGCCTGCACCCGCTCGCGCAACGGCTCGAAGCCCAGCGTGTGGCGGGCCACGTAGTCGGCATCATAAAGCTCCTCGTTGATGATGACGTGCATCATGGCCAGGGCCAGCGCGCCGTCGGTGCCCGGCCGGATGGGTATCCACTCGTCGGCCGCGCGGGCCGTGCGGGTGCGGATGGGGTCAATGGCGATGACCTTCGCCCCCTGGCGGCGGGCGGCCTGCACGAAGGGCCACAGGTGCATGTTGCTGGTGAGCGTGTTGGTGCCCCAGAGGAGGATGAGCCGCGCGCGGGCGAAGCTTTCCGGCTCCAGGCCCACGGCAGCGCCCAGCGTGTAGAGGTAGCCCGTGAAGCCGGCTTCGGAACAGATCGTGCGCGCCAGCCGGCTGGCCCCCATGCGGTTGAAGAAGCGCTGGGCCATGCCCTCGCCCTGGAGCAGCCCCATCGTGCCCGCGTAAGAGTAGGGCAGCACGGCCTCCGGCCCGTATGTGCCGATAATGTCGGACAGGCGGGCGGCGATGTCGGCGATAGCTTCCTCCCAGGAAACGGGCTCGAACCAGCCGCTGCCCTTGGGGCCACAGCGCTTCAGGGGGGTGGTGAGGCGGTCGGGGTGATAGACCCGTTCCAGGTAGCGGTCCACCTTTCCACACAAGCGCCCCTGCGTGAGAGGATGGTCGGGATGGCCCCAAATGTCGAGTGCCCGCCCGGTGCGGCGGTCCACGGCCACCTGCCAGGCGCACGTGTCGGGACAATCGTGCGGGCAGACGCCGGTGACGATGAGCACGTCTTCGCGGTTGGTGTACGCTTCCCGTCGCGACATCATGCCTCCTCCACGGGGAAGTTATGAGACCCGCCGCACCTGCACTCAAATAATGAGCGGCTCGCGGTATTCGCCCCACACCTCGCGGAGCACGTCCATCATCTCCTGAAGGGTGGCGTACTCCTTCACCGCCTCGATAATGGGGTACATCAGGTTCACGTCGTCCCGCTTGGCGGCCTGGCGCAGTTCGTTCAGGCGCTGGCGCACGGCGCGGTTGTCGCGCGTGCGGCGCACCTCCTGCAGCCGACGCACCTGGCGCTCGTATCCGGCCTCGTCCATCTTGAGGATGGGAATCTCCACCTCTTCGTCGGCCACATACTCGTTCACGCCCACAATGATGCGCCGCTTGGTCTCCACCTCCCACTGGTAGCGGGCGGCTGCCTCGGCAATCTCGCGCTGGAAGAAGCCCTGCTCGATGGCGGGCAGCACGCCTCCCAAGTCCTCGATCTTGTGGAAGTAGTCATACGCCTGCTTTTCCAGCTCGTTGGTCAGGGCCTCCACGAAGTAGGAGCCGCCCAGCGGGTCCACCGTGTTGGTGACGCCGCTCTCGTGGGCGATGATCTGCTGGGTGCGCAACGCCACGGTGACGGCCAGCTCGCTGGGCAGGGCCAGGGCCTCGTCCATGGAGTTGGTGTGCAGGCTCTGGGTGCCGCCCAGGACGGCGGCGAGGGCCTGAATGGCCACCCGCGCGATGTTGTTGAGGGGTTGTTGAGCCGTTAGGCTGACGCCGGCCGTCTGGGTGTGGAAGCGCATGAACCAGGAACGCGGGTTCTTAGCGCCGAAGGTCTCGCGCATCTCACGAGCCCAGATGCGCCGCGCCGCGCGGTACTTGGCGATTTCCTCGAAGAAGTCGTTGTGGGCGTTGAAGAAGAAGGAAATGCGGGGCGCGAAGTCGTCCACGTCGAGCCCCCGGTCGAGACACCACCGCACGTACTCGAAGCCGTCGGCCAGCGTGAAGGCCAGCTCCTGGGCGGCGGTGGAACCGGCCTCGCGGATATGATAGCCGGAGACAGAGATAGGGTTCCACCTGGGCATCTCCTTCACGCCGAACTCGATGGTGTCGGTCACCAGGCGCATGGAGGGTTCCGGCGGGAAGATGAACTCCTTCTGGGCGATGTATTCCTTGAGAATGTCGTTCTGAATGGTGCCGCCCAACTTGCGCCGCGGGATGCCCCGCTTCTCGGCCGCCACGATGTACATGGCCCAGATAATGGCCGCCGGGCTGTTGATGGTCATCGAGGTGGTAATTTCGTCGAGGGGCAGGCCGTCCAGCAAGATTTCCATGTCGCGCAGGGAGGAGCAGGCCACGCCACAGATGCCGAACTCGCCTTCGGCGTGGGGGTCGTCGGTGTCGTAGCCGTAGAGGGTGGGCAGGTCGAAGGCGATGGAGAGGCCCGTCTGGCCCTGCGCGAGCAGGTACTTGAAGCGCGCGTTGGTCTCCTCGGCGCTGCCGAAGCCGGCAAACATGCGCATGGTCCAGAGGCGGCCCCGGTACATGGTAGCGTGAATGCCGCGCGTAAAGGGGTACTCGCCGGGGAATCCCAGGTCGGCCTCGTAGTCCATGTCGGCCACGTCGAGCGGCGTGTAGAGGCGCTTGACGGGCACGCCCGACATGGTGCTGAAGTCCGGGTAGCGCTCGTCGAAGCGGGCCAGCGAACGCTGGACAGTCGTCTCCTCCCACTTCTCCTCGTGCTGAGCCAGCTTGTCTATGGCCTTGCGGTTGAACAGTTTCATTGGTCTCCACCCCCTCGTGGAAGTTATGAGAGAACATGTGCGGCGTTTCCGTTAACCATCACGTCTTCCCAGCCAGGTGAGGTGCCAAGGGGACAGACGAACGGTTCAACACACGGTGCCGAATCCACTGGGCAATGAGCCCCGCCGTCTGCCCGTTCAAGAGGGGAATGTCGTGCCCTTTGCGCGGCACGACGAGCAGATCCTTGGGCTCGTTGGCGCGCTGGTAGAGGCGCACGGCCGCCTTTGGGCTGATGAGAGCGTCCCACTCGCCATGAATGAAGAGCACCGGCACGTGAACGCGGTGGATCACTTCAATGGGACGGAGCACCTGGGGGGGCGTGCCGTCCAGGCGGGTGCCCCGCGCCACTTGAGCCATCCAGTGGCCTAACGAGTGGCGGAAGAGCAGGCGCAATCCCAGCAATGCGGTGGGACTGCGCATGGATTCAGGACCGTCGAAGGCTCCGATGGTGGCCAAGCCGTCCACCTTTTCCCCCTCGGTCGCGAAGTGGATGGCGATGGCGCCCCCCATGCTGCTGCCCACCAACACCACTTTCCGGTATCCCTGGTCGCGAGCGTACGCCACCACGGCGTCCACGTCCAGTCGCTCGCGGACCCCAAAGGTGCAACGCCCGCCGCTTTCCCCGTGTCCCCGGAAGTCGAAGCTCATCACGTCGAAGTGGGCGCTCAACGCCTCCACGAAGCGGGGCACAGCGCGGTGGTTCTTGTTGCTCAGAAAGCCGTGGGCGTAGAGCACAACTGTGTCGGTTCCGGCCCGGTCGAGGTGGACGCCCGCGATGGGCACACCGTCCGCCGTGTGCACTTGAAAGCGGCGGTGGGGCAAACGGTAAGGGCGGTTGAGCCACACCCAGAACCCCAGCGATGGCCGGCCTGTCATACCATGCTCCTCAACGTTTCCTCACGGCACCCCTCTTGGAGGACTGGACTTTGGCAAAACACGCGAACGCCAATCTGTAGGCCAACCACTTGCCGGTTGGCCGAAGGTACGATGCACTTCCGAAGTGCCTCGCACCTTGATGCCTCTCCTCAAATTCTAGAGCAACGCCTCGGCACCGTTCTCCCACCGAAGGGAGACGGTGGATTTGTCCAAACGGCAATAAGAGTATACCAAACTTTGGAATTTCCACGAAGTATACCCCCTCAAGGCTGAGGACTTTCCGATTATCGAACAACTTTTGAGGAAAGCGGGGGCCACGGCCAGGACGGGCGGCCTTGGTGCGCCGGCCGTCAGGGATGGAGCAAGAGCCACGTTCGCGCAGGATGAGGGACGAGGTCAAGGTGCTGCGACGCCCTTCCGAAGGGCGTCGCTCCTTATACC
>WFWG01000048.1 GCA_015491235.1 Ardenticatenaceae bacterium
AAGCCGCCCCTGCACGCCACAATTTCTCTTTTTCGTACGGCGGCGCCGCACACGTTCATGCGCTCGCCTCCGAGGTCTCCGGAGGAGTACGTGACCTCATGTCATTTCCACGCCCAATTGGTAGTTGTCGCCGGTGAAGGTCGAAATGAGGCGTCGTTGTCCGAAAACAAAAAAGCCACCTCTTTTTGGTCAGGTGGCTTTTCGGGAACGTCCCGGCAGGCTCAACTCAGCCTGCCTTTTCTCGAATTAAGCGGGCGCGACGGGGTTCGAACCCGCGACCTCCGGCTTGACAGGCCGGTGTGCTGACCGCTGCACCACGCGCCCGTACCGTCTTTTAGGATTATACTCCTTTTTAGCTGGGTGTCAACTTGCCTGCATGGTGTGACAGAGGTTTCCGGGTTTCCCAACAGAGAGAGCACGCGGGTAAAATAACTCCAGGTCGGAGTCGGCTCAACTGGACGCGCTCGTGGCTGACCCGGAGATGGCCTGAAACGGCCAGAAGGGGTCCTGGTGGTCCACTTGATGAGGGGCGTCTCCTGCCAGCCGTTTGTGCTCCTGTAAGCAGCGCTTGCTCTTGACCGCCCTTTCAGACCGCATCCCTCGAGGCGCTGGCGTGCTGGTGGCGTTAGCCCAGGCCGCAAACCTCTCCGAACACCCATATACCTTTTCCTTTCCGCTGCTTTGCGGTATACTCTCCGTGCGCCGATGGACAGTGGACAGCAAGCAGTGATCAGCGAACAGGAATCACTGCCTGCTGTCCACCGCTTACAGATTACTGATCACTGATTACTGAACAAATGACACCCGTCGAATATCTCGTCATCGGCCACATCACTCAGGACGTGACGCCCCGGGGCTACGTGCTGGGCGGCACGGCCGCCTACGCGGCCCTCACGGCCCACCGCCTGGGCAAACGGGTGGGCGTGGTCACCTGCGCCGCGCCGGGGGCCGAGGTGCTCAAGCCGCTGGCCGAGCAGGTAGAGGTGGTCTGCCTGCCCTCGGCCCACACCACTACCTTCGAGAACGTCTACCAGGACGGCCGGCGGACCCAGTGGGTGCGCGCCCTGGCCGACCCCATCAGGCCGGAGGATGTGCCTCGCGCGTGGCGCCGGGCCCCCTTGGTTCACTTGGCGCCCATCGCCCAGGAGGTGACGCCGACGCTGGGACGGCATATTGCCGGCGAGTTGGTGGGGGCCACGCCCCAGGGGTGGCTGCGCGCCTGGGACGGCGACGGGCGGGTCTTCTACCGCTCGCTGGCAGATCCTAGGCGAGACCTGGCAGGCGTGGACGTGCTCATCTTCAGCATCGAGGACGTGCAGGGGAACCAGGAGCACCTGCGCGCCCTGGTGGAGGCCGTCCCTCTGGCGGTCGTCACGCTGGCGGAGAAGGGATGCTGCGTCTACCAGCACGGGCGCGCTACCCATTTCCCGGCCCGCCCGGTGCCCCGCGTGGTGGACCCCACCGGCGCGGGCGACGTCTTCGCGGCTGCCTTCCTGGTGCGCTATCAGGAGACCGGCGACCCGGCCGAAGCCGCGCGCTTCGCCAACGTGGTGGCTTCCTTCTCCGTGGAAGGACTGGCCACCTCCGCCATTCCAACGCGGGACCAGGTGGAAACATGGCGACGCGAGAACGGGTGGTAAAGCGCGCTCAACCGACAACGGACCTCGCCGACAGCCGCCCGGACGGCCCGCCGCCGGCCCACGTGGTGGCCCTGGCCAACCAAAAGGGAGGCGTGGGCAAGACTACCACGGCTGTGAACTTGGGCGCGGCCCTGGCTCTCTACGGCCACCGGGTGCTGCTCATTGACGTTGACCCCCAGGCCAACGCCACCAGCCACCTGGGGTGCGACCCCAACGCCGTGGAGGTCAGTGTCTACGACGTGCTCATGGGCCAGCACCCTGTCGAGGAGAGCGTGGTGAGCACGGCCTGGCCGGGGCTCGACCTGGCGCCCTCGGTGCCAGATCTGGCCGGCGCGGAGGTCGAAATGGTGGGCCTGTTGGCCCGCGAGAGCCTGTTGCGCCGGCGGGTGGAGGCCATCCGTGAGCGCTACGAGTACATTTTGATTGACCCACCGCCCAGCCTGGGGCTCTTGACCGTCAACGCCCTCACGGCCGCTGACAGCGTGCTCATTCCGGTGCAGGCGGAGTACCTGGCCCTGGAAGGGCTCTCGCGCCTGATGCGCACCATCGAGCTGGTGCGCGACCAGCTCAACCCAACGTTGCGCTTGTTAGGTGTCCTTATTACAATGTACGACGCCCGCACACGCCTCTCCCAGGAAGTGGCCGAGGAGGTACGACGCCACTTCGGGAGCCTGGTCTTCGAGACGGTCATCCCGCGCTCGGTGCGCCTGAGTGAGGCGCCCAGCTTCGGGGAGACGATTTTCGAGTACGACCCCCGCTCGTCCGGCGCCCACGCCTACGCGCGGCTGGCCAGCGAGTTCGGCGAGCGGGTGCGAGGCTCGACGTGAGGGGAGGGAAACTCATGGCCCGCAGGAAATCCAAGCCGCGACTCGGCAAGGGGCTCGACGCCCTCATCCCGGCGGGAGAGCGGCCGGCGGGGGGCGTCCGGGAGGTGCCGGTGCAGCACATTCTGCCCAACCCCCACCAGCCCCGCACGCGCCTTTCGGAGGAGGAGCTGGACGAGCTGGCCGCTTCCATCCGCACCCACGGCCTGCTCCAGCCCCTTATCGTCACGCGCATCGAGGAGGGAGCCGTGGGGGAGCGCTACCAACTCATCGCCGGGGAGCGGCGCTGGCGGGCGGCCAAGCGGGCCGGACTGGAGCGGGTGCCCGTGGTGATTCGCGAGGCCACGGAGCAGCAAATGCTGGAGTGGGCCCTCATCGAGAACGTGCAGCGCGCCGACCTCAACCCCTTGGAGGAGGCATTGGCCTACCAGCAACTGGCCGAGACCTTCGGGCTGAGTCACAGCCAGATTGCCGAGCGGGTGGGCAAGAGTCGGGTGACTATCACCAACATGCTGCGCCTGTTGAAGTTGCCCCCCTCGGTGCAGCAACTGGTGCTGGACGGGGAGTTGACCGAGGGACACGCCCGCGCCCTGCTGGCCCTGGAAACGGAGGAGGAGATGCTGGCCGCCGCCAACGCGGTCCGCCGCCGGGGGCTGAGCGTGCGCCAGACGGAGGCGCTGGTGCGCCGCTGGCGGGAGGGCGACGAGGTTGAGGCCGAGCGGGCGGCGCCTTCCCCGCTGGACGCTGAGTTGCAGGAGCAGTTGCAGGCCGCCCTGGGCACGAAGGTGGAGTTGAGGCGCGGCAAGCGGGGGGGCAAGCTCATCATCCACTTCTACAGCGATGAAGAGTTGGACGCCCTCTACCGTCGGCTGGTGGGCGAAGCGTGATGACCAGGAACGCGCCGGTGACCACACAGGTGGACGTGCCCCGCTGTGACTACGAGGGCTCCCGCTACCAGGTGGAATTCTGGACTCCCGATCGGACCTACGAGGACCTGGCGGAGCGGGCGGCGCTGCGCCGCTTGCTCCCGTCAACAGGCCGGCGGCTCGTCGAGATCGGCGCCGGAGCTGGCCGCCTTTTCGACCTGTACGACGGCTACGAGGAGGTCTACCTGCTGGACTACGCTCGCTCCCAGCTCGAGCAAGCCCGCCAGCGGGTGGGAGACCGACCGGGCGTCTACCTGGTTCAGGGCGACGTGTACGCACTCCCCTTCGCGGACGGCTTCTTCGACACGGTTGTGACGGTGCGCGTGCTCCACCACGTGGTGGACGTGCCGGCCGCGCTGGAGGAGATCGCCCGCGCCTGTGCGCCGGGAGCAGTCTACGTGCTGGAGTTCGCCAACAAGCGCAACGCCAAGGCCATCTTGCGCTCCCTGCTGAGGCGCGGCCGGCCGGGCGAGCGCCCCTTCGACCTAGCGCCCTACGAGTTCGCGCCCCTGAACGTGGACTACCACCCGGCGTATGTGCGCTGGCTGTTGCGCGCCGCCGGGTTCGAACCGGTGGCGGAGTTGGCCGTGAGCCACTTCCGGCTGCCGCTGCTGAAGCGGTTGGTGCCGGCGCCGTGGTTGGCGCGCCTGGACGCCTGGCTTCAGGGGCCGACGGCGCGCCTGCGGCTGACCCCGAGCCTGGTGGTGCGGGCGCGACTGGTTCGCCCCAAGGCGCCGGGAACCGGCCAGCGCTGGCGGTGTCCCCGCTGTGGGAGTACTGCTATGGAGGAGGCGCCCGACCGGCTGGTGTGTCGCTCGTGTGAGCACGTGTATCCGGTGGAGAACGGCATCTACGTGTTACGGGCAGACCTGTGATGAGGGCGGTTGTCCGTGGTCAGTTGTCAGTAATCAGTTATCAGTGGTCCTTGCCAGGGGCGAAGGGGGCTTCTATCTCCCTTTCGCTCGGCGAGACAACTGGCCGCGCAGGTCCTGTTGATTGCTGGTCACCGGTCGCTGAACAATGAAAAAAGGAGGGGCAAGCCTATGCGTGTATCCTGCCTGCAAGAGAACTTAGCCAGGGGACTCTCCATCGTGAGCCGGGCCGTGGCCACCCGCAGCACCTTGCCGGTGCTGAGCAACATCTACATCGGCACGGACGGCGGCCGGCTAAAGTTGGTGGCCACCAACCTGGAGATCGGGTTGTCGTGCTGGGTGGGCGCCCGGGTGGAGGAGGAGGGCGCCACCACGGTGCCGGCCCGGCTCATTGACGAACTGGTGAAGCAATCGCCGCCGGAGCGCATCGAACTGACGCTGGACCCGCGCACGGAGACGCTCCACTACCGCTGTGCGGCCATTTCGGCCAGCATCAAGGGGCTGCCGGCCGCGGAGTTTCCCATCATGCCCACGGCCGAAGCTGCCGAGGGGCTGGCAATCGCCATCAAGGGCGAGCAGTTGGCCGAAATGGTGGCCCAGGTGGTCTTTGCGGCCGCCACGGACGAGACCCGCCCCGTGCTGACGGGGGTCCTGGTGGAGTTGGAGGAGGACAGCATTACCATGGCGGCGGCGGACGGCTTCCGCCTTTCGGTGCGGCGGGCGCGCCTTTCGGCGCCGGTGGAGGCGCCCCTGCGGGTGATCGTGCCCGCGCGGGCCATGGCCGAGTTGGGACGCCTGGCCGCCCAAGTCGAGGGAGACGTGCAAGTGATTCTCACCCCCAACCGCAATCAGGTGCTCTTCCACATGGACGACGTGGACCTGGTCTCCCAGCTCATCGAGGGAAACTTCCCCGACTACCGCCTCATTATTCCCAAGAGTTTCGACACGCGGGTGGTGGTGGACACCAGTCAGTTTTTGAGTGCCGTGCGGCGCGCCCTCATCTTCGCCCGCGACGCGGCCAACATCGTGCGGCTCCAGGTGGGCGGTGAGCAGGCCGCCGAGACCCACGAGGGGGCGCCCCGCCTGGTGGTGCGCGCGGAGGCGGCGGAGACGGGGGGCGGCGAGGAGGCGCTGCCGGCCGCCGTGGAGGGGACCGCCCTGGAGATCGCCTTCAACGGGCGTTATCTGGTGGACGTGCTGAGCGCCATTGGCAGCCCACAGACGGCCCTGGAGATGACTACGCCCTCCAGTCCGGGGGTCTTCCGGCCCGTGGGCACCGACGCCGACTTCACTCACGTGGTCATGCCCATGCACTTGGGCGGGCGATAACAACAAGAAATCGCTTCGGGTGGGTACAGGGCAACGACACCTTCGTCCTTCGTGGAGGGTATCCTTTGGGTGGTAACGTTTCACGTGAAACCCAAAAGCGAAATTGTGGCGTGCTGGGGCGGCAAAGCCGCCCCAGCACGCCACAATTCGTTTTCCCTTTTGGGTGGGCGGGATGGCGGCGCCGCACCACTTCTGTGAGCAGGCGACGTTACGTG
>WFWG01000049.1 GCA_015491235.1 Ardenticatenaceae bacterium
TAGATCGTCGGCAGCATCAGATGTGTATAAGAGACAGATAAAAGGCACCGCTCTAAAATTCGGGAAGAAACATCAAGGTGAGGCGCGCTTCGGAAGCGCGCCTCACCTTCTTCACCGACCGCGATGAGCCGCGCGGTGAACGACGTACGGCTCCAGGCGGGCAAAGAGCCAGGTGGGCACAGCGGCCTGCACACGGGTGCCCCGCGTGGTATATTGCTCGGCCTCCACGGTGCCCTGGGTGTGAATTAGACTAAGCAGTTCGCCGTCGGTGTACGGTATCTCCACCTCAACCGGCACCAGTTGCGCCTTCAGCACCGCTTCGATGCGTGCGAGCAAGTCATCCAGCCCCTCGCCTGTCAAGGCGCTGATCACCACCACGTCCGGGTAACGGGCAGCCTGCTCCCGGATGGCGTCCGGGTCCTCGGCCTGGTCAATTTTGTTCCAGGCCATGATGACGGGCTTATGGCCCACCCCCAGATCGTCCAGGACGTGCTCCACGGCCTCCATCTGGGCTTCGGCCATAGGGTGGGTAATGTCCACCACGTGGAGCAAAAGGGCGGCGTCGTGAATTTCTTCCAGTGTGGCGCGGAAAGCGGCCACCAGGTCGGGCGGAAGCTTCTGAATGAACCCCACCGTGTCGGTGAGCAGAATTTCGCGCCCTTCAGGCAACCGCACCCGTCGGGTGGTGGGGTCCAGAGTGGCGAAGAGCTTGTCCTCAGCCACCACGCCGGCGTTGGTGAGGGCATTGAGCAACGTGCTCTTGCCGGCGTTGGTGTACCCCACCAACGAGACCACAGGCAACCCAGCCTGGCGGCGCTTCCGGCGGTACTGCTCGCGGTGAGCGCGCACTTCCTCCAGCTCCCGCTTGAGATGGGTAATGCGCTTGCGAATCTCGCGCCGGTCCACTTCGAGCTGCGTCTCGCCGGGGCCGCGCAAACCCACGCCGCCTGTCGCGCCACCTGCCCGACCACCAGCCTGCCGAGCCAAGTGGGTCCACATGCGGGTGAGGCGTGGCAAGCGGTACTCGTACTGGGCCAGCTCAACCTGCAACTGGCCCTCGCGCGTGCGGGCGTGCTGGGCAAAGATGTCCAGAATCAACGCCGTGCGGTCCAGCACCTTGATGTCCTCGCCCAGTGCGCGCTCCAAGTTCCGCTGCTGAGCAGGAGAAAGCTCGTCGTCAAAGATGACGGTCTGCGCGCCGCGCGCAACGACCTCCGCTTTGAGTTCTTCGACTTTCCCCTTCCCAATATAAGTGGCCGGGTTCGGGTGGTCAAGGCGCTGATACGTGGAGCCGACCACTTCAAGCCCGGCCGTGCGAGCCAGTTGGGCCAGTTCTTCCAGCGAATCGTGAATGGTCCACAGGCTGCGGTTGCCTTTGCGCTCCACGCCGACCAGAAAGGCGCGCTCGGGTCCACTTGATACAAGGTGATACTTCTTCGCCATATCCCTCCTGTTTCGCGCTCATGCGCTTTTCTTGAGCTCGTGTCGGAAACCTCTTCGCTCCCGCGCATAAAGTATACCCCGGACAGGCGGACAACGTCAAGATGTGGAGGCCTGAACAAGGCTTGCCCTTTCTGCGGGTACTCGTATAATTTCCACTGGCGTGTCGTAACGCTGATCCCTTGTATGACTCAAGCCAAACACAAACCAGCGCGAAAAACTGAGGTCACGTTTTCCGGTGGGAACAATGGCTCGCCCCGTTCAAGTCGCCGTCGGCGACCGTGTGGAACTGCGCAAACCCCACCCGTGTGGGGGAACAACGTGGGTTGTGGTGCGTGTGGGGGCTGACATCGGCTTGGTGTGCGAGACGTGTCAACGCCGCGTGCTCATTGACCGCGTGAAGTTCAACCGGCGCGTGAAACGCGTTTTGCCCCCACAGCCAGCACAGGATCAACCCGTTTCCTGAGGGGGCCTCCTTTGAGTTCTCGCTCTTCTGCTCGAGACGTGGATCGCACGTTTACAAGTGTGCTGCGCATTGGCCCGTTCCGCCGCCTGTGGATTGCTCAGGCGCTCTCGCAGACGGCCCAGAACGGCATTCACTTCGTGCAACTCATTCTGGTGGATCAAATCACCCGCTCCACCGGCTACGTGGGGCTGATGATTCTGGCCTTCACGCTGCCAGCCGTGCTGTTCAGCGCCGTGGCAGGCGTCATCGTGGACCGCTTCCACAAGCGGGATGTGCTCTTTGTCAGCAACGTGGTGCGCGTGCTGACCGCCCTTAGTTACATTGCCGCCATCGCTTTTCTCGAAGGTCCCTGGCTGCTCGTTTGGGTGTACGTGGTGACGTTCTTCGCGTCGGCCATTGGCCAGTTCTTTGCCCCCGCACAAGCCGCCCTGATTCCCACTCTGGTGAAACGGGAACAGTTGCTCACGGCCAATTCCCTCTTCAATATCACCATGATCGGCACCCAGGTCTTCGGCTTGTTGGTCGTCTTTCCGCTGCTGGTCAAAGCTGGCCAGATTCTGTTCGGGCCGGATCAGGGATTAAGCCTTTCCTTTATCGCGGTGGGAATCATGTATGCACTTGCTGCTTGGCTGGTGCGCAATCTGCCCGAGGACGAGGAGCGGGTGGAAGTCGTCCACGAGGTGTCGGCGGTGCGCAAGGCGTGGCATGACATGGTCGAAGGGTGGCACTTCATCCGCCACACGCCCACCATCTGGGTGCCCATCATTAACCTGACGATGACGGCCATGACGGTGATGATCCTGGCCATGTTGACGCCAGGCTTCGCCGACCGGGTACTCCAGGTAAGCCGAGAGGACGCCGTGTACATCTTCGCTCCGGCCGGCTTGGGCATGATTGCCGGCACCATTCTCGTCGGGCGGCACGGATATCGCTTCCGCGCCGAATGGCTCTCGAACCTCGGGCTCGTGTTACAGGGGGGTGTACTGGGGCTACTGGGCATTCTGGGGTGGAGGTACAGCGGTTCGGTGGGCCTCACACTGGCAACGGCCGGGCTGTCGGTCTTCATTGGCCTGGGGTTCGCCATGATTGGCATCCCCTCCCAAACGTTGCTTCAGACTCGCACACCTGCCAACGTGCGGGGGCGCGTCTTTGCGGCCCAGTTTTTGCTCGCCAACTTGGTTGGCATTCCGCCTATGCTCTTCGCCGGCACCCTAGCCGACCGCATCGGTATTCCGCCCGTGGTCATCCTGACAGCGCTCTTCCTGCTTACGGTTGCCACGGGTACGGCCTACCTGGCTCACCGTTATCGGGCCACCCCGCACATGGCAGCCAGTGAACTCGTCGGTCATGAGCCGGTGGGCCAACCGACAAAAGCCTCCCAACCGGTGGCGTACCTGGAGAAAGCTCCACCAGAACGACCAGTAGCTTGGCGCCTCTACCGGCAGGCCGACCAACCGGCATCCAAATCCAGGAGAAAATGACCCAAACTGTGGCACGCACGCTCCTCATCCTCATGTCGGACACGGGCGGAGGCCACAGGGCCGCTGCCGAAGCCATCGCCGAGGCCATGAGGCAGCTAGCCCCCTCGTGGAGTGTAACCGTCGTGGATTTCATACAGAGATGTGCCCTGCCTCCCTTCAACCGCATCGGCCGCCTTTACCGCCCCACCGTGGACCACACACCTTGGCTGTGGGCCGCAGGCTTCTACGCCACCGCGTCCTATCCTGCCACCGGACTGGTCAACTGGTTCGTGCGTCTCCTTACGGCGCACGGGTTCCGGCGGCTCTTCCGCCGCGTGCGTCCCGACCTGGTGGTCAGTGTGCACCCCTTCGCCACCGACGCACCAGCCCGCATTTTGCCGACTTGCCTGTCCAGCGTCCCCTTCGCCGTGGTGGTGACTGACCTCCTCACCGTGCACCCGCTCTGGTTTACCCCACACGCTGACCTCTACCTGGTGCCCAACCCGCAGGTGCGCCGCCTGGCTGAACGTGCAAGGATCTCCTCCGAGCACATTGGCGTTACTGGCCTGCCAGTTTCCCTCCGCTTCTCGGCTTCGCTGCCGCCCCAGACGACCCTCAAAGCCCGCTACGGCCTGCCGCCAGACCGCCCCCTGGTGCTGCTCATGGGGGGCGGTGAGGGGATGGGGCCCCTTGACAAGCAGGCTCAGGCCATTGCCGAAAGCGGGCTGCCCCTCTCCCTGATGGTCGTGGCCGGGCGCAACGAAGGCTTGCAACGGCGGCTTGCCCGGCAGAGGTGGCCGGTTCCCACCGTGGTCACGGGCTTCGTGAACGACGTGCCGCACCGCATGGCGGCCGCTGACGTGATCGTTACCAAAGCGGGTCCAGGCACGCTCTGCGAAGCGCTCACTGCCGGTCGTCCTCTGCTCGTCACTCGCTCCATTCCTGGCCAGGAGGCCGGCAACGTGCGGTGGGTCGTGGAGGAAGGTGCCGGGCTTTACACGCCCCGCCCTGAGGACATCAGCACGGCCCTTCACCGGCTCCTCGAACCAGACGGCACGCCTACCCCCCTCTGCCACGAGTTAGCCCGCAACGCCAAGCGCTTGGCCCGGCCAGAAGCAGCCCTCAGCGTGGCAAAAGCGCTGTTGGCATTGGTGCCCACGCCGACCGATCAGCCCCTCGTCCGGGCAGAGGACAAGGCGCCCTTCCGCCAGGAGTCCAAAAGGCAACCGTCAAATCTGGTGGATGGCCCGGATGTGGTCCAGGAGGTCTAAGACATCGCGGGAAGGTGGCCCACCGTCAGGGATCCCCAAGGCATCTTCAGGAAGCGGCGCCCCTTGCATGGCCCGAACGGTCGCCAGCACACTGAGAGCCAGTGCCTCCAGGTCGTATCCTCCCTCCAGGGTGGCAACCACCGGCACACCCAACTCGTCCGCCGCGCGCAGGAGTTGTGTCGCCAGCCACCCAAATCCCGAGACGCTGAGCCGCATTCCTGCCAGCGGGTCGCGCCAGTGGGCGTCGTAACCTGCCGAGATGAAGATGATCTCGGGCTGCCAGCGCCTGATGAGGGGAATCAGGATACGGTTCCAGACCTCCTGGTAGACGGCGTCGGTCATGCCCGCCGGCAAAGGCACGTTGGCGGTGGTGCCCTTGCCGGGCCCAGCACCTGTCTCCGTCATGGCACCAGTGCCCGGGTAGAAGAAAGCGCCGTACTGGTGAACAGAGAAGAAGAAAACGTCGGGGTCCTCGTAGAAGATGTCCTGCGTGCCGTTGCCGTGGTGAACGTCCCAGTCCACGATGAAAGCGCGCTGCACGCCGTGGGTTCGCTGGGCATGTCGCACCCCCACCGCCACGTTGTTGAAGAGGCAGAACCCCATGGCCCGGTCCGGCGTGGCATGGTGGCCCGGTGGCCGCACGAGTGCGAAAGCCCGTCGGTATTCCCCGCCCAGCACAGCATCTACCGCTGCCTTGAGAGCGCCGGCCGCCAGCATGGCCGCGTCGTAGGAGTAGGTGTTTGTATAGGTGTCGGGATCCAGGTAGCGCCCCCCTCCCATCGAGGCCTCCAGCACTTGCCTGACGAGCCGCTCGTGGTGAACGGCCTCGATGTCCTCCTCGCTGGCCGCCTTGAAGGGCGCCCAATCAACCTCATCGTGGGCACCGCTTTCCCGCAACAGACTCAGAATGGCCCGCAGGCGTTCGGGTGATTCGGGGTGCGAGAAGGGAGCTTCATGTTTCAAAAAGAGTTCGTTGTAAAAGAGGGCCACCGGCTCGCGCCCAGAGGAGGAACCAGAAGTAGATGTTGCCCTTGGCATCAAACTCCTCGACCGGTTAAAAGATTCTGGGGGTAAATTCCGGCGAGTTAAGCACGTCCATCACATCCTCACCAAAGCCGAGAACAATGAGCCCCTCCCGTTCACCAAAGCGCACCAGACTGGGGTCTACGTAGAGAGAGGCAATGCAGCCGATGATCTTCCGGTCGGCGTACTCGGGAAAGTACTCCCGCGCGCGCTTCAGCACCTCCACAAACCTCTCGATGTGATCGGGGCGCAACTGGCTTTTGGTCTCGTTGATGAAAATATACTCCCCACACGTGGCTACCACGTCGAACTCCTGCATCTGGCGCGTCTCCGGGTGGCGCCGACGTACCCGCACCGCCACGCTATCAACGGCATCGTCCGGGCAACCAATGACCTGACGCAGGATGCGGGGAACGCTGGGCGCTACCAGGTCCTCCGCCATAGTGCCCATCTTGTTGGACAACTTGCCCCACTCGCGCCTCATTTCCCGTATTACGCGCTCGATTTCCTCCTCCGTGCGTCGGAATTGTTCGTCCGTGCGGGCGGCCATCTGAGCCAACCGCTCGTCTGTGCGAGCAGCCTGCTCCGCCAACTGCTCCCGCAGCCGTTGAAACTCCTCGTCCGAACGGGCCGCTCGTTCGGCCAACTGCTCCCGCAGCCGCCGAAACTCCTCGTCGGAACGGGCGGCCTGTTGAGCCAACCGCTCGTCTGTGCGAGCAGCCTGCTCCGCCAACTGCTCCCGCAGCCGCTGAAACTCCTCGTCCGAACGGGCCGCTCGTTCGGCCAACTGCTCCCGCAGCCGTTGAAACTCCTCGTCCGAACGGGCTGCTCGTTCGGCCA
>WFWG01000050.1 GCA_015491235.1 Ardenticatenaceae bacterium
GGTGGGGCGGCGGCGCCGAGCCGTTTCGGTGAACACATGGCATTTGGAGACCAAAATCGTGACTCGACCCAACCGCACTGCGACGAAAGGAGTAGAATACATTCGCGCTTTTTTGAGCGATCACCACAACGTCCTCGTCCTGACGCACAACGATCCCGACCCGGATGCGCTTGCCTCTGCCTATGGCATAGGGCGCCTCCTGCGGGCGTACCGCCAAAAGGGCCAGCGGATTGACATGGCGTTCGGCGGCCTGCTGGCGCGAGCCGAGAACCGCGAGATGGTGCGGGCGCTTCGCCTGCGCTTCCGCCGCGTCGAGCATCTCAACCTGGACGAATTTGACGCCATCGTGCTGGTGGACACACAGCCGGGGGCTGGGAACCACGCCCTGCCCGAAGACCGCCTGCCGGACATCGTGATTGACCATCACCCCCGGCTCAAACTGACCAGCGAGGTGGCCTGGGCTGACGTGCGCCCCTCTTACGGGGCCACCTCGACCATCGTAGCCGAGTACCTTGCCGCGGCCGGCGTCCCGTGGGACCAGCGGCTGGCCACAGCCCTCTTTTACGGCATCCGCACCGACACGCTGGGCTTGGCGCGCGGGGCCACAGAGTACGACGCTCAGATGTACTTAGCGCTCCACGCCCACGTTGACCAGGCCGCCCTGGCCCGCATTGAGCGCGCCCCCCTCCCGCGCCGCTACTTCTACGCGCTGGCCGATGCCCTCGACCGGGCGACGGTGTACCGCGACGTCGTTATCCTCGACCTTGGGGAAATGCACCGCCCGGACTTGGGAGCTGAGATGGCGGATCTCTTCCTGCGCCTGGAGAACATCGAGTGGGTCATCAGCCTGGGGATTTACAACCATACGCTCATCGTTTCCGTGCGCACCAGCACGCCCGACCAGCGCGCTGGTCAACTGGTGCGGCGCGCTGTGGGCCGGCGAGGTACCGCCGGGGGGCACGGCACCATGGCCGCCGGCCGCATTCTGCTGGAAAACCGCAGCCCCGACGAGGAACGAAAACGACTCCGCCAGCGGTTCCTTGAATTGCTCGGACTGACAGGCGTCAAGGGGCGTCCACTCCTGGCCCGCAGGAATCGCCCATGAACTCGCTTCGCGACCTCTTCAACCAAATTGCCTACCTGACCAGCCGGCTGGACTGGTTGACCACCGTTGACTTGCTGCTCGTGACGCTCACCTTTTACTTGGTACTCTCGACGCTGCGGCGGAGCCGCGCGGCCACACTCCTGCGCGGGGGCCTGGTGCTGGTGGGGGTGCTCTTCCTGTTTACCGTGCTCCTGCCCCTCCCCACCTTCGTGGCTATTCTGCGGGGCATCCTGCTCATCGTGCTGGTGGCAACGCCGGTCATCTTCCAGCCCGAACTGCGCCGGGCGCTGGAACACCTGGGGCGCATCGTGGGATTGGCGCCCCTCGAGCGCCAGACGCTGGCCGCCCAGGTCATTCAGCCCATCATCCGGGCCGTGGAGAACATGGCCAGCAACCACATTGGCGCCCTCATCGTGCTGGAGGGAGAGGAACGCCTGGACGACATCATCGAAACAGGGGTGCCCATCCGCTCTGTGCTGACGACCGAACTGCTCGAAACCATCTTCTTTCCCAACAATCCCCTGCACGATGGTGCCGTCATCATCCGTGACGACCGCGTAATGGCCGCTGCCTGTGTGCTCCCCCTGGCGGAGCGCTTCCTGGTGGCCGGACGCCGCCGTGGCACTCGCCACCGGGCCGCGCTGGGCGTGACTGAAGTCAGCGACGCGCTGGCCATCGTGGTCTCCGAGGAAACTGGGGCCATTGGCGTGGCCCGCTTTGGCGAGTTCTACCCCAACCTGGACGAGGCCAGCCTGCGCGACCACCTCTTCCGCTTCTACACGCCGGAGCGCGATCGTCCGCGCGGGTGGGCATACCTCTTCGCCCAATTGCGCCGCACCTTCGCGCCCCCGCAGCGGCGAGACTGGCGGTGGGCGATGACACAGGTTGGGCTCCTCCTCGTCTCCATGGTGCTGGCGGTGGCCGCGTGGCTGATTGTTACGTTTCAGTTCAACCCGCCCCAAATTGTGCGCTACACGGAAGTGCCCCTTCAGGTCGAAGGTCTGCCAGACACCCTGCTCGTGGTGAACTCGCTCCCCCAAACGGTATCCGTCACCGTGCAGGGGCCCACGGACGTGCTCCAGCTTCAGGACCCCGCTCAGATTCGGGCCGTCGTAGACCTCTCGGACGGCCAGGGCGGTGAACATCCCATCCGGGTCAAGGGACTCCAGCGCCAGTTGCGCCTGCTGAGCGTTATCCCCGACCGCGTCAACGTTACCCTCGAGCCCAAAGTTCAGCGCACCGTGCCAGTGCGGGTCGAGTTGGTGGGGGCTGACGAACTGCCGCCCACAGTGGAACTGGAAGGAGAACCCACCGTCAACCCACCCAACGTACAAATCGAGGGTCCGGCCACCACTGTGGAGCAAGTGACGACGGCCCTCGTCCGCGTGAGCCTCCAGGCCGTGCGCTCCTCCTTCCGCGGCGAATTTCCGGTCACGCCGGTAGATGCCAAGGGACGGCCAGTGAGCAGCCTGAACGTCATTCCGCCGACAGTAGAAGTGTTTGTCGCGCTCCGCCCCCGGCTTAACACGCGCGAAGTGGCCGTTTTTGCCCCTCTTACCGGAGAGCCCGCCAGTGGCTACTGGGTGAGCAACGTGGAAGTGCAGCCCTCGCGCGTTACCTTGCAGGGGAGTCCCACCATTTTGAGCAAACTTCCCGGCGTTGTGAACACCCAGCCGGTGGACATCAGCGGCGCTTCGGACACCCTCGTCCGCCGAGTGCCCCTCGACGTGCCCTCGGGTGTCATTGCCGTTGACGAGAAGGGGCGGCCCGTGGGCACAGTGGAGGTAACAGTCACTGTAGAGCCGCTGGAAGTGACCCGCTCGATTCGCCGCCCGGTCGAACTGATTGACGCTGTGCCGGGCACCTCGGTGGCCCCCGCCGAAGTGGCCGTCCTGCTGACGGGCCCGCAGCCCATTCTGGACGCCATTTCCGAGGACCCCTCGCTGGTGCGCGTGCTCATCCAGCCTCCACATGAACCGGGAACCCATCAAGTGACACTTCAGGTCATCGTGCCCGACTTTGTCAAGGCCGAAGTCATCCCACGCCAGGTTATCGTGGCCGTGCCCGGGGCCACGCCCACGCCCACAACCGGCCTGCGCGCGGTGCCGAGGCGATAATCGGAAGAGTGCCAGGATACCATGCGGCTGCACAACGCCGTTCTCACCAAAATCCTACCACACACCTCTGCAGAAATGTGTCGAAGGCGCCTTTTGCTCGTTGGCCTCCTGCTCATCGCGTTTGGCGTGCGCACCTGGAACCTCAGCAGCGCCGAGTTCTGGCTCGACGAGGCTGTCAGCCACTACATCGCGAAGAACTCCCCCGAGGAGATTGTGCGCTATACCCTGAGCCGCAGCCGTGAGCACCCACCCCTGTACTATCTGCTGCTCCACGGCTGGATGATCTTGGCTGGCCCGTCGGAGTGGTCGCTGCGTTTCTTTTCCGCCTGGTGGGGAACGCTCTTCGTAGCACTCGTTTTTGCCGCGGCACGGCGCTGGTTCGGTGAGCGCACGGCCTGGCTGGCCCTGCTGCTCACGGTAGCCCAACCCATGACCACCCAACTGGCACGCGACGCGCGCATGTACCCCATGCTCATGTTCCTGGGCCTGTCATCCGGCCTCTTCTTCGAGCGCGCCTTTCGTCAGGGAAGCCGACGCGATTGGGCGCTGGGGGGACTTTTTCTCGCCATGGCAACAGCCACCCAGTACCTGGCCGCCCTGCTGGTGGTTCCCCTGGGGCTCTTTGCGCTGTTTGCCGCCTGGCGGGATGGACACGTCTCCACGCTGCTCCGCCGGGGGGTTGTCGTCCTCCTGGCGGGAATTGCCGGACTTGCGCTCATCTGGACGCTGCCCGGGCCGAGGGCCAGCTTGCTGCTCTTGTGGAGCGAGGCGGCCTTCCGCTCGTGGCACCCTCAGCGCCTCGTCGGCCTTCTGGCGACCTGGGCGCTGGGGCGCATCGTTGGGCAGGAGCGGCTCAGCCCGTATGCCCTGTGGTTGGGAGCGTCGCCCTTCTGGCTGGTCTTCGCACTTGGCTGGGCTGTCAAACGGTCAACGGCACACAGCCAAAACCGCCAGTGGCTGCTGGGCCTGGCCGTCGTTGTGCCACTGCTGATGGGCACACTGGTCTTCTCTGCCCCCACTGGACGCCACTACACCGCCAGCCTGGGCTTCTTTCTCGTCATGCTCGCCGTGGGCGTGGAGGCCATTTGGTGCCAGCGGGCCACAGCCGGCGCGCTGATGCTCCTGCTGCTGGTGGCCGGACAAAGCGCCCTGACCGTTGACGACCTCCGCTACACCTCACGGGCCCACGGCCTGCGCGACGCCATCGCCTTCGTCACCGCCGCCGCTCAGCCCGACGAGTTGCTCGTGTACACTCACCCCTTTACCATTTACCAGAACACGTACTACAACGTGCGCGGCCTCTCGGCTGCCTACATTCCGCCTGAAGAGCGCCCCTTATCCCCTGAAGAGGCCGAGCAGGCCGTTCGCGACCTTCTCCCGCAAGCCTCCTCCTTCTGGCTCGTGTTGCAACCCAGCGTGCTCAACCCCACCGCCGTCGAGCACGCTTTCAACCGCCTGGCCTTTCCCGCCTCGAAGCAGTGGTTCAGCAACAGCATTGGCCTGGTGCACTACTTTGGCCCTGAGGAGTTGAACGTCGTTTCCGCGGACCTGATTTGGGATGACCGCATTGCCCTGGTGGAGTGGGCCGCCTCGTCGCCCGAAGTGGCCGCGGGCGATGCCATCCGCTTCACCTTCACCTGGCAGCGCCGCGCGCCCGTTGAGACTCCCTGGCGGTTCTACCTGGCCCTCTACGGTCCCGACGGCCAAGTGTGGGCTCAACGCACGGCTCAGCCCTGCAACGAGTGGTGTCCTACTAACACGTGGGAAGCGGACCAAATTACCGACCGGTTGGCCTTCGAGGTTCCGGCCGACGTGCCGCCCGGCGACTACACCTTGAAGGTCGGGTGGCTCGACGCGGGAGGGAGGTTCCTCCAGGCCCACCGGGCCGACGGGAGCACCGTGGGCGCGCTGGCTGAACTCATGCGGGTGAAGGTGGGCGCGCCCCGCACGGGCGCCCTTTTCGCCCTCCCGTTGCCAGCGCCTGCGGGCGTCACCGTGGGAAACGGGTTGCGAGTCCGCACGTTCACGCCAGTGGAGAGCAGCGTGCAACCGGGAGCAGACCTGCCACTGACCTTGCAGGTGGAGGTGAACGAGCCGCAGCCCCCGCTGGGGGTGTGGCTGCTCCTGCGAGGGCGCGGCGGCACAGTACGCACGGTGGAAGCCCCTTTTAGCCCGGCCTGGTACTCGCCCGAACGCTGGCAGGTGCCTCGGGTCCTGCGCTTGCAACCACGCTTTCTCCTGCCTGCCGACCTGCCCGCCGGGACGTATGCGCTCAGCCTCATCCTTGTGCCGCAGGGCGTCTCCCCGCTGGACGGGGTACAGGTACCTGTTGGCCGCCTGGAAGTCCGCGACCGACCACGCACGTTCACCGTTCCGCCCATCGGGGAGCCCGTGAACACGACCTGGCAGCAGGGCGTTCGCCTCGTGCGCGCCGAGTGGCCCCAAGAAGTTGAAGCAGGCCAGACTGTTCCTGTCATCCTCGTCTGGCAAGCTGGAGGGCCTACCGATCGCCGCTACAAAGTCTTCGTGCACCTCCGCGACGAGACCAACCGCATCCTCGCCCAACACGACACCGAACCGGCGGGGGGCGCGGCGCCCACAAGTGGCTGGCAGGCCGGGGAAGTGGTGGTGGACGAACACCCGTTGACCTTCCCGGCTGACATGCCGCCAGGAACCTATGACCTTTTCGTGGGACTGTACGAGGAGGCCACCGGAATGCGGTTGCCCCTCGCGTCGGGTGGCAACGAGGTGAAGCTGGGCACCGTGTCAGTTACGGCGCCACTCGCACCACGCCCAACGGAATAAGGTCCTCGCCGCTGGCTGCTCTCAGCCGTTCGCCCGTGGGGAGCCAGTAAGCACCCGCCACCACCCGATATTCACCAGGAGGCGCGTCCGAAGGCAAGGTCACCGTGTACACGTCCTGGACCGTCTCGCCGGGGTCCCAGGCGCTGGTTGGGTAAAAGCCCCCTTCCGGCGGGCGGTCGTGTTGCGCGGCCAAAGTTCCGTCCGGCGCCAACACGTGGACAAAGAAGACGTAATCGCGCGGCATAGGCCGCTCGGCCCGCCAGGCCAGGGCGACCTGGAAAGTGTCACCCGGCCTCAAGGTGGCCGGTAGTTCGCCCCGCGCCACCAGCGCCACCTGTTCGCCGAGCACGGTGCCCACAGGAATCGGCAGGGGCGGTGGGGAGGGCCCTACCCAGAGATAGTCCACCGTCCACCCGTCGTCTACCGGTTGCCCGTCCGGCCCCAGCACGGGCAGGCGCTCCAGCGTTTCCAAGTTGTAGAGTCCCACGCGCAGCCGGTAGCGGCCCGTGGGCACCTCGGCTGACAAGGGCACCACGTGCTCGTCAGGGTACTCGCTGGGGCCGAAGAGCCAGGTGGGCATGGCACCGTCCACGGGCGGCCCGTCGTGCTGAGCCACCTGGCGTCCGTCGGGACCCACCAGGTGGACGAAGACGTTGTACTCGTCCCACACGGGCCCCACGCCCGTCCAAGTTAGCATCACGTTCAGCGCCTGGTCCGGCATCAGGCGAACAGTGCTCAACTCGGCACGGCGGAGGCCAATCTGGCCTCCGAAGTTGACGGGTGGCTCATACGTGTGAGCGATGGGACGCGGTGGCACGTCGCGCCATCCTTCGGCCCGTAGCACGGCGATGCCCCGCTCGAAGAAAACCACGTCCATTTGCTCCACTACCACGCGCACGAAGTCGGGCTCGTAGCGCGTGGCCAGGCGATAGCCATCCACAAAAAAATAGGTGCGCGGGTGACTGGCAATCACCCGGCGCAGTTGTTCGACCGTGTTCAGCAGTGGCGCACCCGTCCAGCGGTCCACCCAGACCCCGTTTCGGCGAATAACGTACTCCTCGTAATCCTTCTGGATGGCGTAGTAGTCGCAGGGGCCGAAAACAGCCGCACACGCTGGTGGCTGGGGCGTGAGCACGGCGTCCCCTGGCTGGCGATGGGCCGCGATGTACGCCAGCGCCAAGTCGTAGCCTTCCACCTGTTGAGCCAGCGTCCGGCGCGCATCCGGCAAGAAGAGCACCACCGCCGCAAGAGCCAGCCCGACAACACCCACTTCCTGCCACCTGGCGTTACGGAACAGACGTTCCCACCCCCACACGGCTCCAGCCGCGGCCGGCAGGAACCAGAAGGGAACGAGCATAAAAATGTAGCGCATCTCGCGCCACGTGGGCCCCACGAAGAGCAAAATCACGCCGAAGACGGCCCCAAACAGCCACAGGTTGTACAACGCCGCCTGGTAAGGTGACGCAATAGCCCGCAGCGCCGGACACCCCTCCAGAACACAAGCCCGCCACGGGACCGGCCGCCACGCGCGCCACAGGGCTCGCAGGGAAACGACAAGAGCACCCAGCACCAGGAGAGTCAGGATCAAGCGAGGAGGCTCGTAAAAGAAGGGGCCGTACTCGGCCAGTGCTCCTTTTATGTCAAATACAAACCCAAGATAGGGCCGTCGCGCCTGGATGGTCTCGAAATAGCCCGGTTGGCCCACCTTCTCGACAAGATAGCGCACGACCATGCTCATCACCGCCACTCCGTGGGCCAGCCATACCTCGCGTTCCCGGAAGGCGCGCACTCCACGCCAGGCCACCGTGGCCACCACCAGCGGGGGATAGAGCAAAATCGTCTCTTCCTGGCTGAAGAGGGCGAACACGAACAAAAGGGCGAACCAACGGTAAAGAAATCGGCGGCGGGCCGGGTTTTCGTGGGCTTGCAAGGCCGCGTAGAGGGCCCACGCCGTGAGGAGCACGAAGAGTTGCAACTGAACGTAAAAGCGCGCCCGGCCGCCCCATACGATGGCTTCCGGCGCCAGCGTCATCAGCGCGGCGGCCACCAGGCCGACACGCGGCCCGAACTGCCGTCGGCCCACGTGGTAGACCACCAGAATGGTCGCCAGGCCAAGGATAATGCTGGGCAGGCGGGCCACAAAGGGGTCGTACCGCACGGCCAGGAAAGCCGCCTCGACGTAGGAAGCCAACAGGCCGCGCGTGTAGAGCACGCCGCTGGGCATGAGGGGCACGCCCAACTGCAAAATGCGCTTGGCCGCCCACATGGTGGTGAACTCGTCCACGAAGAGGCTAATTTCGCGGGCATAGCGCAGGCGCACGAAAAGCCCCACGGCCAGCAGCCCCACCAGCACCGCCCGGTAAAGGACACTGGTTTGGCGAGCGGCTGCGCGCACCGCCGTCACGCTGGCCTGCTCCACCGCTTCTGGTGTTCTGTTGAGGGTGCGAAACCGCAAAATGGGCACGCGCTCTTCTCCCAGCGTGGTTTCGGCCTGACCTTTCGCAAGGCCAGCGGGCCGGGCATATTGTAGGTTCGATCGGCTTGAAGACAAATTCAGGCCAGCGCGGCGTCCACTTTTATCCATCCTGTCGAATGTGATATAATAGGGGCGAAGTACGGGGTGCCGAACGGCGCTTCAGTTTTCTCCCCACCAGGGGAACCACACAAATGAGCAGGGCGGCAGTGGCCGGCACACACCGGTTGTGGTTGTGGCCCGTTCCGCTGCCCGCCAACACGGTGACGATGATCTCGCCTCGCCAAGCCGAAAGCAGCCGAAAGAGCGCAAAACAATAATCCTTCACAAAGGAGTGAAGCCATGGAGCACGAGTTCCACGACTTAGAGTATTTGAACTACATTGGCGGCAAGTGGGTGCCAGCCAAAAGCGGTGAGTGGATGGAGTCCATCGAGCCTGCCACCGGCCAGGTGATCGGGCGGGTGCCCAAGAGTGGCCCGGAGGACGTGGCCGCAGCCGTCGAGGCGGCCAAGCAAGCCTTCGACTCGTGGCGCCTGACACCCGCGCCCAAGCGGGGGGAGATCTTGTTCCGCGTGGCCCAATTGCTGGAGGAGCGCAAGGAGAAACTGGCCCGCTTTATGGCCGTGGAAATGGGCAAAGTGCTGCCCGAGGCGCGGGGTGACGTGCAGGAGGCCATTGACATGGCCTACTACATGGCCGGCGAGGGACGCCGCCTCTTCGGCAAGACCGTCCACAGCGAGTTGCCCAACAAGAGTTGCTGGGCCGAGCGCGCCCCCGTGGGCGTGGTGGGCGTGATCACGCCGTGGAACTTCCCCATTGCCATCCCCTCGTGGAAGATTCTGCCGGCCCTCATCTGCGGCAACACGGTGGTCTTCAAGCCGGCCAGCGACACCCCCATGCTGGGCGCCGAGTTCGTCAAGATTTTCGAGGAGGCGGGCCTGCCCCCCGGCGTGCTCAACCTGGTGACCGGGCCGGGCAGCAGCGTGGGCAACGCCATCGTGGAGCACCCCGACGTGAAGGTGATCTCCTTCACCGGCTCCACCGAGAGCGGCCGCCAGGTGGCTACCATCGCCGCCGCCCAGTTGAAGAAGGTGGCCCTGGAGATGGGCGGCAAAAACGCCATCATTGTCATGGACGACGCCAACCAGAACCTGGCGCTGGAAGCGGTCATCTGGAGCGCCTTTGGCACCACGGGGCAGCGCTGCACGGCGTGCAGCCGGCTCATCCTGCACCGGGCCATCAAGGACGAGTTCACCGAGCGGCTGGTGGAGGCCACCCGCGCCCTCAAGCTGGGCCACGGCCTCGACCCCGAAACGGACGTGGGGCCGGTCATCAACGCGGCCGCCCTGCGCAAGATTCACTCCTACACCGCCGTCGCCCAGCAGGAAGGCGCGGCCATTCTCGTGGGCGGTCGCATTTGGGAAAATGGGGGCGGCTTCTTCTACGAGCCCACTCTGTTCGACAACGTGCAGCCCCACTTCCGCGTGGCCCAGGAGGAAATTTTCGGCCCGTGCCTCTCCATCATCACAGCCGACAGCCTGGAGGAAGCCATCCGGATCAACAACAGTGTGGCCTACGGCCTCTCCAGCTCCCTTTTCACCCAGGACGTGAACCGCGCCTTCCAGGCCATTCGCGACTTCTCCACCGGCCTGGTCTACATTAACCACGGCACCATTGGCGCCGAAACCCACTTGCCCTTCGGCGGCACGAACGACACGGGCAACGGCACGCGCGAGGCCGCCTGGACGGCGCTGGACACCTTCAGCGAGTGGAAGGCCGTCTACGTGGACTGGAGCGGCCGGCTCCAGCGAGCCCAGATTGACACCCACGAGCAGTAAGCCGGAGCCGCGCCATGACCGACATTCACCGCCGCCTGGCTACGCTGCGACAGGTGATGGCCGAACAGGAGGCCGACGCTTTTCTGGTCAGCAACGCCTACAACCGGCGTTACTTCAGTGGGTTCACGGGCTCCAGCGGCGTGCTCCTCGTCACGCCCGACGAGGCCTACATCGTCACCGACTTTCGTTACTACGAACAGGCCCAGCAGGAGGCGCCGGACTTCACCCTGCACAAGCAAACTGGCCGCATGGAGGAGTCCCTGGGGGAACTGCTGGCGCGCGTGGCTCCCCGGCGGCTGGCCTTCGAGGCCGACCACGTGACCGTGGCCGCCTTCGACCGTTGGCGCGAGGCGGCGCCGGAGGAAATCGAGTGGGTGCCCACGGAAGAGGTGGGCTGGAACGTGCGGGCCGTCAAGGACGAGGGAGAAATCAGCCTCTTGCGCCGCACCCAGGCCATCACCGACCGGGCCTTCGAGCGCTTTCTGCTGGAGGTGGAGCCGGGCCGCACGGAGCGGGAGCTGGCCTGGCGCCTGGAGGTCATTCTGCGCGAGCTGGGGGCCGACGACGTGAGTTTCGAGATCATCGTGGCCGTGGGCGACCACGCGGCCCTGCCCCACTACCACCCGCTGCCGGGCGACCGGGCCGTGGCACCCGGCGACCAGGTCTGATCGCCGTGTCCGCGAATTAAGCGGACCCAGCGCGGACCGACACCGGTTTCGAACCGTTCGTCAACGACGAGCGCGTACCCAGGCATCAATGGCTTTCGTGGATTGAGTCAGAATTTCGAGGCCGTCATCAC
>WFWG01000051.1 GCA_015491235.1 Ardenticatenaceae bacterium
GAGCCATTTCGGTGAATATATGGCATTTGCAGACCCAAGTGGTATAATTGAAGTGCAGCGCGTTTCGGAAGTCCGTTGCGCCCTCACGGTGTGAGTCCTGCAATTCAGAAAACGCAGGGAGCGGTAACGATGTCAACCGACCAAGCTATGCTCATTCTGTTGCCGGAAAGCCCCGGCCATGCCCCCCAGCGGCGGTGGAGCCTCGACCAGGACGAGGTTCTGGTGGGGCGGGACCCCACGGCTGCAGTCCATCTACCTGACCGCCAGATCTCACGGCGCCACGCGCGCATTGTGCGCCGCAACGATGCCTTTTATGTCGAGGATTTGGGCAGCAAGAACGGCACGTTCGTCAACGGGGAACCTATTCCACCTCACCAGCCACGCCGCCTGAACGACGGGGACGTGCTTTCCATCGGCCTGGCCTACCGGCTCACGTTCGTGGACCAGGAGGGCACAGTGCCGCTGACCTTCGAGCCTCACCGGCCAGCCCTCATCGAGCTGGACGAAGCCCGCCGGGAAGTTTTCATTGGCGGTCGCCCCCTCGAGCCGCCACTGAGCCCCGCCCAGTTCGAGCTCCTCCGGCTCCTTTACCAGGCCAGGGGGCGCACTGTCTCACGGGAGGAAATCGTGGAAGCCGTGTGGGGCGAGGAAGCAGCCGGGGGGGTAACCGACCAGGCGCTCGACGCGCTTGTCCGTCGTCTCCGCCGCCGCCTCGCTGAACTGGCACCTGGTCAGGAGCTTATCGTGACGGTGCGGGGCCACGGTTTCCGGCTGAACCTGGAATAGAAGCGTGGACGCGCAACCTGGTGCTGTCACTTCTGAAGCGAGGAGAAGCCCTGAACACCTTCCCCTCATTCTCATCAACCGTTTGGACGCACTCTGTACAATCCGTGCTCGCGGATGTAAGCCTCCACGGCCTCGGGTACCAGGTGTTTGATCGAGCGACCTGTGGCCACACGGCGTCGGATTTCCGTACTGCTGACGCCGACCAGCGGCGCACTCACACGAACCACACGCTGGCGCACTCCAGGAATCACCTGCTCCAGGCGCTCAAGGTCCACGTGAACGCCCGGGCGATCTACCACAACCAGGGGACACGCGCGCAGAATCTCCTGGGGTTGATGCCACGTTGGGAGATCTACCAGAGAATCAGCCCCAATGAGGTAGAAAAAGGTGTCCGGTCCCCCCCATTGGGCGCTCAACAGCCGGACTGAGTCGGCGGTGTAATGGGGGCCAGGCCGGTTGACGTCAACGAGGGAAAGGGAGAAACGTGGGTTCGAAGCAATCGCGAGTTGTACCATCATAACGCGGTGGAGGGCTGGTGCAAAGACACGCCCCTGCTTGTGGGGCGGCTGAGCTGCAGGCGCGAAAACCACTTCTTCCAAGTCGAGAGCCACCCGCACCCACTCGGCCAAAATAAGGTGTCCAACGTGAGGAGGGTCGAAAGTCCCTCCGAACACCGCCCGCCGGGGAGTGTTGCTACCAACTCCTGACGTTCGTTTGTCCCCTCTCTCACTCGTACCACTCAAACTCCATCTCTCCTATGCGCACTGTGTCGCCCGGCTGTACACCGGCTGCCCGCAGCGCGTCCAGAACGCCCCGCGCGGCCAGTTGGCGCTGCAGGCGGGCCACCCCCTCCTCCAGGTCGAAGTTGGTCATGGCGACCAGCCGCTCCACCTCAGTGCCACGCACAACCCACGTGCCGTCCGGCTCCTGCTCAACCGTGAAGGTCTTTTCGTCCTCTTCCAGTGGCCGGTAGACTTTGGGCGTCTCCACCGGTGGCGGAGGTGGCAACTTCTGAAGCCTTTGGGCAATGGCGTAGAGGAGTTCCTTGACGCCTTCCCCTGTCACGGCCGAGATGGCCATGCTCTGGTACCCGCGACGCTGCAACTCGTCTCGCACGGCTGGCCACTTTTGGCGCGCTTCCGGCAAGTCCATCTTGTTGAACACGACAATTTGAGGGCGCTCGGCCAATTTGGGGCTGTACGCGGCCAACTCGGCGTTGATGGCTTCAAAGTCACCCGCTGGGTCGGGCGAGAGGCCGTCCAAGAGGTGGACGAGCAGGCGCGTGCGCTCCACGTGGCGCAGAAATTGGTCGCCCAGACCGCGTCCCTCGTGAGCCCCTTCGATCAGGCCAGGAATGTCAGCCACCACGAAGGGAGGATAGTCGTCCACTTCCACTACGCCCAAGTTGGGAGTCAGCGTCGTGAAGGGGTAATCAGCAATCTTGGGACGCGCCCGGCTGATGACGCTCAGGAGGGTGCTCTTGCCGGCGTTGGGCTTTCCAATCAGGCCCACGTCGGCCAGCAACTTCAGCTCGAGGATGAGCCAGCGAGCTTCTCCCGGTTCCCCTCGTTCGGCAATGCGGGGCGCCCGGTTGGTGGGACTTTTGAAGGCCGCGTTTCCCCGTCCGCCTCTCCCTCCCCGCGCGACCAGCAGCGTCTGGCCTGGCTCCACCAAATCGCCCAATACTTCGCCCGTTTCAGCGTCGCGCACGATTGTGCCGGGGGGCACCTCGATGTAGATATCCTCACCCGAAGCGCCGGTCTTGTTGTTGCTGCCCCCCCGTTGGCCGTCGTTCGCGCGAAAGTGCGTCTGGTGGTGCAGGTGGGCCAGCGTGTTCAACTGGGGGTTGACTCGCAGGTAGACGTTCCCCCCCCTTCCTCCGCTGCCACCAGAGGGACCGCCACGAGGCACGTACTTCTCGCGGCGAAAGGCGACAATGCCGTCGCCTCCTTTCCCTCCCTGCACGAAAATGCGCGCTTCGTCGTAAAAAGGCCCTTTTGGCATGAGTGTTGGTTTGCTCCTTACCGGCACACAGCGGGTGCGCCGTGCTCAAACGTGAAGCATTGCTGGGAAACGCTCACATCATGCGACCAAAAAGGCGCATGTGGTCCCGCACCAGCCAAGCACTGGTCTCGAAGAAGCCGTAGGTGCGGCGGAAAGACCCCACCGAGAGGCGAGCCCGCTCCTCGCCTTGCACCTGGGTTAACACCTCTTCCAGTTCCTCGATGCGAGCCAGAATCTCCCCGGGACGGCGGGGCACCGGGATGTCGGCGTAACTCTTCGGGTTGGGGAACGTCACCCGCTGGCGCGGCAGGCGAGGCATGAGGGCCAACGCCAAGTAGCTGTGCGCAAAGGAGAGAAGTTGCATGCGCGGCAGGTGCACCTCTGTTTCCGGCAACAACTCCAAGCCCAGCTCCTCAAGCCAGCGCCAGTCGAACAGGATGTGGCGCACAATAGCTTCGAGTTCCGACGTGTCGGCCACATCGCCTGTTCGCAAGCTCAGCACGAACCCCTCACGCACGTCCGTCAGGTGGGCCAGCGTGGCGTCAAGCTGCCGACGCTGTTCGGCGGTCAGGTGCTGATCCTCCAGCAGGTCGGCGAGTAGCGCCCGTGTGGCTTCAGCAATGCGGCCCAGGTAGCGGTAGTCGTTGAGCAGTGATTGAAACTTCATCCCGACTCCCCCTCGCGTATGACGCGGCTTCATTTCCCCGGGCACGAAACGGTCTCGCACCCTCACCAGCAAGACCTGTTCAACAGCGCAAGCCTTGTCTTACATTATAGCATATAGCACTGCTTTCTCAGGTGTCAAACAAGACGAGTGAGCAGGAGGGCGCGGAACATTGCGCGAATTTGTGCTTTATGTTACAATCAGCCTGCTTGGCATCCTGTTCAGGCAACTGTCACCCTGTCGGACAGGCGACACGTGCCTCAGGCTATTGGACTTTTGGAGAACCAGCCGTCCTGAGGCTTGAAACCTCTGGAGGCTCTCAGACCTGTCAGGCTTTGCGGACAACCGGCAAGTGGTTGGCCTGCAAATTGGTGCTTGCGCGCTTTGTCCGAAGTCCAGACAAACTCTTAACAAATCCGGGAACCCGGGAACGCAGCCATGAAGAATATTCCAGACATTGTCATTCACCGCCTCCCCATTTACCTGCGCGCTCTGGACCTGATGGCCCGCGCTGGGCAAGACATCACTTCGTCCCAAGAGCTCAGTGACCGGCTGGGGATTAGTTCCGCACAAATTCGCAAGGATCTCTCCCACTTTGGTGAATTCGGCAAGCAGGGCACGGGGTACGATGTGGAGTTTTTGCGCCAGCAACTGCGCCGAATTCTACACGTGGACCGGGTGTGGGACATGGCGCTCGTCGGGGCGGGCGATTTGGGGCGCGCGCTGGCGCACTACCGGGGGTTCAAGAACCGCGGGTTTCGCATCGCGGCCATTTTCGACGTTGACCCCGAAAAGGTCGGAAAAGAGTTGGCTGGCATCCACATCGAGCATGTGTCAACTGTTCCGGAAGCCCTCCCCAAGCGAGGCATTCGCATTGGCATCATCGCCGTTCCCACAGAAGCCGCCCAAGAGGTGGCCGACCTTCTCGTGCGCGGCGGCGTGCAAGCCATCCTCAACTACGCGCCCATTCGGTTGGCTGTGCCGGAACACGTGCGGGTGGAGTACATTGACCCGGTCATTGCACTCCAGAGTATGACTTACTACCTGGGCAACGAAGGAGGCGAGAGCAAAACGGCCATCCAGCCGAATGAGTGCTCCTCGTAGGCTTCTCTAATACTTGACCACAGTGAATTTTGGGCAAAACGCCGACAGAGAAAATTATCTATTGCACCGAAAAAGTCTAACGATATATCTTTCAATTGCGCGCTTCGCGCGCAATTGAAAGATATATTCTCATTTTTATCTGGTAAACGACCGCGCAGATTTACACAGAAATCTGTGTGATCGCGTACTAACCGTACATTTCGGGAAGGAAACGCTGAAGAATTTCGTACTGCTCCAGGGCACGCCAGGCCCCGGTGGCCACGCAAGCAACGGGATTTTCAGCCACGTAACAGGGCACGCCCGTCTCTTGGGTGAGCAGACGGTCCAAGTTGCGAAGCAAGGCGCCACCGCCCGTCAACACGATGCCCCGGTCAATGATGTCGCTGATGAGCTCCGGCGGCGTTTGTTCCAGCACGTTTTTGGCCACTTTGACAATTTCGGTCAGTGGCTCCGCGATGGCCTCGGTCACTTCTTCGGAAGAGATGGTGAGCGTCTTGGGCAGGCCGGCCACTTGGTCACGGCCACGCACTTCCATTGAGAGGGGTTCTTCAAGGGGGAGAGCGCTGCCGATTTGAATCTTGATCTGCTCGGCAGTGTGCTCGCCAATGAGCAGGTTGTACTTGCGACGCACATAGTTCATGATAGCCTCGTCAATTTTCAGGCCACCCACGCGCACGCTGCTACTCACCACGATGCCGTACATGGAGACCACAGCGGCCTCGCTGGTGCCGCCGCCGATGTCCATGACCATGTTGCCGGTAGGCGTGTGGATGGGCAAGCCAGCTCCCAGCGCGGCCGCCAGCGGCTCGGGAATGAGGCGCGCCTCGCGTGCGCCAGCCCGCAACGCCGCGTCCCGCACCGCACGGCTCTCCACGCTGGTGACCCCCACGGGCACGCTGATGGCCACCACGGGCTTCACGCGCAGCAGCGGGAAATTGCCGACTACCTTTCGGATGAAGTAGTCCAGCATC
This sequence comes from Ardenticatenaceae bacterium, assembly GCA_015491235.1. GTDB lineage: Bacteria > Chloroflexota > Anaerolineae > Ardenticatenales > Ardenticatenaceae > WFWG01. Next base: position 5,530 of record WFWG01000051.1, read on the forward strand.
GTGTAAGTGACCGTGAAGTTGGCAATCACACCGTCTTTTAGGGGTCGGGTGACTTCGATGGTGTCGGGCGTGCGCCCCAGCATCTGACGGGCCTCCTCCCCGACCGCCACGATGTGCGAATCCTTCAGGGTGACGGCCACCACACTGGGCTCTTGCAACACGACGCCACGTCCACGCACGTACACCAGAACTGAGACAGTACCCAGGTCAATTCCAATTTCCTTAGCCATGCTCGATGCCTCTTTTTTGCAATTTTCTTCCGGTGGAAATACGTCTAGCGTTGTGAGACCTGGCGGGCCTTGTAGAACCTGTCAGGTCTCAGTTAGACGCACGAAGTAAATCACCGGACCGATACAACAACGGGTAGTGTAACACAAGCGGGGAAAACAGCAAGCTCGTGCCGCTTGAATTGGGGCTTTCGTTAATCTGTCTGAGGAGCAAGATAAGCCTTGGTTCGAACGAAGACTTCTTGTGCTAACGCCAAAGCTTGATAAACCAATGACGCCATGCGCACATCATCGTGAGCGAATGTGAGCCACTTCTGGGCTTCGCTCATCATAGATCACCTGTGCTTTTTTCACGATCTCTTCTTGAAAAAAGGGCGCTCCCGGCAGAGCGTTTCAAACTCTTCAGGAGTATAAACAAGTACATCTAAGGCTTCGCGCGGATCGAGAAGCATTAACACCTCGGCGAGCCTATCTAAAAAGCGCTTATTGGTCTTTTTTATGACTATCAAATCAATGTCTGAGTGCTCATGGACGTTCCCCGTTGCCAGGGAACCAAAGAGTAAAATGCGCTGTGGTTTATAGTGGCGCACTAGCAGATCCACATACCGCAGAAGCTCACGTTCCAAGCGTTCCTTGGTTTCAGCACTCCTCATCACAATTCTCCGTTAACACGTTGTTGGTATTAGTGTAGTCCAAAAAGGAGCTTCCTGCCAAATTTGTAAATCCAGCTAACCCAATTTCACA
>WFWG01000052.1 GCA_015491235.1 Ardenticatenaceae bacterium
ATGTCGAGCACCAAGTTGAGGGGGCGCCCCCGTGCCACCGTGTACTCCACCAGCAGCCGCAGCACGTTGTTCAGGTCGATTTCGCCGCTTTCCGCGTACACGCCGGGCGATTCGCGCAGCTTCAGCAGGTGCTCGAAAGGGTTCTGCTGGGGATGGAGGCCGGGAATGGCGTGAGTTTCGCTCTCCCAGCACCCGCCAAGCTGGAAGACGTGCACCTTGTCCCACACCTGCGAGAGGCTGTAATCCAAGTGCTGGATGAAACTCACCTCAGGGTCCCACAACCCAATGGCCGACATGCGGCGCCACGATTGCCACAGGTGGGAAATGTTGAAGGCAATGCGCACCTTCGACAAAATGTGGTGCGCCTGGTTGAAAATGTAAGAGAGTTCCCCGCCGTGGGCCGGAAAACGGGGATAGGGCAACACTTCGATCACTGGCGTGAACTGATAGCCCTTGACCGAGTAGTGGACGGCAATTTCCTTGAAAATCTTTAACCCCTTGGCAATCTGATCAGAGCGCTCCCACGTCCACTTGTCGCGAGTGGCCAAGTGGACGACGAAGTAGTCCGCGCCAATTTGGTGGGCGAAGTCCATGGCTCGCTTGATTTCCTCCAGGGCCGTGTGTTTCCCGAAGAAGTTGGAGCTCAGGGGGTCCTTGGCCACTGTGGGCATGTGGACGCCGATACGTGGGCGTTCGTGGAGGAGGAAGTGGCGAAATTCCCGCCCCGTGCGGAGGGCGCGCATCCAGCGATTTGCCAGGCGATGCTGAAACTGATCCGGATAACGGGCTGGCCTGGCAAACCGGTCTTCTGGTTGAAGCTCGAAGAAGACTTCTTCTATCCCCATGGCTGCGCGGTACTCCCGAGCATAGGTGGCCAAGTCTTCGGGAACGCGCAAGCCAGCAGGCAGGTCGGCCAAGTGCATGTCTGAGAGTGCAATGCCCACGTTGATTTCGATCATGCTGTGTTCCTCCTGCCACGTGGCGGGATCGTAGGATGTTCCACGGGTCCCAGTTACGTCTCGCCGTGTGCGCGCTCCAAGGCGTAGATTGACTGCGGGGGGCCAATGACGATAAGCGTCTCGCCTGGTTGAATGCGGTAGTCGGCGTTCGGCGTGAAGATGAACGAGCCGTCCGGCTCTTGGATCGCGATGACCGTGAGTTGGTACAGTCGCCGCAAATCGCACTTCTCGAGCGTTTGGCCGGCCAGAGGGGAGTTCTCCTTCACGTGGACTTCCCCGATCTCAACGTTGCGCGCCTCGTCCGACTCCCCGAAGTGGAACAGGTGATTGAGAAAATCATGGACGACAGGCTGAATGAGGGCAAGAGCCAAGCGGTGTCCGCCAATCACGTAAGGGCTCACCACCCGATCGGCTCCAGCTCGCAGGAGCTTGTCTTCGGCCACTTCACTGGTCGCACGGGCCACGATGAGCACATTGGGGTTCAGCACCCGCGCTGTGAGCACGACGAGCACGTTGTCGGCGTCGGTGTCCAAGACAGCTACGAGCCCTCGCGCCCGTTGGACTCCTGCCTGAATCAGCACTTTGTCGTGAGTCGCGTCGCCTTGGATGTGCAGCAAGCCCTGCTCCAACAGTTCTTCCGCCGCTTCGGGAGAGGAATCAATGACCACAAAGGGTTCCCGCCGCGCGCGAAGGTCACGGGCGATCTGGCGTCCCATGCGCCCGTAGCCACACACGATGTAGTGGTTCCGCAGGGACGTCAACTGGCTTTTTATCCGGCGCTGTGAGACGGAGAGCCAGAAGCGATCTCCGAGCACCACTTCGACCGCGCTTCGCAAGGCCCATGCTGCCAGGCCGACGCCTACAACAATGAGTCCAATGGTAAACAAACGCCCCCGAGGGGAGAGGGGCTTAATTTCTCCAAAACCCACAGTCGTCAGGGTAATGATGGTCATGTAAAGGGCGTCTATCCACGACATGCCCTCAAGCCACATGTACCCAAATGTTCCCACTGCCACGAGGATAAGCAGCGAGAGCATAGAAAGCTGCAACTGCCGCAGGGGGTCAGCCGCTAGCAGGTGGAGGTATCGCCTGGCGTACACAACCATGTCCTAAACGGGTATAAACTATCGGCCCTCACCTACGACTCGGAAGACTGCAACTGTTCGAGCGTGCGCCGTATGATGTCCATCATTGGAGATTCGTCTTCTTTTTGCTGCTGATCGCGTTTCTTGCGCTCCTTTTGTTTCTGCTCCTCGGCAGCCCTGGCGAACGCGAGGGCAAAGGGAGTGACAGGCGACTCGCGCTCCTCTTCCTCTTCGGCGAAATGGGGTAAGTCGGTTGCGTCAGGTTCGTTCCGCATGGTGAGGCTGATGCGCTTGCGAGCAGGGTCCACGCTCAGAACGCGCACCGTGACCTCTTGACCGACCTCCACCACATCTTCCACCCGGTTGACCCGAGCATCACTCAACTCGGAGATGTGAACGAGGCCGTCCGTGACCGCACCGATGTCCACAAAAGCTCCGAATTTCACGACACTCGTCACGATGCCGGTGTATTCCTGTCCCTCCTCGATGGCATCCAACGGCAGGCGCTTGCGCCGGGGTTCGCTGGCGGACTCGGGGGAACGCATGGTCAGGCTGATGCGCCCACGTTCGGCGTCCACCTCCTTGACGCGCACTGTCACCACGTCGCCCACCTGCACCACGTCCTCCACTTTTTCCACGAAGTCGTCGCGCAACTCCGAAATGTGGACCAGCCCGTCAGTTTCAGCGCCGATGTCCACAAAGGCTCCAAAGGGCTGAATGTTGCGCACGATACCGGTCAACTCCGTTCCCGGCTGCAACTCCTCGAGGGAGACCGTGGGCATCCGCTTACGGCGTCGGCGCGCTGAAGAGGGTGCTTTACGACTTGCCGCTTTGACTTCCTCTTTAGCTTTTGAAGAAGCTCCTGTCGGTGTGTCATCAGAGGAGGAAACATTTTCAACGGGTGTGTCTGATGTGGGGGGAGAGACTGTGGGACCTTCGTCTGGCCTTCCTTCCTCGATGTCGAGCACCTGAACGTCCGGTTGGTCACTCATGGCTCTTGTCCTCCTGCGTTTTGGAGTAGTGGCATCTTCGTCCGACGGCACTTAACAACAGACAAGGGGAAGAACACTTCCCCGTGCCCTCTCAGCTTTTGGCGTCTGTTGTGTGCCGACGGACGAGTGTGATTATTATACAATAAAGCGGCGCAACTCACAATTACGCCCCACCTGATGCCAATTGGGCCTACAAATGCGTGGAAAGCCCCGAAAATTCGCCTTTGGGGGAGGGAATGACTTTTCTACTTGAGCGTCATTGTGTATGATTAGAACTCGTGAAAGTGCAGCCACTTGACCACTTGCTTCAGCGGCTCGCAATTGTGGGTTCAGGCAGTCGCTTGATGAGAATACAACTGTTCGAGGAGTCGCTCTGATGCCACCGCCGCGCACAGCCGAAGACTTGCGCCGCCTGCTGGTCCGCCTGGACGGGCGGGGATATAAGGCATACAAGGAGATTGCCGGTGTCTACCGGTTTCCCCACTTCACGCTTTTCATTGACCACGTGCAGGGGGACCCCTTTGCCGCGCCCAGCCGGGTGCGCGTGCGGGTGCCCCAGTCCCACGCTGGCTTTCCGCCGGAAACGTACCAGACGCCCAGCCGGGCCGTGGGGGTGGAGAACTACCTGGCGCGCCGCTTTGCGGCCATCGCCCGTGCCACTGACCGCCAGCGGGGAACGGGCTCCAGTGGTCGCATTGACATTGACGCGCCTGGCCAGGAGGTGCTACGCCGCACAGCCATCACGCTCACGGCCGAGTGGGTGGAAGCGCGCTTCACTGTGGGATTGCCCGCGCGGGGGCGCACTATCTTGGGCCATCAAGCCGTCGAGTTGCTGCTGCAAGATGTGCCCCACGTGGTCCGGCAAGCCCTCTTCTACCGCGCCCACGACCCGGGTGTGGTGCGTCGCCACGCCGAGGTGAACGAGGACGCCGACTGGCTGCGCGCTCAACTCGCCCATCGCGGGTTGGTGGCCTTCGTGGCCGACGGCGCCATTCTGCCACGCCGCTCCGGCGTGGACGACCGCCCCCTTCAGGAAGGCATTGTGGTGCCTTTCGAGTCCCCGCCCTCGCTGCGGGTCTCCTTCCACTTGCCCAACGGTGGCCCCATCGAGGGCATGGGCATTCCTCAGGGCGTGACGCTGATCGTGGGGGGCGGCTACCACGGCAAGAGCACCCTGTTGCGGGCCATCGAGCGGGGCGTCTACAACCACTGCCCGGACGACGGGCGGGAGTTCGTGGTCACCGTGCCCGACGCCGTCAAAATCCGGGCTGAGGACGGGCGTGCCGTGGCCTGCGTGAACATCAGCCCCTTCATTGATAACTTGCCCTTCGGGCAGAGCACGCGCCGTTTCAGCACGCCCAACGCCAGCGGCTCCACCAGCCAGGCGGCCAACATCATGGAAGCGCTGGAGGTGGGCACGTCGCTTCTGCTCATTGACGAGGACACCTCAGCCACCAATTTCATGATTCGAGACCACCGTATGCAGGAACTCATCGCCAAGGAGCACGAGCCCATCACACCCTTCATTGACAAGGTGCGCCAGCTTTACACGGAGCTTGGCGTGAGCACCATTTTGGTCATCGGCGGCAGTGGCGACTACTTCGACGTGGCCGATACGGTCATCGCCATGCAGGCTTACCGCCCTTGGGAGGCCACCCAGCGGGCCAAGGAAATTGCCGCCCACTACGCCACCGGCCGCCACGCCGAGGGAGGCAAGCACTTCGGCGACATCACGCCCCGCGCGCCGGACCCCCGCAGTGTGGACCCTTCCAAGGGGCGCCGCGAGGTGCGCGTCAAGGTCCACGGCACCCGTGTCATTCAATTCGGCCAGGAGACCATTGACCTGAACGCTGTGGAGCAGATCGTCCACCCGGCGCAAACGCGGGCCATTGCGGCCGCGCTGGTCTACGCCCGCCAACGCTACATGGACGGCCGTCGCCCCCTGCGCCACGTGCTGGAACTCGTCATGCGGGATGTGGAAGCAAAAGGGCTTGACGTGCTGGACCCGCGCCTGGTGGGTGACCTGGCCGCCTTCCGGCCACACGAGTTGGCTGCGGCCCTCAACCGCTTGCGGTCGCTGGTCATGCGCCCTGTGGAGTCGGAGACATGAGCGGGTGTGGAAGCGCGGGAACATGGGAGCGGCTCCGAGCCTTTCTCAAGCGCTTTGCCGCTTACGGAGTGCTCGGGTGGTGTGGTGAAATCGTCTGGACGGCCCTGCGCGGCAAGCTGACAGGCCGACAGCCTGGCTGGGAACTCCACGGCACGACCTCCTTGTGGATGTTTCCCATCTACGGCCTGATTGCTCCTCTCTACGAACCAGCTCATGATGCTCTGCGCCAGTGCCCGCTGCTCGCGCGAGGGCTGGCCTACACGACAGGCTTCTTTGCTGTGGAGTATTGCTCTGGGTGGCTGCTGCGCCGTGTGGTGGGCATTGCCCCGTGGGACTACTCGGGCGAGACACCGTGGCACGTCCACGGCCTCATCCGCCTGGACTATGCCCCGGTGTGGTTCGTGGTGGGTCTAGCCTTGGAGCCGGTTCACGACCGCCTGATGACGAAAAAGACCTGACAGGTTTCGCAGAACCTGCCAGGTCTTGGCTTGCACCACTGGCCGCCGTCGCCAATTAGCCACGCTGTACCAGCCACAAGAAGGCGAGACCAGTCACCACGCCGTAAACCAAGTGGCCCACCAAGCTCATGAGCTGCATCTGGCCAACGACCAGGATCATTTCGCTCATGCCAAGGAGGAGCGGCATGAGAATCAGGGCCCCCAGCACCCACCAAGCCACGCCGTTGACAGCACCTGCCACAACGGCCGTTCCCACCGTCTGGGGGAAGCGCACCACGATTCCCCCGTAAATGGCCCCAATGATCGCGCTGATGACCATGTGGACGACGAAACCTACCGTCGCGTTTTGCAGTCCAACCAGCATCCCTACCAGGGGCAGCAGGCCCGTCATGCCCATCATGACACCGAATACCACCCCACCAGCCAACCCAGCTAGCGCACCACGCACCACCGCCACAGAAGGAGACGCCGAACGAGTTACTGCCGTCATAATTTCCCTCCTCTCCCTGTGATTGGTTTTGCCTGTTCTGTTTGGACGAGCTGGAGTGCGCTTTTCTTACGCGGAATCAGCGACCAACAGTCGTCATGTGCAGGAGTTACGCGGTTACTTTGGACAAAAGGTTCTGCCAGCTATATTCCGGGGGCAGGGAGTGGAACCTCGAGGGAAAAGGAACAGGGGCGGCTTCACCGCCCCTGTTTTCTCTTTCCGGTTGGCAGAGGGGAAAACAGCCTAACGGTCCACGATCGGAAGGTAAATCTGGCGAACCACTACCAGCACGTTGAAATCGGCGCCTTCCGGCATGTTCGCGAAATCCTGGTTGAAGATGGACCACTTCTTTTGGACGTCGTTGTACCACACACCGATGGGGTGGTCGTTCTTGGTACCACTCGAGCCGCCAGGGTTCCAGTTGAGTGTGGCAAACACGAACGCCATAGAAAGCTGGTTAGTCAGTGGGTGGTCAATGGCGGTCCAGTGGTTCGAGATGTTGCTGGCCGTGGCCGTTTGAAGGAAGGCATCCTTGCTGCCGGGGAGCGCCGTGAGGTCGTTGAGCACCAGCACGTTGAAGTCGGCGCCAACCGGCATGTTGGCGGAATCCTGGTTGAAGATGGCCCACTTCTTTTGGGCGTCGTCATACCATACCCCGATGTTATGGTCGTTGTAAGTCCCTCCCATGCCGCCCGGGTTCCAGTTCTGGGTAACCAGTATCCTGGCGTTCGGGCGGTTGTTGAGCAGCGGATGGTCAATATACGTCGTGTTGCCGTTTATGTTGCTCGCCGTGGCCGTGTGCACGAACACGTTGGCCCCCGGCGGGGGGATGAGCACGTTGAAGCTGGCGCCTGACGGTATATTTGCGGTGCTCTGGTTGAAAATCATCCACTTCTTTAGGCCAGCACTGTAGTACACGCCAATGGCCTCATCATTATAGGTGCCGTTTGACCCCGGTGGGTTCCAGTTCTGGGTGACCAGCACGATGGCGTTCGGGTCTTCGTTCAGAAGGGGATGATCAATGGTTGTGAGGCTGCCGCTCGTGTTGCTGTTCGTGGCGGTGTGAACGAAGACATCGGTGTTGGTGTCCGGGATTGTCACGTTGAAACTGGCATTCTCCGGCATGCTCGCCAAATCCTGGTTGAAGATGGCCCACTTCTTTTGGGAGGTGCTGTAAAACACACCAATGGCGTGGTCGTTGTAAGTGCCCCCCACACCGCCGGGGTTCCAGTTCTGGGTAACCAGCACGATGGCGTTTGGGTTGCCGTTCAGCAGCGGATGATCAATGTAAGTGGTTTGACTGTTACTGTTGTCACCCGTGGCTTTGTGGACGAACGCCGTTGTGCTGTCTGCCACCACGACGTTGAAGTCGGCGCCGACCGGCATGTTCGCCAAATCCTGGTTGAAAATGGCCCACTTCTTTTGGGCGCCGTCATACCACACACCGATGGCGTGGTCGTTGTAGGTGCCTCCCCCTCCGCCCGGGTTCCAGTTCTGAGTAACCAGCACGATAGCGTCCGGGTTGTTGTTGGTCAGCGGGTTATCAATGTACGTGGTGTTGGCAACCGTGTTGCTCGCTTGGGCCGTGTGAACGAAAGCATTTGCGCTGGGGTCTGGAATGAGCACGTTGAAATCGGCGCCTTCCGGCATGTTCGCCAAATCCTGGTTGAAAATGGCCCACTTCTTTTTGACGGGGTTGTACCACACACCGATGGCGTGGTCGTTGTAGGTGCTCCCCACGCCGCCTGGGTTCCAGTTCTGGGTGACCAGCACGATGGCGTCTGGGTTGTTGTTGAGCAGGGGGTGGTCAATATACGTCGTGTTGCCGTTTATGTTGCTCGCTGTGGCCGTGTGCACGAAGCGGGTACCTGGTATGCTGCTGGCGGCCAGGCTCGCGGTGGATGTTTGCCTTTGTGGCTTCAGGTGTTCCGGTAAGGGGCGTTGCGCGCCAATTACCCCAAAGGCCAGCACGACAATGCCAACTATTGCCAACCGAGACGGCCATGTGAACCGACGTAGAGAAAGGGAAATCACGAAGCCTCCTTTCTTTACAAATTGGGAGGTGCTACGCGCTTCCGAAGCGTGCCACCCCCTTGTCACATAAGTTTTGCCACTAAAGAAATAAACGGCGAAACGATGAGAAATAGACAAACACAATACTCTTTGTCAATTTTACACTATTTGTCAAGTGCTCGCTGCTGTGTAAAGGTGAGAAAGCATTTCGACAACACGCTATTTGCCATCCCCAGCCAGCGGGATAAAGTGTATTTGAGGGTAAAACGACCTGCGCGGGCAGCGAAAGCGAGGGGGTTCAATGGCCAAAATTGACTCAGCTTGGGAACAGACTCTGAGGGCACAGCCGGATGCCGAGGTCCATGCTATCGTGCGCACCACATCTCCCCCGCCAGACGATCCTGCTGAATGGCAACAGCGTGGCCTCCGCCTGCGCCACACCTTCACGCTCGTGCCGGGCGTGGCCGTGAGCGGGCCGGCGCGCGCGGTGTTGAAGCTACTCGACGAGCCGTGGGTGGTGCGCGTCGAGCCCGATCGGGAAGTGCGAGCGCTTTGAACGAGCTTTGAACTGGAAAGGAGAGCACACATGGACCCCGCTAAACTTCATCCCCGCCTGCGAGCCGTGTTGGAAGCCCGTACCAGGGAAATTTCAGTAGAGGCGGAAGCGGAAGAGCGCCTGCCCGTCATCGTACGCCTTCGAGCCGACACGCGCGCGTTGACGGTGGGCACCCTGCGCGCCCAGCGCCGATATTCTCTCATCCCCGCCGTGGCCGGTGAGGCGTCTTCCCGGGAAATCGAGGCGCTGACGGACGACCCGTCTGTAGAAATGGTGTGGCTGGACGAGGAGGTCCACACTTGTTTGGACGTCAGCGTGCCACTCATCGAGGCCCCCCGCGTTTGGGAAGCTGGTGTGACCGGTGAGGGCATCACCATTGCCGTCGTGGACACCGGCATTGACCCCAATCATCCAGACTTATCAGGACGGATCGCCGACATGACCGACTTCACCGGTGAGGGGCCGGCGGACAACAACGGCCACGGCACACACGTGGCCGGAATCGCGGCTGGCAGTGGGGCGGCCAGCGAGGGGCGCTTTCGGGGTGTGGCGCCCGGTGCTACCCTCATCAGCGCCAAGGTGTTGCGGGGCAGCGGGTTTGGCCGCATGAGCGATGTAATGGCTGGCGTAGAGTGGGCTGTTCAACAAGGAGCTCACGTCATCAACCTCAGCTTGGGCGGCGCCGGACCCTGCGACGGCACCGATGCCCTCAGCGTGACTTGCGACGCGGCTGTGGAGCAGGGTGTGGTCGTGTGTGTGGCGGCTGGCAATGACGGCCCGGGCGAAGGAACGGTGGGCTCACCGGGGTGTGCTCGTCGCGTTATCACCGTGGGCGCCTCGGACGACCAGGACCGCGTGGCCGACTTCAGCAGCCGGGGGCCAACGAGTGACGGGCGCGTCAAGCCCGACGTCGTGTTTCCCGGCGTGGGCATTGTGGCCCCGCGCGCGGCCGGCACGAGCATGGGCACGCCGGTGGACGACC
>WFWG01000053.1 GCA_015491235.1 Ardenticatenaceae bacterium
CTGTATCCGGTTGTTTGACGTTCTATAAGTTCTCTGACTGCTCTCGTCCATCGTGTGTGGTGACAGAATTGACACCGGCAGAACACCGTTCAGCGTTTCAATTTCTGCATTAACGTAGTGCCGGCTCACCAGCCAAACGCTGAACGCCAAAAGAGCCGGGGAAAGGTAGCACAAGGTGCTGAGATTGTCAAACGGGAGGTGTTCCACAATGTGGTCGGGCGGCGCTGGTGTCTTCCCATTCGTCAACCACCCCACCGTGTGCTACACTATTGCCCGACTCCTCCGACGGAAAGGACGGTTCGATGAGACGGTGGGTTCTGAGGCAATTCCGGTGGGAGCGCTGGTTGCTCCCCTTTTGGAAACGGGCACCTTTGGCCGTGCGCCGGCGCCTGATTTGGCTGGGGTCGGCCAAGTTTTTGGTGGGTGTGGCGGCTGTTTGCCTGAATGAACGGGGACAGGTGCTGCTCCTGGAACACCGCTTCCACAACGAGTACCCCTGGGGGCTCCCCGGCGGGTGGGTCGAGCGGGGCGAGTCGCCCCTGACCTGTGTGGTGCGAGAGGTGGTCGAGGAGACCGGTCTGGAGCCAACAGTGTTGGACCTGCTCTGGGTGGACAGTGACGGGGAGTGGGTGGAAGTGTGCTACTTATGCCGCGTCCCCGACCGGGAGCCGGTCATCCAGCAAAGCGAGTTGAAGGGCTATCGCTGGGCGGATCCCAACGACCTGGACGTGGAACTCAAGCCCAGCCAGATGCAGGCGCTCGCCGTGGCGCGAGCCCGCCTGGCGGGTCAGCCTCATCCCTTTTTCGCGCCTGTCCCGCAGGATCGGTGAACGCAGACGAGGACGACACGGAGGCCCGGCATGTTGCTCATTGGACTGGAAGCGCCCGAACTGTTGCTCTACCTGCTTACCGCGTTTCTGGTCAGTTTTACCCTTCACGAAACTGCTCACGCTTTCACGGCTTACAAGTTGGGAGACCCCACGGCCAAGGAGCAGGGCCGCCTGACCCTCAACCCGCTGGCCCACCTCTCTCCCACGGGAACGCTGCTGCTCCTGACGGTGGGGCTGGGCTGGGGAAAGCCGGTGCCGGTGGACCCGTTCCGCTTCCGGCGCGCTTCTCCCAAGGTGGGCATGGGAATTGTGGCCCTGGCCGGGCCGCTCACCAACTTTCTGCTGGCACTGCTCATCGCCCTGCCGTTGCGCGCCAAGGTGCTCCCCTACACGCCCGAGCGCATCGGCCCCTTGCTCATCTCGTGGGGCGAGTTCGGAGCCCTCTTCTTCTGGCTGAACATCTCGCTGGCCGTCTTCAACCTGATTCCCTTCGGCCCGCTGGACGGCGCCCGCATCCTGGCCGCCTTCCTGCCCGACTGGTGGTTCTTCCTCAGCGCCCGCATCGAGTTGTACCTCCTGGGCGTCTTCTTCGCCCTCATCCTGATTGACCGCTTTACCGGTGCCGGCATCCTGGTGCGCCTCATTACGCCCGTGGGCTGCCGTGCCTGGTGGGCTTTGGTGGGGTACACGCCGCCCTTTCCTTTCTGTGGGCTGGGGTAATGCCGTTTGGTATAACGAGGAGCGGGCAGCCATCAGGCTGCCCGCTTTGCTCACTCACAGGTCGTCTTCAAAAGGGCCATCCAGCGCCCAAATGGCATCCTTGAGCCGCTGGGCTTCCGCCCTGTCAATGGCGGACAAGTGCTGGAACCGCACCCACTCCTCAGCGTCCAGTTCGGACCCTGGCGGCATGTTGGGGGGAGATTGCCGCAAGAAGAGAATGCCCTGCCAGTGACACCGCGCGCACACGACCACCACAACCCACAACCCGTCCTGATAGCCGAGCACCAGCACGTCTTCAGGAATGTGCTCAGCTTCACACGACGGGCAGGAAACGGCCTCAGCCACCTTCCGGCGGAGGGAAAGATGAGCTTCGTCGAATTCGGTCACGCGGTGTGTCCTCCTCTAACTTTCTCGGACACCTTACGATTCGGCCGCACGCTCCTCCTCTTGCTTCTCGGCCTGGGCGGCGGCGATGGACTCGGCCGTCTCGCCGTGTTCACCCACCACTTCCACCCGCACCACCGGTGCCAGGTCGGCCATCAGGCGCACTGGCACTTCGTAAGTTCCCAACTCGCGGATGGGGTGCTCCAGGCCGAGCGTGCGCCGGTCAATCTCCACGCCCAACTCTTCGGAGAGGCGTTCGGCGATTTGCGCGGCGGTAATCGAGCCGTAGAGCCGCCCTGTCTCGCCCACTTTGGCCGTGAATTGCAGCGTCAGTTGGGCAATCCGCTCGGCCAGGGCCTCCGCGTCGCGGCGAGCTTGCTGGCGGCGTTTCTCCGCGGCCTTGCGAATTTGTTCGGCCTGCTTCTTCACGCCCGGCGTGGCCAGTTTGGCCAGCCCTTGGGGAATCAAGTAATTGCGCGCGTATCCGTCGGATACTTTTTTGATCTCGCCAGCTTTCCCAAGGTTGGGAACGTCTTGCAACAGGAGCACTTCCATATGTGTTCAGCCTCCTTGTAAATCTGTGTCCCATTCAGACGAGCGGGTCACATTGGCCGTTTTTGCCAAACTCCAGTTGAGAAAACAACCCTCCGGTGCCAGTGATCCGTCCACACCGGTAGGACTCGTCCGCTACTATACACGAGAACCCGAAAAAGGCAAGCGGCGGAAAGCCGGGTAGGTGTTGACAATCTTGCCGGTCGGACTATGCTTATCTGCCGTGTGTTATACCAATTGGGCGTGGAAATGGCATGAGGTCGCGTACTCCTTCGGAGAC
>WFWG01000054.1 GCA_015491235.1 Ardenticatenaceae bacterium
TTCTCGCGCTCGGCCAGCAACTCGTCCAGTTCCACCTGACCAATGACGTTGCGCAGGGTTGTTTGGGCAATTTGGCTGGTGGCTAACAGGTAATTTTCCACGTTGACCACGGCGGCGACCGGGTCGAGCACGCGGAAGTAGGCCACGGCGTTCAGCCGGATCGTCACGTTGTCCTTGGTGATGGCTTCCTGGGTGGGCACGTCGAGGGTGACCACGCGCAGGTCCACCTTCACCATGCGGTCCACAATGGGGATGATGAAGAACATGCCAGGCCCTTTGGCGCCGATGACCCGTCCCAACCGGAAGATGACCCCTCGTTCGTACTCCTGGACAATCTTCATAGAAGCCCGCAGGATTGAAAGAACAAGGACGGCGAGGATGGTCAGAAGGGGCAAATTGCCGAAAATGAAGCTCATTTTCGCCTCCTCCTCAGGCTCACGGTTGTGCCAATACGGCGCTTCACGCCTCTTCCGGGAACGTAATGGTGGAACTTTTGCAGCGGAGAACGGTTCAACAGCTCCGAACGCTCTCCGGCCAAACGGGGGAGAGCGAGCAGCATTCACCCGCGCTTAGTGGTTGTCATTCATGATAGCAGGAGAAACGCGATAAATCAAAGGGCGTTGTGCATTAATCTATGGAAATTTCGTCGAGGGGGACCAGCCCTTTTTGGAGGGCGTAAATGGCAGCCTGTGTGCGGTTTTCGAGTTGCAGTTTCCGAAAGATGACCGAGAGGTGATTCTTGACGGTCTTTTCGGAAAGGCCCAGACGTTCGGCAATTTCCTGGTTGGTCCAACCGTGGGCTACACCTCGCAAGATCTGGATTTCGCGTTCGTCCAAAAGCTCCAGCAACTCGGGGTGGCGTCGGCGAGAAGGGGTATTTTGCCGAAATTCTTGAAGGACTCGTTGGGCCAGAGCGGGTTCTAAGATCGTTTCCCCCCGCGCAACAGCCCGAATGGCGGCAATCAAGTCGTTTACGTCGCTTTCTTTCAAGAAATAGCCGCTGGCACCACTTTTGATCGCCTCAAGAACGTAATCTTTCTCGCGACTCATGGTAAGAATGATAACTTTTATATCCTCTATGTGTTTGGCAATGTAGCGAGTCGCCTGCACACCGTCCAAGTGTGGCATGTGGATGTCCATCAGAACGATGTCAGGCTTTAAGGTGGCCGCCAGGTTGCACACCTCCTCACCGTTACTCGCCTCTCCGACGACCTCAAAGTCCGACACGGCCTCCAGTAAACGGCGTAATCCCTGACGGAACATCGTGTGGTCGTCGGCTATGAGAATGCGAATCGCCATGCGTCCGACCTCCCTCGCCGGTTTTTGCGTTCAATACTGACCATGACCGGCCCGTACTTCAACGCCCTGCCCTTCCGAGTTGCACCAACCCAGTATAACAAGTTGCCTGGTGCTTTTCAATGTGCCGGTAGTCCTAGTACCCTGCGGCATTTTGCCCTTTAACGATTGGTCGTTTCCGAACAAAAGGCCGGATAAGTGCCTGTTTTCACAAGAGAGCCGGAAGTCCCCGCCAAAAATGGTGCTTAAGTACTCTATGTCTGACGAGGAAAACCTTGGTATAGTAACAGACGGAGTGTGACCAAACCACACCCCGCGCAAATAGGGAACACGACTTCGCCCCGTGAAACGACTTGAAAAGAAGTAAGGAGAGGCTTCATGAACCCGACAACACGGTCCTGCATCACCGAAGCCGAGGTCAACCGCTGTTTTTTGGAAACATTGTACATCTATGTAGAACAACTCCCACCCAAACAAGCCACTACAGTACGGCAATCAGTTGATATTTTGCTTGTTCCTCGGGCGCAGCTTTCTTCCCAGGATTACGTTAGGCTCATTAACCTCCTCTGGGAGCACCGGGGAACGCCGCTCGAAGTCGGATATCGCTTGAAAGAGGACCTTGTGCGCTGGCTCCGTTGCGAGAACACCCATGAGCAACGAGCACGAGCCAAAACGCTGTGTTGCACGTGGGAGGAGCAGGTGATGCCTCCTTTTTACCCGCTTCTCCAAACGCTCAAACAATACGCGCAAAATTCGCACGTGCCTCAGCGCCGCCAAGCGTATACCCTTGCGCTGGCAGTGCAGTAGCGCTCGGCCACACAGGCAACACGAACTCGACGCAGCCCTGAGTGGCGACTATTCGCGTGCTCTTAAGAGGGACAGAAAGCGGTAAGCGGTGTAAACCAGCGGGTTGTACACGGCGTCGAACGCGCCCGGGTAGCGCACAGGGTGCCCGCCGAAGCCCCGCTTGAATCGGTAGACGCCCCACAGCCCGCCAGTTCGCTGCGGATTGACGCTTCCCCCCTGGACTGCTTCGGCCGGAATGCCCCACAGGTCGTAGCGCTCACACCCGTGCCCTTTGGCCCATTGCATGGCGGCCCACTGGAGGGCGTGGTTGGGCATCCGCTGGCGTTCGCGGTTGCTCGAGGCCCCATAGAGGTAGTAGGCTACTGGCCCACAGCGGAAGACCAGCAGCCCGGCCAGAGGAATGCCCTGGTATTCGGCAATCAACAGGGCGCTGCGGTCGGGTTGGAAGGCCTGCCAGGCGTCACGGTAATAGTTCAGGGGTCGCACGGCAAACTGGTCGCGCTGTCCGGTCTCCACCATGAGGGTGTAGAAGAGGTGAAAGTCCGCTTCGCCCCCCACGCGCACCTCGACTCCCTTGCGCGCGCTGAGGCGGATGTTGTAGCGCCACTTCTGCTTCATGCGGGCCAGAATCTCATCAAGTGGGGGGCGCAGGTCCACCACCAGGGTGGCACGGGGTTGGACGTGGCGGGCCCCTGGCCGAAACCCGACCGGGCCGAGCACGCGAACTCCCTCTTCCGGCGACATGGGCCAGTTGGGCTCGACGGTGAGGAACGCGGTCCCCTTGTGGCGGGCCAGTTGGTGCAGCGCAGCCCACAGGCAGGCCAGGGCCTCATGCTGGTCGGGGGCCGCCACCGGTCCCCGTGGCACGTAGGCCAGCGCTTTTCCCAGTGGAAGGGGACGAAAGAGCACTTGCACGCCTGCCACCGGGCGTTCTCCGTCGCACACCAGCAGGCGACGCGGCTGCCACCCCCAGCGGGCCTTGAAAGTGCCCCAGGCCGCGCTCTGCAAAAGGCTGCCATAGGGATGGCTGGCCACGAACGATTCCCATGTGGCCACATCCGGCTCCTCGACTACGGTCAAGGCACGTCTCAAGGGCGGCTCGGTCATGGTACTCGCTCCACTACCAGGAGGTGCGAGAGGCCCACCAGGCGCAGCGGCGTGCGCTCGAGCGCATACGTAACCCCGCGCACCAGGCGCCCCAGCCGTGGAAAGCGGGCCGCCAGGTTGTCGTAGCCGGGGAAGATTTGCGTGTGGCAGACCGTCCGCACGGGCAACCCAACAAAGAGGCGACGGAGGTCGCCGGCCGTGTAGGCCCGCACGTGGGGCACCAGGCGGTTCCGCCACCGGTCCGGCAGGTAGTTCACCAGGGGCACGTTGCCGAAATAATAACGGCCCCGCCAGAAAATGCCGTGGGTCTCGAAGGGCCACAGGCGGTTGGGCACGAAGATGACCGCTCGCCCGCCGGGGCGCAGCACCCGTACCATCTCGGCCGCGGCCAACCGGTCGTTCCCCACGTGCTCCAGCACCTCGTGGGAAAGCACCAGGTCGAACGTGCCGTCCGGGAAGGGCAGCCGTTCGTCAGCCAGCACGACGTGACATCCTTCGTGGGCAGCCGCCTGACGGGCGCGGGAAAGTTCGTATTCGGTGCCCACCACGAGGGGCACGCCCGCTCTGGCAAAGGCCTGCAAGTAGAGCCCCACGCCAGTGCCCATGTCCAGCACCCGGCGCGCTTCCCCCAGGCGTCCACGGGCGACAATCATCTGCCAGCGTCGCGCCTGGCCGGACCGCCAGACGTAGCTGGGCCG
This sequence comes from Ardenticatenaceae bacterium, assembly GCA_015491235.1. Lineage (GTDB taxonomy): Bacteria > Chloroflexota > Anaerolineae > Ardenticatenales > Ardenticatenaceae > WFWG01. The sequence goes on from WFWG01000054.1 coordinate 3,909, forward strand.
TCCCAAGCGAGCTACTTCGTCCACGCCTTCTCCTCCTGCGCGCTTTTCCACAGTCCCTCGGCCACTGCCAGCACCTGCTCGACGGGCAGTTCCGTCAGGCAGGGGCGAGGAGGGCAGCCCTGCGGCGTGCCCAGGCGGTGCCCCCGGTAGAAGCAGGGCATACAGGGCAAATCGCGCTTCACAATGGCCGTGCGTTGGCCCCACGGCCCCCATGCCAAGTGGTTGGAGGGGCCATAAATGCCCACCGTGGGCACATTGGCGGCCGCGGCCACGTGAAGCGGGCCACTGTCGTTGCCGATGAAGAGGTCACAGCGCCGGATGAGGGCGATCATCTGCCAGAGGGTGGTCTGTCCTCCCAAGTCCACCACGGGGGAGTGGGCAGCTTGCCGCACAGCCGCCGTCACCTCTGGCGAAGCGTCTACCAACACCACCGTGCCGCCGTGGCGTGCCGCCCAAGCGTCGGCCAGGGCCGCAAAGCGGTCGGGCGGCCAGCGGCGGGCGGTGCTGTAGTCACCGCTGCCGGGGTGCATCACCACGATGGGTCGGGGCCAGCGGGTCACAGCGCGCTCGGCCCACGCCTCGGCCTCCTCGTCGGTTGGCAACCAGAGGCGCACGTCGTCCGTGTGGGCGCTCAAGCAAGCGGCCACTTGCAGGTCGTATTCCACCTCGTGAAAGGCCCCAAAGCCGCCGTCCGGCACGCGGTGCGTCAGGAACCAGCCACGTCCGTTGTCCAGCCCCGCTCGCAGGGGGGCGCCGGTCGCCCAGGCCAGCACAGCGTACTTGAGAGCCCCCAGGCGGGTGGTCAGGTGACGGGGGATGAGGAGGGCGTCGTACCGGCGGCGCCGCAGGTCGAGCGCCAAGCGCACCATGGGGCGCCAGTGGCCGGGCCACAGGAAGGCGAGGGGGCGGTCGAAGGTGTACTTGTCGAAAGTGATAACCTCGTCCAGGTAGGGGCATCCCTGCAACAAGGGCGCCGAAGAGGGAGGAGCTAGCAAATCAATGCGGGCCTGCGGAAAGGTTTGGCGCAGTGCCCGCAGGGCCGGCGTCACGAAGAGCAAGTCGCCCATGTCGGCCGGCTTGACCACCAGAATGCGGTCCACGTTCTCCGCGCTCGTCATGGGGGAGGCTCCTCCGTACTACGCCCCCTCAAACAATCCCAAACGACCAGAACCGTGAAATGCGGCAACGCCAACATGCGCCGCCAGCGCCAGGGTTGGCGGTAGAGGCGGTAAAGCCATTCCAGCCCCCACCGC
>WFWG01000055.1 GCA_015491235.1 Ardenticatenaceae bacterium
GACGCCTGACGGCCACATATGCGCTCCTGTCGCTGGGAATGGCAGCCGGCCTGCTGGTCGCCAGTGCGGCCTTCTGGAACTACGCCGTGCGCCACTACGCCAGCGCGAGCAGTTGAGCGCGGCTTCTATCTTTGAGGGCAAGAAAATGTTCAAACGTTTGACGCGAGTTCACTCTTGACCTATCATTAGCGTTAGCTCGTCTTAACGCTTTCTTCTCCGGGAGAGAAACATGATTACCGTTTCAGCAGAAGAAATTCAACGCGATTGGGAAAAATACCTCCATCAAGTGAAATCAGGGGAAACAATTGTTATAACAGAAGATGATCAACCTATAGCGGAAATCAAGCCAGTTGCGTCTCGCGGAGTTCAATTGCGCCCCTTTGCCCTATGTGCTGGCGAATTTGAGGTTCCAGAAGATTTCGACACGCCCTTGCCTGACGAAATCCTCGACCTTTTTGGTTAATTGATGGAAGAGGCAATCTCATGGCGCGCGCACCCATGCCAGCCCAAACACAGCCCCAACCGCCCCCACAACCGGTGGAGGCCATTCCGCCCCTGGAATCAGGCGACCACCTGACCCGTGCCGAGTTCGAGCGCCGCTACAACGCCCACCCCGAAATCAAGAAAGCTGAACTTGTCCAAGGAGTGGTCTACGTGACTTCCGCCGTGCGCGCCAGACAACACGGTCGTCCCCACAGCGATGTCATAGGATGGTTGAGCGTCTATCGAGCAGCTACCCCCGGTGTCATGGTGCTGGACAACGCCACGTTGCGGGTGGACGAGGAGAACGAGCCTCAGCCCGACGCCATGATGCGCCTGGAGCCGGAACTGGGCGGCCGCTCCTGGATTGACGAGGAGGACTACGTCAACGGCGCCCCCGAACTCATTGTGGAAATCGCCGCCAGCAGCGCCGCGCTGGACCTGCACAAGAAGAAGCGCCTCTACGAGCGCATCGGCGTGCAAGAGTACGTGGCCGTCCAAATGTACGAACGGCGGGTGGACTGGTTCGCCTTGCAAGGGGGCCAGTACCAGCCGCTGGAGCCCGACGAGAAAGGCGTCCTGCGCAGCCGCGTCTTCCCCGGCCTGTGGCTCGATCCCCAGGCCCTCCTGAAGGGCGACCTGGCACGGGTGCTCCAGGTCCTCCAAAAGGGCCTGGCCTCGCCCGAGCACGCCCACTTCGTGGAACGGCTCAAGAAGAAGATGAAGGCGGACTGATACGGCTCACATGTCCGGCGAACCTGAACGGAGAAGGGGGAACATGGCCGATCGCTCCCTCTTGCTGCGCTGGAGCTTGGCGGTCCTGTTGCTTTCGGTAGGCATCAACGGGGTGCTCGTCTGGTGGACCCAGCGTGTGCCGGCCGAGCCGCTGGTGCTGGTGGAGCCCACTGTGGCCCCCACCGCCACCCCTTCGCCCCTCGTCGTCTACGTGAGCGGCGCGGTGGCACGCCCCGGCGTGTACGAACTCCCGCCGGGAAGCCGCGTGGTGGACGCCATCGAGGCCGCCGGCGGCATGACCGACGAAGCCGTCGCCGAAGCCATCAACCAGGCGACCCGCTTGCAGGACGGCGCGCAGGTCCACGTGCCGGCGAAAGGCGAACCAGTGGCGAGGGGAGCGTCGTCAGTCTCGGCCTCGGCGCCGGCTGGGAAGAGTGACGGAGGCCAGATGTCCGCTCCGCTGCTGAACGTCAACACGGCCACGGCCGCCGAACTGGAAGCCCTGCCCGGCATCGGACCTACGCTGGCCGCTCGCATCGTGGAGGATCGTGAGACGAACGGCCCCTTCACCAACGTGGATGACTTGAAGCGCGTGAAGGGAATCGGGGACAAGTTATTGGAGCGCATACGCCCCTACGTAACGACTGGCCCTTAGCAACGCGGAGGAGGAGATGCCGCGCATTCTGCACTTTTCCGACCTGCACTTAGGTGTCGAGAACTACGGGCGACTCGACGTGGAGACGGGCCTCAGCACCCGCTTGATGGACTTCCTGCGGGCGCTCGACTTTGTGGTAAACTACGCCCTCGAGCAGGCCGTGGACCTGGTGCTCTTCACCGGCGACGCCTTCAAGAATCGCGATCCCACTCCCACCCACCAGCGCGAGTTTGCCCGCCGCATCCGGCGGCTGCGCGAGGCTGGCATTCCCGTCTTCCTGCTGGTGGGCAACCATGACCTGCCGGCCGCCGTCAACCGGGCCCACAGCATGGAGATTTACGACACCCTGGGGTTGGAGCAGATCCACGTGGCTCACCGGCCTGGCCGTTACGACGTGCCCACCAACGGCGGCCTGGTACGCATCTTCGCCGTTCCCTGGGCCACCCGCAGCCGCCTGCTGGCGCGCGATGACGTTCACCGCCTTTCCAACGAAGAACTGGTGGCCCGCTTGCAAGACGCTGTGGCTACCCTCATCCAGAATTTCGCCCGCGAGGCCGAGGAGGGAGAGACGCCTGCGGTGCTGGCCGCTCACCTGACAGTGGAGGGGGCCGCCCCTGGCGCCGAGCGGAACGTGTTGCTGGGCCACGACATTGTGGTGCCCCGCTCGGTGGTGGCGCAGCCGGGTTTCGACTACGTGGCCCTGGGCCACATCCACAAGCACCAGGCCCTCCACGAAACCCCACCCGTCGTCTACGCCGGCAGCATCGAGCGCATTGACTTCGGCGAGGCCAAGGAGCCGAAAGGTTTTGTGGTGGCCGACGTGAAGCGGGGGGGAACCACGTGGAAATTCGTTGAGACGCCCGCGCGCCCCCTGGTTCACATTGAGCTGGACGTGCGCGGCGCCGATGATCCGCTGGCGGCCGTGAAGGCGGAAGTCGAGCGCCACCAGGTGGAAGGGGCCATCGTCAAGCTGACCGTCCGCTGCACCCTCGAGCAAGTGGGGCACCTGCGCGACCCCGACTTGCGCAAGCTGCTGGAGGAAGCCGAGTACATCGCGGCCATCCAGCGCCGTGTGGACCGCCCCCATCGCCTGCGCCTGGGCGACCTGGGCTCTGTGGCCGGGCTGAGTCCTCGGGAACTGTTGCGGCGCTACCTGGAACAGAAGCAAGTGGAACCGGCACGGGCCGAGGTGTTACTCCGCTATGCCGACGAAATCTGGAGCGAACGGGCTGAGGCAGAGACGTGAGTGCTCCCAACGCACCAAAATCTGGGGAAAACGCGGGCGAACTGAGAATGCGCGTCGTCGAACTGAGCCTGGTGGAGGGCGAACGGCGTTCCGGTCCGCCGGAAATGGCGTGGGCCGACACACCCCACGGCACCTTCTTCGTGTTGGTGGAACTCTCCGCCCCGGCCGACATGTGGGACGACGTGAGCTCGCTGCTCGTTGACGTGGCCGTGGAGGCCGTGACCCTCGCCAAGGGCTCCGTCACGGCTGCCCTGCAAGAGGCGGCAGAGCGCGTCAACCGGGCTCTGCTCATCGAGAACGAGCGCCTGCCGCCGGAAGACCAGGTCTGGGCCGGCCTCAACATGGTGTGCCAGCAGGGGGAGACCCTCTTCATGGCCCAGGCGGGACCGGCGCTCACCTACATCGCTCGCGGCACCCGCGTTACCCGCTTCCCCAAAACGAAGGAGGAACTCCAGGCCGATGAGCACCCCTCGGCCGCCCCGCTGGGCGACGACCGCCGAGTCCACGTGCGCCTGGCCCGCTTCACGCTGCGGCGAGGGGACATCGTGGTGCTGAGCGCCTCCCACCTGCCCTCGCTGGCATCCGAGGAGGCCATCCGGCGGGTCCTCACGCAGGCGGATGCTGGTGACGTGGCCGAAGCGCTGGCCCAACTGGCCAAGGGGCAGGACTACTCAGCGCTGGTGATGCAGGCGGAGCCGGTTACCTCGGCGCGGCAGGTGGTGCCCGTGGTGCCGGAGCCGACAACACCTGCACCGCCTCCTCCCAAAGTGTCCGCCCCTCCACCCATGTCCAGGCCACCCTCCCCGTCCGCCAAACCGAAACGGGAACAGGCGCGGGCCGCCATGCCCCCGGCCGACGAAGAGGCAGTAGTCCTCCGGCCCATCCCCGGTCGGGGACGCCGGCCGCCCCGCAGCAGAGGGCGAAAGATTTTTCGCCCTCTGCTGCGAGCACGCCTTGGGCGCGCGGGACAGC
>WFWG01000056.1 GCA_015491235.1 Ardenticatenaceae bacterium
CTTTCAAAAGTGCGTCGCACCTTAACGCCTCCTTACATGCCTCCTGCCGAATTCCAGCACGATGCCTCGGCACCGTGTGCTAAAGGAAGGAAATTTCTATCCGTGAAATCTGTGAAATCCGTGGTTAGAAAACCGGAAAGCCCTGCTAATAGGCGTAATGGACCTGACAGGTTTCCCTAAGCCTGTTAGGTCTAAAGAGGCGAAGACGGCTTCGGGCAAAAGCAAATGGGAGAAACCGTGAACGTTGGCATCATTGGTGCTGGCTTTGCCGGTCTGTCGGCCGCTTACGAGTTGACACGTCAGGGATACCGCGTTGTCGTGTATGAAGCAGCCCCCCAGGCTGGGGGCTTGGCTTCGGGATTCCAAGCGCCAGGCTGGTCTTGGGCCCTGGAGCGCTTCTATCACCATATTTTTGCCTCCGACCGTGCCATTCTGGAACTGGCTCGCTCGATTGGTTTCGAGGAGCGGGTTTTCTTCCGAAGTCCTGTTACGGCCCAGTGGTGGAACGGGCGAGCCTATCCTATTGACGGAGCCAACCCCCTGGAGGGAGCGCTCAACGTGTTGCGCTTTCCCGCCGTCCCACTTTTCGACCGCTTGCGCTTCGGCCTGATGGTGGCCTACCTGAAGTACGGGGTGCGCGATTGGCGCCCCCTGGAGACCGTCACGGCAACCGAGTGGACACGTGCTTGGATGGGGCCGCGCGTTCACGAGGCACTCATTGAGCCACTGTTGAGAGGAAAGTTTGGCCCCTATGCGGACGAGGTCAACATGGCTTGGCTGTGGGCCCGCTTCAAAGCGCGCACTTTCAAGCTAGGCTACTTCGTGGGCGGTTTCCAAGCCTTTGCTGATGCCCTCGTTGAGGCCGTGCAGGCCCAAGGTGGAGAGGTACACCTGGGCACACCGGTCACTGGCGTGCGTCCCCTCTCGGGTGGAACTGGCGGCTGGGAAGTGCGCCTGCCAGATGGAGCCGAGGTGTTCGACTCTGTCATCACCACGGTGCCACCGTCGGTCATGGGGCGCCTGGTGCCCGAGTTGCCGGGCAGCTACCTGGAGCGGCTGCTGTCGCTCAAGTCGTTGGGAGCGGTGGTGCTGGTGGTGGCTCTCAAGCACCGGCTAACCGACGGGCTCTACTGGGTGAACCTCGACAAGCGCCAGTTCCCCATGTTGGCACTTGTCGAGCACACCAACTACATTGAGCCCGAACACTACGGCGGCGACCACCTCGTCTACTTGGGCGACTACTTGCCGCCTGATCACCCGTACTTCGAGCGCTCGACCGAAGACCTCTTCGCTGTTTACGAGTCGGCCCTGCGCCACTTCAACCCCGATTACTCACGGGACTGGGTGCGGGACGTGTGGGCGTTCAGGGCACGGTATGCTCAGCCGGTGGTGCCAGTGGGCTATTCGCGTCACATCCCCCCGCTGCGCACTCCCCTGCCCGGCCTCTACTTTGCCAGCATGAGCCAGGTGTACCCGTGGGACCGTGGAACCAATTTCGCCGTCGAAATCGGGCAACGGGTGGCCCAAATGGTTATTCGTGATACAATAGGACTTTTGGACGGGATGAGTGCCGTTTCTTGAGGTTCAGCCGAACTGGATCACGGCTGAGAAACAGATTTGTCTCCGCCGTTGAAGGCGGTTTGCTCCCTTTGAGGAAGGTTCCTGCTGTCGGTTTGGCGGGTGTAGACGAACAAACTGCACACAAGAAGGAGCGTTGTCATGAGGCGTATAACTGTTGTGGGGACTGGTTATGTGGGCTTGGTAACGGGCACATGTCTGGCCGACCTGGGCAACCGAGTCATTTGTTTGGACATTGACGAACGCAAAATCGAGATGTTGCGCAACGACCAGATACCCATTTACGAGCCTGGCCTGGAAGAAATGGTACGCCGCAACGCCGCCGCTGGCCGGTTGCACTTCACCACCTCTTATGAGGAGGCCATTCCCGAGTCCGACTTTGTTTTCATAGCAGTGGGCACTCCTGAAGGTGTTGACGGTGAAGCCGACCTGAAGTACGTGGGCATGGCGGCCGAGAGCATCGCGAGGGCGATGGAACATCCCATCATCATTGTGAACAAGAGCACAGTGCCCGTCGGCACGGGCGACTGGGTGGCCGACATCGTCAACCGTCACAAGTTGAAGGACGTGCCCTTCTGGGTGGTGAGCAACCCTGAATTTCTGCGGGAAGGCAGTGCCATCCAGGACTTCTTGAACCCAGACCGCATTGTGCTGGGCTCCACAGATCGGGAAGCGGCAGCCAAGGTGGCCGAACTCTACCTGCCCCTGCGCGCCCCCATCATCATTACCGACTTGCGCACGGCCGAGATGATCAAGTATGCCTCCAACGCTTTCCTGGCCACGCGCATTTCGTTCATCAACGAAATAGCTAGCATCTGTGAGAAGCTGGGTGCCGACGTGAAGGAAGTGGCTATCGGCATGGGATATGACAAGCGCATTGGGCACCATTTCTTGGATGCTGGCGTGGGCTATGGGGGCTCATGCTTTGCCGGAGACACGACCGTCTTTGCTCTCAACAGCCACCGAATTATAGCCCGTTCCATTGAAGAGTTGGTGACAGGAGAGGGCCAATCCGTGCGTGTAGGAGAAGTGGAGATTGTCAAACCCGAGCAGGTGTCCAAAGTTCTCGCCTTTGACCTTGCAAGCAGACGAACAACGTTGACAGACGTACATTGTTTCACTCGTCGCTGGTATGAGGGTACTATGATCACGATTCACACCCGAATGGGACGGCAGTTGCGTGTCACTGCCGATCATCCTGTCGTGCTCTACGACCAGAACACTCAACAGTTTCGTATCGTGTTGGCTGAGCAGGTGCGTGTTGGCGATCACCTGATTGCGGCCACTGAGATGCCAAAAACAGAATCAGTTTCCACCGTGGATCTCATCGCCGCGTTGGAAGGAACGGAGTTGGAAGCTGATGTGAAGGTGCGCCCCTATGATGAGCAGTTCACTCGCCTGTACTCTCAGTTTGCTTTTGCTGTACCTTCTGATCTCATGAAATATCGGTACGAAATTAAACGAAAGAATTACATGCCACTTCTAGTTTACCGTCACCTGCGCAATCAAGGGTGTCTAAACATTCAAGCCAATCAACTCCGACTCTTCACTACGAAAGGGCATCCTACCTATTGTCCAGCTCAATTCCAGGTGGATCATGACTTCATGCGCCTGTTAGGATATTACATTGCGGAGGGATGGATTAGCCCCGATATCGGGCGCAATGGCCGAATTCGCGAACGGGTGAACTTCAGCTTTGACACTCATGAACACGAATATATTGCCGATCTGCACCGTATTCTTCAGCGTTACGGCATTCGTTACACCGAGCGACGGGATGGCCGTTCACACAAAACCGTTGTCTCAAGCAGAGTATTGGCCTTTCTCCTGCGTGATGTTCTCAGATGTGGTACACGATCTGAGGACAAACAGCTACCCAAATTAGTTTTCCACGTTGACGAATCTCTCAAGCTCGCCTTCTTGCGTGGAGCGTGGAGTGGAGACGGTGCGATTACAAAAGTGCAACAGGGGCGAAATCTCGTGTACGAGTACGCTACAGTAAGCAAACCGCTGGCCGAAGGAATGGCTCTGTTGCTCCAATCCTTAGGAATCGTCCCCTCCATTCACCGACGATGGATGAACAAATCGACCCAACAAGCATATATCCTTCGGATTAGCGGCATTGAACAACTCGAGCGCCTCAAGACGATCTTTGGTCCTGAACGCCAAAGTGAAATCGAAACCGTTCTCCAAGGGTACGAGCGGCGCATTGCTCAGTCGGGTTTTCAACGCAGGGAGGCGTTCGTGACACTTGAAGTCACCCGTGTCGAACGGGAGACAGCGGCAGAGTACGTCTACAGCATGGAAACGGCGACAGCGACACTGTTGACCGGTTCCGGCTTAGTTGCTCATAACTGTTTCCCCAAAGACGTGAAAGCCTTGGCCCACATGGCGGCCTTGCACGGCTGTCACCCACAACTCTTGCAGGCGGTGATGGAGATCAACAAGGACAAGCGGCGCGAGGTGGTCCGGAAGTTGCGGGATTTGCTCGACGGACTGCGGGACCGGACAGTCGGTCTGCTTGGACTGGCGTTCAAGCCCAACAC
>WFWG01000057.1 GCA_015491235.1 Ardenticatenaceae bacterium
CCCTGCCGGGGGGCGTGGGGGGTGTCCCCCTGGGGCGCAGCCAACGCTGCGCCCCTACACCCTTTTGGGTGGGTGGGCGGGATGGCGGTGCCGCACCCCTTCTGAGCGCAGGCGACGTTACCAAACGCAATTGGTATTACTTCTCGGCCTGGGAGGAATGAGCGACGGCAGGTGGCTCTTCCAGGACAGCGGCCTGGAGGGCGCCCAACGACTCGGGAAGGAGCCAGGCACCGACAGCCGCTACCACCAGAAAGAGCAAGCCCGCAACGACGAAGGTGCCCCGCAGTCCAAACCAGACGGCTACGCCGGCGCCCAACATGGGTGCCACGGCGCGCGCCGCGGACACCACCGAGTTGTCCAGGCCGTACACGACGCCCTCCTCGCCGGGGCGGGTATAATGGGCCAGCAGGGCACTGAGAGAAGGGGTAATGCCTCCCGCTGCGGCGCCGGTCAGGGCTTGAAGGGCCAGAAATTGCCAGGGGCTATGAACGAGGCTTTGGGGAAAATAGAAGAGCGCAGCCAGGAAGGCGCACGTGACCAGAATGCGCCGGTGTCCGATGCGGTCACCCAAGCGCCCCAAGGAGACGGCGCTGGCCGTGCTGGCCGCTGAGGAGAGTCCCACCACCAAGCCTGTCACTGTGCTGACCGGCGCGCCAGACGGCAACAGCGATTGCACGAAGAGCGGAGCCACGGGCAGAAGCAGGTTTCGGGCCAGCCAAGTGAGGAAGCGCAGGGCATAGGTAGGCATAACGCCAGCCGCTTGCAAGACACGCCGCCAGGCCCTCAGGAAACCCATGCGAGCCACCTCGGGGCTCGCCAGCGCGGGCGGCTCGTCCACCCAACGCCACACCAGCACGCCAGCCAGGGCCAGCAAGGTGCCGGTAACCATAAAGGCCGTGCGGAACCCGTAGACATCGGCCAGCCACCCGCCCATGAGGGGGCCCACGGCCACACCACTCCACAGGCCCACTTGGATCATGCCCATGGCGTAGCCCGTGCGGTTCCGGGGCGCAGAGGCGGCCACCAGGGCGTTCACCGCCGAGACGGTGCCGGTGATGAGCCCCTGCAGGGCGCGCAACAAAGCCAGTTCTTCGGCCGAGCGTGCAAACCCCATCGCCATGAGCACAATGGCGCCGCCGAACATGGCCCGTTCCACCATCAGCTTGCGGCCGTACCGGTCGGCCAGTGCTCCCCAAACGGGGGAGGCAAGCATCATGGTGATTGCTTGGGAGGAGAACACCATGCCCGCCCAGAATTCCACGCTCAATCCGGTGCGGGTTCCGAGTTGCTGAACGTAGAGGGGCAAGAAGGGAAAGATGATGGAGAAGCCCATCGCGGAGATGAGCTGGGCAACAAACATGATGAGCAGGGTGCGTTGCCAACGTGCCATGTGTCAACCACCTGGAGGGGCTGGGGGCCCCGCATGGATTCTTTCACAAGCTAACTGTTATCCTAGCACAATTCGGGCCGAGTTCAAGTGCCAACAAGAAGTGGCGGCCACTGCTGAAGTGGCCGCCACCCACAATCGCAACGTGACGAGCGGTGTAATACCAATGGGTCTACAAATGCCATGTATTCACAGAAATGGCTCGGCGCCGCCGCCTCACCCGCCCACCCAAAAGGGAAAAATTGTGTGGAGAACTGGGGCGGCTTCGCCGCCCCAGTCTTTGCGCGCGAACGGATATTCTCAACCCTTGCCACCTGGGGAGAGGTTCACTGTGGCCAGTTCGGGCTCGGCGCGGGGTACCAGTCCTCGCTCCTCCAGGTAGCTCAGCACAGTGGCTACACATTCTTCGACGCTCAACTCGTGTGCCGGCAACACGATTTCGGGGTTCTCCGGCGGCTCATAAGGATCGCTGACGCCAGTGAAGTTGGGAATTTCCCCGGCGAAGGCCCGTGCGTACAGCCCTTTCACGTCCCGCTGGGCACACACCTCCACCGGCGTGCTCACGTAGACTTCAATGAAGTTCGTCACCTCCCGGCGCACGCGCGCCCGCATGTCACGGTAGGGGGAGATGAAGCTGGCCAGCACGGCCACACCGTTGCGGCTGAGCAGCTTGGCCACGAAGGTGACGCGCTCGATGTTCGTGTAGCGGTCTTCCTTTGAGAAGCCCAAGTCGCGGGTCAGGCTCTGGCGCACGATGTCACCGTCCAGCCGTTCGACTCGCAGTCCTCGCTCGCGGAGGATAGGCTCCAGCGCTTTTGCAATAGTTGTTTTTCCAGCCCCGGAGAGGCCGGTGAACCAGAGGACAAATCCTTCTTGTTCTGGACGTGTCATTGGTCGCTTCCCTCACGGTGGCCGTTTCTTCACACCCTCATCGGAACGACGAGAGGGTCTCATTCCTTCGGGGAACGAAAATACCACAAAACGCGGAGTCGTCAAAGTGAGCGCCTATGTTTTCGCGTCTTCGCGCATTTGCGTGCCGGGAACGAAGGCGCGGCCGCGCATTCCGGGCGGAATTTCCACGCCTAGCGCCGTCAAAATAGTGGGAGCGATGTCCATGATGTGCAGCCCTTCCACTTGGCGGCCGCCGACCGGCTGTGCCGGGTCATAATAGATGAAGAGACCGTGCTGAGCGTGGTTGGCATCGTCCGGGCCGGTGTCGTTCTCGAAGGTGTGGACGCTGTTGAGGCCCAGGCTGCCCACGCTGCGCCAGTGTAAGTCGCCGAAGTAGACGATTAGGTCTGGGGGGACGCCCTTTACCTCCGCGTAGATTTCCTCGGGTTTGAGGATGCGGTGAGGAAGTGGTCTTCCCTCTTCGTCGGGAATGGCGGCCAGCGCCTCGGCCAACTCGTTGCGCACGGCCTCGTACTGCTCGGGCGGGATGACGCCTTGAGGCTCCCGCCCCTTCATGTTGAGGAAGATGCGGGCGTAGTAGCCGCCGCTCGACCACGCGCGGGTACGGCTCCAGTCCACCTCGCACTTCTCCAGCGGCACCACACCTTCCGGCTCCTCCTTGAGCACCAGCCACCCGTTCTGGCGCAACCACTCGTTGATACAGATGCCGCCGTCCATGCGCTTGGCGCCGTGGTCGCTCACGACCAGGATGACGGTGTCGTCCGGCACCAGTTCCAGCAACTCGCCGATGGCGTTGTCCAAGTAGCGGTAGTAGTCCAGGATGGCGCTCTCGAACTCGTTGCCCGGGATGTACTTGCGGTGTTGCGGGTCCATGTACTTCCAGAAGCCGTGATGAATGCGGTCGGTGCCCATTTCTACCCACATGAAGAAGTCCCACGGCTTCGTTTGTATCAACCACCGAATGACTTTTAGGCGCTTTTCGGTCATGGTGTAGATCTGTTCCAGAAGCCAGTGCTTGTTCTCGGTGCGGAACTGGCGCACGTCGAACTCGTAGGCGTCCGGGCTGCCCAGGAGGTTGGCAATCTCGTGTTTTAGGGATGCCGGATAGGTGTATTGGCTTCTGGTTGAAGGGGTGAGAAAGGACGAAATCAGAAAACCGTTGAGAGGACGCACGGGATATGTTTGGGGCACGCCGACCACAATGCTTCGCTTGCCGGCCCGTCCCAACACGTCCCACACACGGCTCACTTTGATGGCGTTGGCTGTGGCGATGAACATGTTGTCGTAGGAATAATCCGCCCGGTTGCGAAACCCGTACACTCCGAGTTGCCCGGGATCCCGGCCACTGAGCATACAACTCCAGGCCGGCACAGTGATGGGCGGGTGGCAACTCTCCAGCCGCCCGTATGTCCCGTTGGCCATGAGGTGGGACAGGGTCGGAAGTTGATCGCGCCAGCGGTCGAACACGAGGCTGGGCTCAGCACAGTCCAGGCCGATGACCAGCAATCGCCGCGTGGACGTGCCAGACATGGGAGCCTCCTTGGCTGGTTGCTCCGAGCGTTTCCCCTGCCCGGCGAGGGCACCGACTCTCCCTTTTAGTCTACCCAGCCGCTCTAAGACTTTCATGAGAAGCGCGTGTGAGAAAGGAAAGAATTTTGACAAGAAGCGCGTTGCTTTCCCGCCCTCGAAGTGTTCTAACTGTTTAGTGATAATCGTGCTCGTGCGAACTGGTGTGGTGCGGCGGTGATTATATCATGCTTTCGCGAATCAGGCGACAAGAGGAGGGAGGCGTTCACATGGTAAAACTGGTAACCGACAGTGCGGCCAACTTGCCGGCTCCTCTGGCCGGGCAACTGGGCATCGTCGTTGTGCCCCTGACGGTTATTTTCGGCGAAGACAGTTACCGCGAGGGAATCGAAATCACTGACGAACAGTTCTACAACTTGCTGCAAACCAGTCAGGAGCTCCCGCGCACGTCTCAACCCTCGCCCAACGACTTTGCCGCCGTCTTTCGTCGCCTGCTGGATGCCGGGCACGAGGTGCTCTGCATCACGCTTTCAAAAGACCTCAGTGGCACCTACAACTCGGCTGTCCAAGCGGCGGCCATGTTCGAGGGGGCGCCCCTTACGGTTGTGGACTCCCGCTACGTCTCCGCCGGGGAGGCGCTTCTCGTGGTGGCGGCTGCGCGTGCTATCGAGGCCGGCGCGAATCGCGAGCAAGCGGCCGCGCTGGTCGAAACCCTCAGCCCGCGCGTTCTTCTGCTCTTTACGCTGGACACGCTGGAATACCTGAAACGAGGTGGCCGCATCGGCGGGGCCAGTGCTTTTCTGGGAACGATGTTGCGCATCAAGCCCGTGCTCCAGATCAGGGACGGCCGAGTGGAACCCTTCGACCGGGTGCGCCGCCGCCAGCGAGCACTGGAGCGCATGGCTGAGGCAGCCGCTGACCGCTTTGGAGGGCAACCTGTGTGGGTGGGCTTGGCCCACGCTGAGGCGGAGGAGGATTTTCACCTGTTGCGCGACCTCCTGAAGCAGCGGCTGAACGTGGAGTACATGCTCGAGACCAAGGTGGGCCCCGTAGTGGGGACTCACGGCGGCCCTGGAGTAATTGGCATGGCCGTTATGCCCGCGCCGAACTTCCCCAAAGCTTTGGAGTAGCAAGACGCCACAGGAAAGGGAAGCTGGAGCAAGGGGCGGCGAAGCTGCCCCTTGTTCTTTTTTTCGTTACATCGGTTTTTGCCTTTTAGTCGTTTCCCCGCTGCTTTCCCCTTTATCCTTTAAATCTTTAAACCTTAAAATTTCCGTTTTGTGTGTGCCGACCACTTGCAATCCGGAAAGAGGTGGTGTACAATTGGGGAGAATAGTGGAGAAAAGTGGGGTAAAGTGGAGATTCAACCCCTGATTTGCCCATTATTTGGAGTCAAAGTGGGGGATTTTATAGAACAGGTGTTCTAATGTCAGTTGGCTTCGTCGGAGAATACGTCTACAACATTGACGAAAAGGGGCGCATCATCATCCCCGCTCGCCTGCGTCACGCCTTCGGTTCGGGCATTGTCCTCACAGTAGGGCTGGACCGATGTCTGTGGGGGTTCACACGCGACGGGTGGGAGCGCTTTTCCGCCAAGCTCGACGAACTCCCCCAGGGGTTGGCTGACGCCCGGACCCTCAAGCGCTTCCTGTTCTCCCAAGCGGCTGAGGGTTCGCTCGACCGGCAGGGGCGCGTGCTCATCCCGGAAAACCTGCGCCGTTTTGCTCGCCTCGACGGTGAGGCGGTCATCGTTGGTGTGGGTGACCGCATTGAGATCTGGTCGCCTGAAGCCTGGCAGGCGTTCAAGGATGAGCAGGTGGCCAATCTGGCCGCTATCGCCGAGCAACTGAGTGACTTCGGAATCTAATGCACGTTCCCGTTCTTTACGAAGAAGTCCTGGAGTATTTGGCTCCCCGTCCTGGTGGACGTTACATTGACGCCACTGTGGGGGGCGGAGGACACGCCGAGGGTATTTTAGGGCGTTCCTCGCCCGACGGGCGGTTGCTCGGCGTGGACCGTGACCCAGCGGCCCTCGAGGTGGCCAGACAACGCCTGGCTCGTTTCGGCGACCGGGTTGTCCTGGTGCAAGGCTCATTCCGTCACCTGCGTGTCATTGCCGAGGAGCGTACCTTTACAAGTGTAGACGGTATTTTGTTCGATTTGGGCTACTCCTCGTTCCAGGTGGAAGACCCCCAACGCGGCTTCTCCTTCCACGCCGAAGGGCCGCTGGACATGCGCTTTGGGCCGGACACAACGGTCACGGCGGCCCAGCTCGTCAACACGCTTCCGGAAGAGGAGTTGGCGGACCTCATCTTCCGGTACGGGGAAGAGCGCCACGCCAGGCGTATTGCGCGGGCCATCGTGCGGCATCGCCCCATTCGCACGGCGCGGGAGTTGGGAACGCTCATTGAGCGCACGGTGGGACGACGTGGCCGGCGCATTCATCCCGCTACCCGCACCTTTCAGGCGCTCCGCATTGCCGTCAACGACGAGTTGGGCGCGCTGGAAGAGGCGTTGCCCCAGGCCGTGGCGTTGTTGAAGCCGGGTGGCAGGCTGGTGGTCATTAGCTTTCACTCGCTGGAAGACCGCCTGGTCAAGCACTTTCTCAAACGAGAGGCCACCGACTGCCTCTGTCCGCCTCACGTGCCCATCTGTCAGTGTGGGCACCGGGCCTCGTTGCGGATTTTGACGAAGAAGCCGGTGACACCGTCGCCGGAGGAGGTGCAGCGCAACCCTCGTGCTCGCAGCGCCAAGTTGCGTGCGGCTGAGCGGTTACCGCTTTCCCAGTGAGCAGTGATCAGTAATCGGTGATGGAAATTAATGCTGTCGTTCGAAGCTGCTGGTGCGATGCACTTTCCAAAGGTCTCGCACCTTCACCGCACAAGTCTTCTCAGCAAGCAGGGGAAGGGAAAATGGCATCCCGCAATCGCCTGATGGACCAATCTGTATTGCACGTCCGCAAGGCCAAGCCGGCTGCCGAATCACAGGTAATGACCGGCACAACGGCTCGCCGGGCCGTGGTCTTGCTGGTGCTCATCGGCCTGATCCTGTTTCTCTACCTGGCCGAAATTAGCCAGTTGAACACCACCGCCTTTGACATCCAGGAACTGGAACGGCAGTATCGGCAGCTTCAGGAGGCCAACCGGGAACTGGAGCGCCAAATTGCCGAACTGGAGAGTCCTGCTTACGTGCTGGAGTTCGCACGGCAAAACGGGTTCGTTCCCGTTTACGATGCTGACCCGCTTTACATCGAGTGGGCAGAGCCGCAAGAGTAGTCTCAATCAAAGCCCATGACCGCAACCCATCCTGCTCGGAAGAAGACAGTTGTAGAATCGGCAGAAACGCCTGACCTGGCTGCCCGGCGGCGCTATCGTCTTTCGGTGATGTTAGCCATTGCCGTGGGAGTCGCTCTGTTGCTGGCCTGGCGATTGGTGTACTGGCAAGTCATTGCTCGTGATCAGGTGCTCCGGCATCGCGCCGCACCCCAGGTTCGTCCACCTCAGCAGGCCCTGCGGGGAACTATCAGGGACCGCAACGGATACTTGCTCGCTGTGGACACGACCGAGTATACTCTGGGAGTGTCAGCGAATCTGGTGAGCGACCCACAGGCGTTGGCCGCCAAGGTCGCCCCTCTGGTCGGCCGGCCGGAGGAAGAGCTCGTTCAGGCCTTTAGGAGCAACGACCGGTACGTCCCAATTGCCAGCACGCTCCCTTACACCGTCGGGCAATCGCTCATCAACCTTGACGAACCAGCTCTGGTGGTAGAGCCGGTGGTCAGACGAGCCTATCCCAACGGACCGTTAGCCGCCCACGTGCTGGGATTTGTGAACGCGGCAGGAGAGGGGTACGGCCTGGAACGCACACTGGCCGATTGGCTGGAAGGTCACGTTTCACCGATCGCCGAGGGGACAGTGGCAGAGGAAGTGAAGCTGGGCGCTCGCCCCTTCGCTCCCACCCGCGAGGGGGTAGACGTCATCCTCACCTTGGACCGCAACGTCCAATTCATGGCTGAGCAGGAGTTGCAGGCGGCGGTGGAGGAGTACGGAGCTGAGGGGGGGACCATCATCGTCATGGATCCCTTCACGGGAGACGTTCTGGCAATGGCGAATTGGCCCAGCTATGACCCCAACGAGTACGCCACCACGCCGCCGGAGCGCTTCGTCAACCCGGCCATCGCCAAGCAGTACGAGCCCGGCTCCGTTTTCAAGCCCATCACCGTGGCGGGCGCCTTGGACAGTGGGGCCATCTCGCCCAATGTGGTCTACCGCGACACTGGCGTCATCGAGGTGGGCGGGCGACTGATCCGCAATTGGGACGGCGGCTCGCGAGGCATCATCACCCTCAGCGAAATTTTGGGCTACTCGGTGAACACGGCCACCGCCTGGATCAACGTGCAACTTGGCGTGGAGCGCTTTGTGGAGTACGTTAAGGCATTTGGGTTTGGCCAGCCAACTGGCTTGGGACTGGGAGAGGAAGCCAAGGGATACGTCAAGGAGCCCGGCGACGGCCTCTGGCATCCCAGTGACTTGGGCACCAACGCCTTTGGGCAGGGCATTGCCGTGACGCCCATCCAGATGATTGACGCCTACACCGCCTTCCTCAACGATGGGGCTGTCGTGCAGCCCAGGCTGGTGAAGGCCGTTATTGACCGTGGGCGTGTTCGGGAGATGGAAGTGCGCGTGCGCAGCCGCCCCGTCTCCCCTGAGACGGCGCAGCTCATGCACGAGTTGCTCGTCAAGGCGGTGAAAATAGGGATCCCAAACGCTCGCATCGAGGGCTATCAAGTTGGCGGGAAGAGTGGCACAGCCGAGGTGCCCATACCGGGTGGCTATCACCCAACTGACACCATTGCCAGCTTCATCGGGTTCGCGCCGGCCAATGCGCCACGGTTCTTGATTCTGGTGAAGCTGGACAAGCCCAAGGGGCTGTACCGTTGGGGAAGCCAGAGTGCGGCGCCGACGTTCCAGCGTTTGGCCCGCCGTTTGCTCACCTACTGGAATGTTCCGCCGGACGAGTGGCGAACGGCTCAACAGTAGGCACAAGAGAACCCATGCCCACACTGGCCGACTTGTTCACAGGTTTAACCGGACACCCGGCCCCGCCGGGGGAAGCCTACCGGCTGAGCGTGACCGGCTTCGTGGCCGACAGTCGCCTGGTGGAACCCGGTTTCTGCTTTGTGGCCGTGCCCGGCGAGCAGACGGACGGCCACTACTTCATTCCGGCTGCCCTGGAACAGGGCGCGATGGCAGTCATCGCCACCCGTGGCGCTGTGCCCCCGGAAGTGCTGGGGCAGGCTGCCACCGTAGATGTGCGGCAGCCCGAGAATGTGGCTCAATTGACGCCGCCTGTACTTTTTCTGACTGACAACAGCCTGCACGCGGTGCAAGAACTGGCCGCTTGGTGGCGAAATCGCGCCACCCCAGCGCTGCGGGTGGTCGGCATTACCGGTTCAGTTGGCAAGACGACGGTGAAGGAGTTGGCGGCTTCCGTCTTGAGCCAGCGCTACCGCACCTTCAAAAGCAAAGGGAACTATAACAGTGACATAGGTTTGCCGCTTACGTTGCTCACCATGCCGCTGGACGCCGAGCGGGCTGTGCTGGAAATGGCCATGACGTATCGCGGGGAAATCGCCCGACTGGCTGAAATTGCTCGCCCGGTGGTCGGCGTGGTGACCAATGTGGCGCCGGTTCACCTGGAGCGCTTGGGCACCATCGAGGCCATCACGGCGGCCAAGGCGGAGTTGGTGGAAGCCCTGCCTCCGGAAGGGGTGGCCATTCTCAACGGGGACGACGAGCGGGTGCGTGCCATGGCCGCCCTGGCCCGCTGTCGGGTGTTCACCTACGGCCTGCGCCCGGACAACACGCTCTGGGCCAGCCACATCGAGAGCCACGGGCTGGACGGCATCTCGTTTCGCTTCCACTACGGGGACGAGGTGATTTTCGCCCGGCTGCCCCTGCTGGGGCGCCACAGCGTGCACAGCGCGCTGGCCGCGGCCAGTGTGGGGCTGGTGGAAGGGCAATCGTGGGCCGAAATTATCGCCGGACTGCGGGCACTGAAGAAAATGGAATTGTTGCGCATCATTGTGGTGGCCGGCATCAACGGTTCTACTATCATTGATGACACCTACAACGCCAGCCCACCCAGCGTGCTGGCGGCCCTCAACCTGCTCGACGACTTGAATGGCCGCAAGGTGGCCGTGCTGGGCGACATGCTGGAACTGGGCGATTATGAGGAAGAGGGCCACAAGCTGGTGGGACGACGGGCTGCCGAAGTGGTGGACCTGCTGGTTACTGTGGGGTCGCGCGGGCGCCTGATTGCGAAGGAAGCGCTGGCTGCTGGCATGGCCCCAGAAGCTGTCGTGGCCACCGATTCTGTGGAAGAGGCCGTGGCCTTTTTGCGCGAACGCCTTCAACCGGGTGACATGGTGCTGGTGAAAGCGTCTCGTGCTATGCAACTTGACCGCGTTGTCAACGCGCTGAGTGTGGAGTAACGAAGCTCATGTCTCTCTCACTGACGCTGGGCACACTCTCTTTTCTGTTCGCCGTCATATGGGGACGACCGTTGATCAACTTTCTGCGCTCGCACCAGATCGGCGAATCCATCCGGTTGGAGGGGCCTACCCACCACCAGACGAAGGTGGGAACCCCTACGATGGGGGGCATTATGATTATCGTGCCCGTCGTGGTCTTCAGCAGCATCTTCATCCTGCCCCAATATCACTCGTTGCTGTTGCCGTTGACGGTGCTCACGGCCACCGGCGTGTTGGGCATGGTGGACGACTGGACCAAGCTCCAGCAGAAGCGGCGCGGAGAGCCGAAGGTGGGCATTCTGGCCCGGTACAAGATGCTCTGGCTAACGGTGATTGCCACAGGTGCCGCCCTGGTACTCCACTTCGTCTTCAAACTCCAGTCCATTGCTATCCCAACAGTGCCCCAGAAGATTCCCATCGGGCTGGCCTACCTGCCGGTGGCCGTCTTCATCATCACCGGCACGGCCAACGCCGTGAACATCACCGATGGCCTGGATGGGTTGGCCGGCGGAACGGCCGCCATCGCCTTTGCGGCCTACGGCATCATTGCGGCACGTCAGGGGCAGGTTCACTTGGTTACCTTCTGCTTCAGTATGACGGGGGCGATTTTGGCGTTCTTGTGGTACAACGCCTATCCCGCAGAACTGTTCATGGGGGACACGGGCAGTCTGGCCTTGGGGGCCACACTGGGAACTGTGGCGCTGATGACTGGCCAGTGGCTCCTGTTGCCCATCGTGGGAGCCGTCTTCGTGGCCGAGGCGTTGAGTGTCATCCTTCAGGTGGCCTACTTTCGGCACACGGGCGGCAAGCGGCTTTTCAAGATGGCGCCCATCCACCATCACTTTGAGTTGCTGGGGTGGAGCGAAGTGCAGGTCGTGCAGCGATTCTGGCTCATTAGCATGTTGAGCAGCATGTTGGGCGTTGCGCTGGCCTTGGTGTAAAGGAACACAACAAGGAAGTGCGTGAGGGGGTACATTATGACGAGATTTGCCAACCGCCGTGTGACGATCATCGGCATGGCTCGCGAGGGCATGGCCCTGGCTCGCTTTTTGGTGCGTGAGGGAGCGCGGGTGTTGATTAGTGACCAGCGCGGCATTGCTGACCTGGCCGACGAGGTGGGCCAACTGGCTGGCCTGCCCATTACTTGCGTCCTGCGCGGCCACCCACCGGACATCCTGGAGACGGACGTGCTCTTCCTCAGCCCTGGCGTTTCCCGCCAGGCCGACATTGTGCGCCAGGCTCAGAACAAAGGGGTTCCGCTGAGCAGTGCGACCGAACTCTTCTTCGAGTTCTGCCCTGCACCCATCATCGGCATCACCGGCTCCAGCGGCAAGACGACGACCACTACGCTGGTGGGCGAGATTCTCAAGACGGGCCGCCGCCGCAAGGTGTGGGTTGGGGGCAACATCGGCCAGCCGCTCATTGAATACGTGGACGACATCCGGCCCGTTGACTGGGTGGTGCTGGAGTTGTCGAGCTTTCAACTGGAGCCCCTGCGGCGCAGCCCCCACGTGGCCGTGGTCACCAACTTGCGGCCTAACCACCTCGACCGCCACGGCACTTTTGAGGCGTACCGGGAGGCCAAAGCCAACATTCTCCGGTACCAGAGTGCCGACGACGTGGCGATTCTCAATTGGGATGATCCGGAAGTGCGGGCTTTCGCCGAGTTGACGGAGGGACGAGTGCTCTGGTTCAGTCGGCGGGAAGAGGTGTCTGAAGGAACCTTCATCGCCGACGGCTGGATCGTGAGCCAGATGGACGGCCAGCGCACCCGCATTTGCCGGCTGACCGAAATCGCCCTTCCTGGCACGCACAACCTGGAGAACGTGCTGGCGGCCGTCTGTGTGGCCCGGGCTATTGGCGTGAGACGCGCGCCCATTGCTCGCACTGTGAGCACCTTCAAGGGGGTGGAGCATCGGCTGGAGTTCGTCCGCCAGGTGAACGGCGTGCGCTGGGTGAATGATTCCATCGCCACCAGTCCCGATCGCACGGTGGCCGCCCTGCGCGCTTTCGAGCAAGACCGCGGGCGCATCGTGCTGCTGGCGGGAGGGCGCGACAAGCACCTCCCGCTGGACGAGATGGCTCGCGAAATTCTGGGCCGGGTCAAGCACCTGGTGCTCTTTGGCGAGATGGCGCCCCTCATCGAGAGCAGCGTGCAGCGTGCGGCGACCCAAGCCAACGGCAGCGGACAACATGTGTCCATTACCCGTTGCCACACGCTGGAGGAAGCCGTGGCCGTGGCAGCCGATGTGGCTGAGCCGGGTGACCTGGTGCTGCTGAGTCCTGGCGGAACGAGCTTCGACGCTTTTCGGGACTTCGAGGCTCGTGGCCGCCGCTTCAAAGAACTTGTGCGCCGTCTGCCTGCCCGTCCCGAATACGCAAACAACCGTCGGCTCCTGCGGGTGGCAAGCGGGTAACTTCAAAAAGGTGACCGCGTGTTGGTTGCCCAGAGAGGACAAGCGGCAAGCGTCCGTCTACACCGAAAGGCGCTCGCACAGACAAATGGTATAAGGGACTCATGACTGTTCCAAACGCTGTTAGACAAGCGAAGACCCTGCCAGTAACCCCAGCGCGCCGTCGGCGCGCCACGGAGCGCAGGGCCCGTTCCGACTACTGGCTCTTCTTGGCGGTGCTCGGCCTGCTGACGATTGGCCTGCTGATGGTTTACAGTGCCACCTACACGCTGGGATACCTGAACTACCGTGACACAACCTACTTCGTGCGCCGCCAGTTCGTGTGGGCCTTGCTGGGGCTGGTGCTCCTGTTGCTCCTGTGGCGCTTCGACTACCGTATCTGGCAACGGTACACCGTCCCACTGATGGGAGGAACGTTGGCGGTGCTGCTCTTGTTGCTCCTCATGGGGCAGTCGGTCTTTGGGGCTCAGCGATGGCTGTTTGGTAACTCCGTCCAGCCGGCTGAATTCGCGAAAGTCACCGTTGTGCTCTACATCGCCCATTGGGCCAGCAGTAAAGGGGAAAGCATTCGGCGCTTGGACACAGGTCTGATTCCCTTTTCCGTTTTGGTCGGCGTGGTGTGTGGCCTGATTTTGCTTCAGCCCGATTTCAGCACAGCCCTGCTGATTGCCTTCACAGCGGGGGTGATGTTCTTTGTGGCTGGCGCTGAGTTGGCCCAATTTGTGGCCGCTGGCCTAATAGCCCTCTTTACTATTATCACAGTCACCACCCGTGCTGACTATCGGGTGGCCCGTATCCAGGCCTTTCTGGACCCCTTCGGTCAAGCCGACGCTGCCGGATACCAGATAACTCAAACGCTTATCGCCATGGCGTCTGGCGGGTTGCTTGGGCAAGGGCTGGGAAGCAGTCGTGGCAACGTGGGCGTCCTGCCGGCTGGCCACACGGACGTCATTCTGGCCATCGTGGGACAGGAGTTGGGCCTCGTGTTCACGCTGTTGATTCTGGCCCTGTACTTGTTCGTGGGCTACCGAGGATTCCGCATTGGTGCTCACGCGCCGGACGCCTTTGGCACGATTCTGGCCACGGGCGTGACGACTTTGCTGCTTTTCCAGGCCCTGCTCAACGTGGCCGTGGTGACGAATACAGTGCCTTTCACGGGAATCACGTTGCCGTTCATCTCGTATGGAGGCTCATCGCTGGTGACGTCGCTGGTCAGCGTGGGGCTGCTCCTGAGCATCAGTCGTGCGGAACCGGTCGAAAACGAGGAGTCGTAGTGTTGACCGATGAAACGGGCATGGTTGTGCTGGCCCGGGACGAACAAAACGCCAAACACGCCCTCTCAGGGGCATTTCCTCCCTTGCCCCTGCGCCTGCTGGTGACTGGCGGGGGAACAGGCGGACACGTTTACCCAGGGCTGGCCGTCGTGGAAGCCGGACGGGAGGCGGACGACGAAAACGTGGAAGTCCTCTGGGTGGGCGTGCAGGGCGGCCTGGAGCAGCCGCTGGTCGAACGGGCTGGCCTGCGCTTTGTGGGTATCGAAGCGGCGGGATTGCGGGGAATGGGGCCACGGGCTGCTGTCCGCCACCTGATCCGCCTGGGGCGCGGATTCGTCCAGGCCTGGCAAGTGCTTTCCCGCTTCCAGCCCGACGTGGTGCTGGCCACTGGCGGGTACGTCACCTTTCCGGTGGGCGTGGCCGCTTGGCTCCAGCGTGTGCCGCTGGTCATCTACTTGCCGGACATCGAGCCAGGGCTGGCCGTCCGAGCCTTGGCGCCTTTTGCCCGGCGAGTGGCGGTGACAGCCGAACCAGCGCGACACCATTTTCCGAGCAGAAAGGCCGTTGTGACGGGCTTCCCGGTTCGCGCCACGCTGGGGGCGCGACGCCCCGGACGACAGGAGGCGCGAGAGCGGTTCGGCATCCCGTTCCACGAACGGGTGGTGTTGGTCTTCGGGGGGAGTCAGGGTGCTCACAGCCTGAACCTGGCCGTGGGCCACGCCTTGGAGGCATTGCTGACCGAAGCCCACGTCATTCACATTCACGGCCGCTCGGACGGGGAATGGCTCCGGGCCCGACGCGCTGAACTGCTGCCTGAGCGGCGGGCGCGGTATCACTTGTTCGACTACTTGCACGAGGAAATGGCCCACGCGTTAGTGGCCGCCGACCTGGTAGTGGCTCGCGCTGGCGCCTCTACCTTGGGAGAACTGCCGGCTGCCGGGGTGCCAGCCATTTTAGTGCCATACCCGTACTCAGGCGCCCACCAGTGGGCCAACGCTCACTTCCTGGAGTCACAGGGAGCAGCCGTGGTTGTTCCGGACGAGGAGATTGGCCGCCGCCTAGCGCCGCTGGTGAAAGAACTGTTGCACGACCAGGCGCGCCTCGACCGGATGCGCCATGCCATGCGCCAGTTGGCACGCCCCGACGCTGCGTGCGCCATTTATGCTTTGTTGCGGTCGTTGGTGACAAGTAATCCGGTGAATTAGAGAGGGGTTGTGCAAGATGCCACTCGACATTCCGGATACCATCACACTGACCGTTGACTTCAATGTCCTGACGCTGATTTCCGTCCTCTTCTTTCTGCTGCTGGGTGTCATTGGCGGGTGGAAGCGGGCTATCGTCACGCTCGTGGGGCTCTTCTTCGCCTGGGGTGTGGCCCAGAAGGCGTCCGACTTTCTCATCAAAGCCGTCAAACTGTTGCTGGGGTTGGACTTCAGCGGTCCACTGGCCGGCTTCTTCAGCCTGAGCCTCTTTGTGGGGGCCAGCGTCATGGTGGTGGTCACCTTCTACAAAATCATCGAGCAGGTTGCCTTTGAGCGGCGTGACAAACTGCTTGGGGCGTCCTTTGGGTTGTTGGGTGGCTATTTCTTCATGGTCCTCTTGCTGGACGTCAGCCGCGAGTGGCTTCAGTTGAACCTGAACAACTGGACCCTCAGGGTTAACTTGGGCGTCACCCTGGACACAGCCCCTGGCGGGATGACACTGATTATCCGGTTCGTCAACGATGCGATCCAGGTTTACGAACGCCTGACCAGCGTCCAAAGCCTGGTGCTGCTAACCTTGTTGTTGATTTTCTGGCACGGTCTGGTTTTCAACCTGGTGGATCAGTTGAACAAATTTCTGCGTTCGGCCTAGGACGAAAGGAACATGTCGGCAGATCGTCCGCACATTCACTTCGTGGGCATCGGCGGGGCCGGCCTCTCGGCCCTGGCCCATATCATGCTGGCCAGAGGGTGGCGCGTCAGTGGCTCCGACCGCGAGGCCAGCCCAAGGCTGGAAGCACTGCGGGCGGCTGGCGCTCGCGTCTTCGTGGGCCATGACGCCAACGTTCTGGGGAATGCCGACGTGGTAGTGGTCTCCAGCGCAGTGCCCGACGAGAATCCGGAAGTCGTGGCTGCCCGCCAGCGGGGCATTCCCGTCTACAAGCGCAACAAGTGGCTGCCGGAAATCACCCGTGGCTACGACCTGATTGCCGTGGCCGGCACGCATGGCAAGACGACCACCACGGCCATGGTGGCGCTGGTGCTCGTTGACGCTGGTTTTGATCCCACAGTCGTCATCGGCGGAGAGGTGCCCCAATTGGGCGGGAACGCCCGTGCCGGAGACGGTCACCTCTTCGTGCTCGAGGCCGACGAGTACGATTACGCCTTCATCGGGCTGGAGCCGTACGTCGCGGTGGTCACCAACGTGGAGCACGACCACCCGGACATGTTCCCAAACCAGGAGGCCGTGCAGCGGGCCTTCGAGCAGTTCGTGGCCCAGGTGCGGCCTGACGGGCTGCTGGTGGCCTGTGGGGACGATCCCGGCGCGCGGGCACTGGCCGAAAAGGCGCGTGCTTCGGGGTTGCGCGTCGTCACGTATGGCTTTGGGCCGGAAAACACGTGGCAGGCCACAGAGTTGCACCCCAACGACATGGGTGGTTTCGATTTCGTGGCGGTTCATCGGGGAGAGGTGGTGGGCACTTTCCAGTTGCAGGTGCCGGGAGAACACAACGTGCTCAACGCCACAGCCGCCATTGCTGTGGCCCTTCACCTGGGCGTGCCCGCTGCGGGGGTGCGGGCCACACTTCGGCGCTTTGCCGGAGCCGCGCGCCGCTTCGAGCTTGTGGGCAGCGTGGGCTGCATTCAGATTTTCGACGACTATGCCCACCATCCCAGCGAAGTCCAGGCGACCCTGCGGGCAGCCCGCCAGCGCTTCGGCCAGCGGCCAGTGTGGGTGGTCTTCCAGCCGCACACCTTCAGCCGCTTGGCCGCTTTGATGAACGGATTCGCAGTGGCCTTTGCCGACGCCGACCGGGTTCTCGTGACCGACGTGTACGCGGCCCGCGAAACGAACACCTTTGGAGTCTCGGCCCGTGACTTGGCTGAGCGCATCGAGCGGCCACCTGCGACCCATGTGCCCACTCAAGAGGCCGTTCTGGAGACGCTGGTGCGAGAGTTGCCGGACGACGCCGTCGTCCTTACGCTGGGCGCCGGTGACATCACCGCTTTGGGCCCGCGCCTGTGTCAAGCCTTGGAAGAACGCCGCCGCAAGGGGACTAACAAATCGGAACAACGCATCGAGGAGGCCGAAGAGCAGAGGCTGGAGCGATGAGTCAAGAGTTGAGGCTCAAAC
The DNA here is from genome assembly GCA_015491235.1 of Ardenticatenaceae bacterium. GTDB lineage: Bacteria > Chloroflexota > Anaerolineae > Ardenticatenales > Ardenticatenaceae > WFWG01. Next base: position 17,377 of record WFWG01000057.1, read on the forward strand.
CGGCGGACGAGATCGCCGCTTGGCTGTTGGACAAGCTTGGGCCGGCTCCCTCCCTGCGAAGTCTGCTCGGAGCCGAGGGTGGGGCGGACACGTTGTCCGAGGAGTACCATCCGAGCACCCCCCGCGCATTTCGGGAGGAGGCGTTCTCCCTGGAGGAACTGGATAAAGGAGCCACTCGATGACCAAAAGGAGAGGCCGTCGTCAGTGGGCTTCGCGCGAGACGCTGAGCCGCTCCGATTTGGTGCGCATCATCCTTAAAGGGGCTTTTGGCGAGCGCTTGAAAGCAGACGAGCCGCTGGCGCCCTACACCAGCTTCCGCATCGGTGGACCGGCGCAGTGGTTCCTGCGCGTTGACACGGTTGAAGACTTGAAAGAAGCTGTGCATGTCGCCCGGCGGGCCCGCGTGCCCTTCCGCGTGCTCGGGGGGGGGAGCAACGTGCTCGTCAGCGACGAAGGCGTGGAGGGTCTGGTCATCCTCAACCGGTCCAAGCGCTTTTCCGTCCGCCCGGGCCCTGATGGCCTGCGCCTCGTGGTTGACTCTGGCGTCTCCTTGCCCTGGCTGGCAGGTCAGTTGGCCCAAGGGGGAATTGGTGGGTTGGAGTGGACCATCGGGATTCCCGGAACGGTAGGCGGAGCCGTCGTGCAGAACGCCGGTGCCTGGGGCCAGGAAATCAAAAGCAGGTTGCTGTGGGTGGAATGGCTCGACCGGCAGGGGCACTTGGAGACTGTGGACGCCGAGCGCCTGAACCTGGGATACCGGCACTCGCTCCTGCTGGAATTTCCGCCGGCGGAGCGGCCCATTGTGCTGCGGGCCGCCTTTCGCGTGGACCGGGAAACGCCCGAGGCAGTGCAGCGACGGCTACGGCGTTACATCCTGCGACGCACCAGCAGCCAGCCGCGTATGCCCAGCGGCGGGAGCACGTTCCGCAACCCGCCTGGTGACTACGCTGGCCGCTTGCTGGAAGCTGTCGGGTTGAAGGGATACCGAATTGGGAACGCTCAGTTCAGCACCAAGCACGCTAACTTCATCGTCAACCTGGGCGGGGCAACGGCTGCTGACGTGATGGCTCTCATCGAGTTGGCCCGCCAGCGCGTGCGCGAACAGTTTGGCGTCGAGTTGGAGTTGGAGATCGAGTTAGTGGGCCGCTGGGAAGCCACCTCGTCGGACGAGGAGACAGTGCAGGGCGAAGGAAGGGAGGGCGAGGACGAGTGAACCGGCCAGCCACGAACGCCAGCCGCAAGAAGCTGTGCGTGGCCGTCGTCTTCGGCGGACGCAGCGGGGAACACGAGGTTTCCCTGCTTTCGGCGCGAGCCGTCCTGAGCGCCCTGGACAGGGAACGCTTCGACGTGCTGCCCGTCGGCATTTCGCTCGATGGGCGGTGGCTCGTGGGAGGCGACCCGCTGGCCTACTTGGAAGCGCTGGCGCGGGGAGAACAGCCACCCGAAGTGCCCTCTCCCGTCCCACCAGCGGACGTGGTGGCCGAACTGGTCGCCAGCCCGGAGCCCACCACGCCCTACGGGGAAGCGTTGAGGCGGGTGGACGTGGCCTTCCCCGTGCTCCACGGCCCCTACGGGGAGGACGGAACCATTCAGGGGCTCTTCGAGATGGTGGGGTGGCCCTACGTGGGGTGTGGCGTGGCCGCCTCCGCCGTGGCGATGGACAAGGAGTTGTCCAAGGCCGTTTTCAAGTCGGCTGGCCTGCCTGTGGTGCCCTACGTGGTGGTCATGCGCCGCGAGTGGGAAGAGACACCCCAGGCGGTGGCGGAGCGCGTCGAGGCCCACCTCTCGTATCCGCTTTTCGTCAAGCCGGCCAACTTGGGATCCAGCGTGGGGGTGACGAAAGTCCACGGGCCGGAGGAATTGTCCGACGCTATCAACCTGGCCGCCACGTTCGACCGCAAGGTGATTGTGGAGCAAGGGGTTGAGGGAGCGCGGGAGTTGGAAGTCTCTGTGCTCGGAAACGACGAACCACGCGCCAGCGTGGTGGGGGAAGTGCGGCCTTCTCAGGACCACGAGTTCTACGACTACGAAGCCAAGTACACGGAGGGCGGGAGCGAGTTGCTCATCCCGGCCCCCGTTCCCGAAAAGGTCCAGCGCGCGGTCCGCGAGTTGGCGGTAGCTGCCTTCAAGGCCATTGACGGCAGCGGCATGGCGCGGGTGGACTTTCTCATGGATCCGACGACGGGCACAATTTACGTGAACGAAGTCAACACCATACCAGGCTTTACGCCCTTCAGCATGTATCCCAGGCTGTGGGAGGCGGAGGGATTGACGTACCCACGACTGGTTGAGGCGCTTATCGAGTTGGCCCTTGAACGAGCAGCCGACAGAGCCCGCAACCGAATTGCGAGGTAGAGGAGCACGTGGTGGCGTCCAGGAGTTCGCGTCGCCCACGGCGACCTTCCAAACGATACGAACGCCGCCGTCCACGGCGCCGGCGTTCCCAGCGCTTGGTGGTCTACCAGAGCGCGCTGCCAGGTCTCCAAGCGCGGCCCCAGGCGCTGGAAGATCGCCGCTTCCTCCTCTCCTGGCTGAGGGGGCACTTGTTCACCTTCTTCCTGCTCCTCGTTTTAGGAGGAACGGGCTACTGGCTCTTCCTGAGCGACACGTTTTACGTCTACGGGGCCGAAATTCACGGCACCGTCTTCACGACGCCGGACGAAATCTATGCCCTGGCCGACTTCGACGGGTGGAACATCTTTTGGATCAACCCGCAGACAGTCGAGGCGCGCATCAAGGCGCTCCCCGTCGTGAAGGCCGTGGACGTAAAGCTTCACCTGCCAAACACGGTGGTCATCCGCGTGGTGGAGCGGCAACCGGTGGCCGTCTGGCAGGCTGGTGACAGCAGGTTTCTCGTGGACAAGGAGGGCGTCCTCTTTCGGGTGCGCGGCGACGCTTCCAAAGCTGTCGTCATTCGCGATCAGCGAGGGGTCCAGCTTCAACTTGGTGACACGGTTGATCCCGTGGCAATCTACACAGCCCTGGAGTTGTACCGGCTGTTGCCGGAACAGCAAGTTTATGAGTGGCGCCCAGGAGCCGGTCTCAGCTTTGTCACCGACGAAGGGTGGAGGGTGCAGATTGGCGACCACCAGAAGTTGAAACTCAAGGTGCTTGTCTACCGCTCTTTCCGCGAGCAAATCGCGCCGTACAAACCGGTGGCCTTCCTGGACGTGTCGGTACCGGAACGGCCGTATTACCGGGTGAGGACCGAATAAATGGTCTTCTGAAGGGGAGGCCACACAGACGTGGAGGCGAATCCATGCGCACGGTTGTAGGGCTGGACATTGGGACGTCGAAAATTGCCTGCCTGGTTGGCGAGGTTGACGATGAAGGCCGCCTGCGCGTTATCGGCGTTGGTGTGGTTCCCTCGGCTGGCGTGAAGAAGGGGCTGATTGTAGACCTGGAGGGTGCTGGCCGAGCAATCGAGACAGCCGTCACCAAGGCCGAGCACACTTCCGGCGTGACGCTGGAGGACGCCTTGGTGGGGGTGGCCGGAGCGCACATCGTCTCCCTTAACAGCCGGGGCACGGTTTCCATCTCGCGGAGCAATCACGTGGTCCAGCAAGACGACGTGCGCCGGGTGCTGGAGGCAGCCCGCACTGTCGCGCTTCCCCACTCCCACCAGGTCGTCCACCTGATTCCACGGGGCTTTTGGCTCGACGACGAGAATGGGGTGCGCAATCCGGTGGGGCTGCACGGCTACCGCCTGGAAGTTGAGGCCCACCTGGTCGCGGCCTCGCGGGCCGTCTTGCAGACAGTGGAGGCGTGTTGCGCTGAAGCTGGGTTGCACGTTCAGGCCTTCGTTTTGCAGCCGCTGGCGGCTGGCGAGGCTGTGCTGACGGAGGACGAGAAGGAGTTGGGCGTGGTGTTGGTGGACGTTGGCGGTGGCACGACCGACATCGGCATCTTCTTGGAGGGAGCTGCCTGGCACACGGTTAGCTTGCCGGTGGGCGGCCACCACCTGAGCCACGACTTGGCTGTGGGGCTCCAGTGCCCCCTTCCTGTGGCCGAGACGCTGAAAGTGCGATATGGCTGTGCCTCCGTGGCTGCCGTCACCGAAAACGAACCGGTGGACGCGGCCACCTTTGGCGACACGTCGGCACACACCATTACGCGCCGTGACATCGCTGAGGTGCTCGAGTACCGCGTGCTGGACCTGTTCGACCTGATCCGGCGGGAAATCAAGCGCTCCGGCTACGATGGGCTTCTGCCCGCTGGCCTCGTCTTCTGTGGCGGGAGCGCCCAACTCTCCGGGCTGCGCGAGCTGGCAGCGGAGTATTTCGGGCTGCCGGTGCGGGTCGGCCAGCCGCGCACGGCGCACTTGAGCGGCCTCATTGACACGCTTGGCTCTCCTGCCTTTGCGGCGACAGTGGGACTTCTCCAGTGGGGTGCTCACCACCACCAGGTGCGCCGTGATGAGCGCCGGATAAACGGGTATTCTTCGTCCACGTGGAAGGAACGTCTTTCGCGCTGGTTGACGAGTCTCTTGCCGGAATGAGCAAATACATGGAGGAAAGCTTTGTCAGGAGGAGGTGCTATGTACCGAGATATGCCGGAACCCCAGTCGTCCTTGCCGTTTCCGCCGGAAGTCGAAAACTTTGCCCGCATCAAGGTAGTGGGCGTTGGGGGCGGCGGGGCCAACGCCGTGAACCGCATGATTGACGAGGGCATCCGTGGCGTGGAATTCATTGCCATCAACACCGACGCTCAGGCGCTGCTCCTCAGCAACGCGCCCCACCGCATTCGCATCGGCGACAAGCTGACGCGCGGCCTGGGGGCCGGCGGCAACCCCGAAGTTGGGCGTAAGGCCGCGGAAGAGAGCGCGGAAGAGATCGAAGAGGCCCTCAAGGGGGCCGACATGGTGTTCATCACCGCTGGCATGGGCGGTGGAACGGGCACCGGGGCGGCACCAGTGGTAGCTCGCATTGCCCGCGAGGGCGGCGCCCTGACCATCGGCGTGATTACCAAGCCCTTCTCCTTCGAGGGCACCCGCCGCATGGAGAATGCCGAGCAAGGTATCCAGGCGTTGCAGGAGGAAGTGGACACGCTCATCGTTATCCCAAATGACCGCCTGCTTCAGATTGTAGACAAGCGCGCTTCCATCCAAGAAGCCTTCAAGACGGCCGACGATGTGCTGCGCCAGGGCATTCAGGGTATTTCCGAGTTGATTACCGTCCCCGGCTTGATCAACCTGGACTTCGCCGACGTGCGCACCATTATGGCCGAGGGTGGTGCTGCCCTGATGGCTGTGGGCGTGGCTTCGGGCGAGAACCGGGCCGTGGAGGCCGCTCAGAAGGCCATCAGCAGCCCGCTGCTGGACATCACCATTGACGGAGCGCGCGGCGTGCTCTTCAACGTGACGGGCGGCGAGGACCTGAGCCTCTTCGAGGTCAACGAGGCCGCGGAACTCATCCGCAGCACGACTGACCCGAACGCCAACATCATCTTCGGTGCCGTGATTGACCCGACGCTCCAGGACGAAATCCGCATTACATTGATTGCAACCGGCTTCGATGCGGAAGCCAAATCTCAGCCGCGCCTGCGCATTGCGGCTGGCCAGAGTGGCGGGCCGTCACTTCAACAGAAGGTTAAGGAATTTCCGGTGCGCCGCTTCGACCGCGACGATTTGGATGTGCCAGCCTTCTTGCGGCGCCGTTGAGCGCTTGCTGGGTTCTTGACAAAGAAGACGGCGGAACGGCGTGGCTTGAAGGGGCTCGACGCTGGTTTCCCACGCGGGGCGGAAAGGGCACGGCGGCAAAGTCGCCGCCGTCCGCTCATGTTTTGGCTCATACCAATTGCTTTCTCAAACGTAACTATTCAGCCTGATGTAGCAGAGGAGGCCTGGA
>WFWG01000058.1 GCA_015491235.1 Ardenticatenaceae bacterium
ACGATGACGATGATGATGGTGAGGATGACGACGATTAAAAAAGGAACTTCTCATGGTGCGGCTGCGGCAGGCGAACGAGGCCCACCGCAGCCGCACCATGAGAAGTTCCTTTTTTAATCGTCGTCATCCTCACCATCATCATCGTCATCGTGCTCCCGCTCCCCACGGTCGCCCCTGTCGTCATCATCGTGGTCTTCCCGCTCCTCGTATTCGTCGTCATCGTCGTCGTAGCTAGCGCTCTGCGAGGGGGGCGGCGGCGGGGGAACGGTGCCGTTGTAGAGCACGGCGGCCGTGTTGGCGTCCACGTAGATGAAGCCGCGGTCAAAAGGCACCTCGTAGGCCGGTGTGCCCTCGAAGAGAACCAACTCGGGCTGGCCGGTCAACGTGGCGCCGTTGGCCACACTCTGGGCCACCTGGACGGCCTGCTCAGGTGTGACGGGGAACTGCGGCGCGGCCTGCGCCCGCTCGGCCGAGGAAGCCGGAGCCGGAGGCGGTGCCGCTGCCTGTGCCTGGGCCGCTTGGGCCGCTTGAATGGCCGCCAGTTGCTCGGCCATCTGCTGGGCCAACTGCTCGGCCTGCGCTTGGGCTTCCTGAGCTTTGCGGGCGGCTTCCGCCAGTTCCCGCTGCTTGGCGTAGGCCTCTTGCAACTGCCGGTTGGCCTGCTCGAGCAGTTGTTGGTACTGGGCTTCCCGCTGTTTGATGATGCTTTCCGCCGCTTGCAGGGTGGCGTCGAGGGCCACCTCCTGGGAAGTCACGTCGGCCTGTTGCTGCCCAGTGCTCGGCGCCTGGGTAGCTTGGGCTGTCTGGCTGGCCTCCACGGCCTGGCCGACCTGGGCCGCCTGGTCGGCCTGACCAGCGCCAACCGGTTCTGTCACCGCCGCTTGCTCTTCGACCACCCCCGTTGCCGCCACGTCGAGGGGGTCGGCGCGCATGTTCCCCACCAGCGCGCCCGCGAGCACAAGCAGGAAGGACGTAAGGAGAGCTGACAGAAAGAGAGCCGGACGGTTCATGGAAACACCTCCTGAATCGTGCATTGGGTTCGTCGGTTTCTTTCTCCGTTTTTGCACCTTCAGGATACCTGCTTGTGCCCGGTAGCTGGTTAATGGGGGTTTAGGGATTTGTTAAGTGATCGTTAATACCAATTGCGTTTGGTAACGTCTCCTGCTCACAGAAGGGGTGCGGCACCGCCATCCCGCCCACCCAAAAGGGTGTAGGGGCACAGCCAGCGCCGTGCCCCAGGGGGACACCCCCCACGCCCCCCGGAATGAGGTGGTGCGGCGCCAAGCCGCATCTCTGCTCAAGCCTTCGGAATAGCACGCCGTCGCCCCACATTTTCAGGGGGACACCAGGATTGAAACATGGTGTTCGGGAAAGCAATTGGTATTACAGGGCCGGGTACGTCACGCCCCGCTCGGAAATGGTGCTCTCCATGCCGAGTTTTTCTTTCAGGCTGGCTTGGAGCGCCTCGGGGGCAGGGGACTCGCCGTGAATCAGGAAAACGCGGGAGGCGCGGGTGGGCGCCACCCACTTGAGGAGCTGCGGCTCGTCGGCGTGGGCGCTCAGCCCCTCGATGTTTTCGATGCGAGCCTTCACCACCACGGGCTCGCCGTAGATTTCCACCTCGTCAGCCCCGTCGAGGAGGGCGCGCCCCAGCGTGCCCTCGGCCTGGAAGCCCACGAAGAGTACCCCGCTCTCCTCGCGCCACAGGTTGTTGAAGAGGTGGCGCAGGATGCGCCCGCCCGTCGCCATGCCGCTGCCCGCCATGATGACCGCCCCCGACTCGATGTAGTCAATGCGGCGGGACTCCCGCTGGGTGCGGGTGAGCGTGAGCCCAGGCCAGGAGAAGGGGTCTTCGCCGCGCAGGATGACGCGCTTGACGGCCTCACCAAGCTGTTCGGGGTAGCGGCGGTGCAGGCGGGTGAAATTGATGGCCAGGGGACTGTCGAGGAAGGTCTTGACGCGCGGGATGCGGCCCTCGCGGTCCAGCTTGCGCAGGATGAAGAGCACGTCCTGGGCGCGTTCCAGGGCAAAGGTGGGGATGAGCACGTTTCCCCCGGCCTCAACCACTTCGCTGATGAAGGTGGCAATCTTCTCCATCGCCTGTTCCAACGGCTCGTGGGTTTGTCCACCGTAGGTGCTTTCGAGGAGTACCACGTCGGCTTCCGGCGGCAACTCCGGGTCAGGCACCACGTGTTGCTCCCACGTGCCCACGTCGCCGCTGCACACCACCCGCGCCGCGCGCCCCTCGATGACGATGAAGGCTGAGCCGAGAATGTGCCCCGCGTTCTTGAAGGTCACGCGCAGGGGACCAACCTGGATCGGCTCGTCGTAGCGGGCCGTCTCGAACAAGTCCAGCGTGTCGAACACGTCCTGCTCGGTGTAGAGGGGAGGCGGCACGTGGCGACCGTGCCGGACTTCGTGTTCCTCGGCGCGCAGCCAGTCCTCGTGCTGGATGCGGGCCGAGTCCAGCAGGATGAAGCGGGCCACGTCGTAGGTGGGACGGGTGGCGTAAATGGGGCCGCTGTACCCCTCCTGAACGAGCAGGGGGAGGCGGCCGCAGTGGTCCAAGTGGCCGTGGGTGAGGACCACCGCGTCCAACGTGGTGGGGTCGAAGCCCAAGGGCTCGCGGTTAAGGGCGGTGATGTAGTCCTCGCCCTGAAACATGCCACAGTCCACCAGGATGCGAATGTCATCCATTTCGATGAGGTGGCAGGAGCCCGTCACAGTTCCCGCCGCGCCGTACGATGTTACGGTTACCATTTGGCGTTTCTCCTTATACCTACTTCCCGCAGGCTACGCGATCCCGGCGTAACGCTTCGATGATGCGCCGGTCGGCGGCCGACCAGGCGAACTGCTCCAGCGCCTCGGGCCGCACCCACCGCCACTCGGCCACCTGAAGGGCGCGGGGCGTGCCGCCCGTGTGGGCGCAGTGGAAGGCGTGCAGCGTGATGGAGAAGTGGGAGTAGTGATGCTCCACGACGGCGACCCGTTCGCCGACTTCCACCTCGATGTCCAATTCCTCGCGCAGTTCCCGCTTCAGGCACGCTTCCAGCGTTTCGCCGGGGCGACACTTACCGCCGGGAAACTCCCACAGCCCGCCCAACATCTTGTCCTCGGGCCGGCGGGCGATGAGCAACTCTCCCCGAGCGTTCCAGATCAGGCCGGCCGTCACCTGGTAGTGGGGGCGCTGTTTGCGCGGTGCTCGTCTGGGCAACTCGTGCTCGCGCCCGGCTTGTCGCGCCACGCACAACTCCTGCCACGGGCAGAGCAGGCACCGTGGGGCGCGCGGCAAGCAGACGGTGGCGCCCAACTCCATCAGCGCCTGGTTCCAGGTGCCCACCTCCTCTTCCGGCAGCAGCGCCTCGGCCACTTCCCAGAGCGCCCGCGTGCCGGCCGACGTGTTCACGGGCACCTCCAGCCCGAACAGGCGGGCCAACACCCGCTTGACGTTGCCGTCCAGCGCGGCGGTCCGCCGGCCAAAAGCAATGCTGGCAATCGCGCCAGCCGTGTACGGGCCAATGCCCGGCAGCGAACGCAGCGCCTCAACGGAGTCCGGCAGGCGGCCGCCGTATTGCTCCACCACCACGTGGGCCGCCCGGTGAAGTTGACGCGCCCGGGCGTAGTAGCCTAACCCCTCCCACAGTTTGAGCACTTCATCCAGCGGGGCCGCCGCCAATGCTTGAACGGTGGGGAAGCGCTGCATCCAGCGCTCGTAGAAAGATACCACCCGTGTTACCTGGGTCTGCTGGAGCATCACCTCGCTGACCCAAACGGCGTAAGGGTCGCGCGTGCGGCGCCAGGGCAAATCACGGGCGTGCTGGCGATACCACGCGAGGAGCCGATCGTGGAGTGCGCGCCGCAAGCTTGGATCAATCTCGAACATGGCTGCTTGCCACCGGTCACGTGACAGGAGTTACGCGGTTGCCTTGGGCAGAAGGTTTTGCCCGGCCGTATTCCGGGGGTGCAGGGGGTTCCACCCCATAGGCGCTAACATAAGCAAAGGTTGTCATAAGAAGGTGCTCCCCTCAACAAGCCGAGAGATTGGCGAACCAGATACGAGCCCAAGCCAGTTGTTGGCGACGTTTTCGAGGCGAGTCACACAAGAAGCGCTGCAGGTTGGGAAGTGCTTCCATCACCTGGGCGGGCCAGAAAGGGCCGCTCACCAGGTGGCGCCAGGCCTCGTACAGACAGGCCGTCAAGCGCCAGGGGCTGACCGGGCGCTCCAGGGAGTGAAACCATTCGGGCACCCGCGTGGCGGTGGCCTGGGTGAGTTCGTCCAGCAGGAGCGCACCCAACAACTTGCCTAACAGGTACGTTTGGGCCAGGCGGGGGTCATGGGCCCGCAGGTCATCCAGGTGAAGCAGGCTTTTGAGGCGTTTGAAGAGCAGTTCGATTTGCCAACGGAGGCGGTACAGGGTCACAATGCGCGATGCCGGCCACTCGTCCGGTGGCAGGTTGGTCAGTAACAGGACAAAACCGGCGGCAAAAAGGGTGCGGGGGTCAGGCGTCTGTCCTTTCTTGTTGGCCCGCTTCCGCGCCCGTTGGCGGGCCCGGTCGGCCTTCTCCTGAGGCAAGGCCACCGCCACCAGGCGCAGCGGATACCGCCCTTCAGGCGTGGCCAGCCACACTTGGGTCTCTTGTGGCCCCTGGACGGCGGCGGAGCAGAAGGTGTTCCTCAGCCAGGCGATCAGGTCGAAGCGCTCCCCCTCTTGGTCCTCCAAGGGGAGGTTCCGCCAGGTGATGCGGACCACCAGCCCCACGCCAGCCGCCACATCGGGGGCCAGGCTGGAGGCGAAGGCATAGCCTCGGTCGGCCACCTTGATCTCTCCCGGCTGGCCGGGAAAGCGCACCAGACTCTCCCCGCCGTGGGCATCGGTGACCTCCATGCCATCCAGAGACATCTGCTCCAGGTCCAGGCTCACATGAATCCGCCAGTCCGTCCCCTGGCTGCCCGGTTTGCTGACCGTCGTGGCATCTATGAGGCGTAACCGCACCCCCGGCGCTTGCGCCAAGCGCAGGTGACGCCGTTGCAGCAGGCGGACGATCAGACACCCCAACCAGGTGGGGCTCTTTCGCAAGCGGTTCAGAATCGCCACATCCGACACGTCGGCAATCCCCATCACCACGCACCAGGCGCTTATCAGGCGCAGCGACCAATCACAGATGGCATAGGCCATCACGATCCGCAAGAGGTCTATCGCCCGTCGGATACCCCGACGACGCACCAAGGCCCCCGTTTCCATGGCCAGTTTCTCCAGGTCAGCGGGCATCATTTGTGCCACCTGGTCCCAATCCTGGATCAGGGGGGCGACCCTCTCTGGCACCGCCCCCTCTTTTCTGGCTTGGCTTGGTGTGCTCGTCTCCATCGCCCCGCGCCTCCTCGGTGTATCGTCTTCCTCTCCATCATACCACACAGGCCTCTTTTTGTCTCTTGCTCACAGGAACGGGTTCTGCCGCTGCCCCCTTATGTTAGCGCCTATGGGGGTGTCCCCCCAGCCTCTCCTTCTCTCCCCCAAATGCCGCCCGGCACCGCCACTGCTCACTGATTACTGAAAGAAAGGCCAGCATCAGGGCCACTTGCAGGTACATGCCGTGGACGTAGAGATTGTCGAACACGTTGTGGACCGTCAAGTGGACGAAGGCTCCCAGGCATCCCACGGCGACCCCGCGCCACACCCCCTCAGCGCGCCGCACCGCCAGCCACGCCAGGCGAAAGGCGGCCAGCCAGAAGAACAGATAGGCCGCCAGGCCCACCAGGCCCGTCTCGGCGGCCACGTTGAGGTAGATGTTGTGGGCGTGGCCCAGCGGGTCGTCCCACGGGGGAATCTTGTACGCCGGGTAGACGGCCACGTAGTTGCCAACGCCCACGCCCAGCCAGGGGCGGTCGGTGAACATGCCGACCGCCGCGTACCAGTGGGCCAGGCGCTCGATGACGGCGAAGTTCTGGTCGGTGATCTCCACGCGGCGAATGTCCACCAAGCCCACGTAGGGCAAGAAATCCGTCAGGCGCTGCTGAAGGGCGGCCGGCAGCCTCCGCACGCCGCCCAGGGCCACGAAAAGCGCCGCGCCGCCGCCCGCCAGGGCCGAAACCACCAGCGCGCGCCGGCTCAGCAGAACGCTGACGGCCAGGGCCGCCGCAACCGCCCCCAGCCAGGCCCCCCTCGAGAGGGTGAAGAAGAGGGCCAGCGCCATCAGCCCGCCGCTGGCGGCCGCCAGCCCCAGCAGGAGGGCCGAGGAGAGCCGCGTTGTGCTGCGGGCAGGGTACAACACGTGAACCAGCACCAGCCCGTAGGCCAGGGGCAACGTCAGGCCCAGGTAGCCGCCGTATGGGTTGGGCTGCATGAAGGTGCCGTAGGCCCGCAGCCAGAGCCGCCCGGCCAGCGGGAAGAGGAAGCCCTCCGGCCCGACTTGGAAGAGGGCCTGGTAAATTCCATGGAGGGCCGCCAGGGCGCCAGCCGCCAACATGCTGGCCGTCACGACCAGAATGTCGCGGCGCTCCAGTTCGTGCCAGGCCATGACGTAGAGGGCGGCCATCTCGCCCCACTTGACGAGTTCCTTCAGGCTGCTGCCGAGGGAGAGGGCACCCAGCACGGAGAGCATCATGGCCCCCAGCCACAGCGTCCACGGCACCAGCAGGGGAGGCGGGGAGAGGCGCACCTCCCGCCGGGCCACGCCGCGCGCCAGCCAGGCGGCCAGCACCAGCCCCAGGAGCGCCTCCAGCCCCCCCACGCGGGCGGGGCCCACGGCAAGCTCCCGCACGCGGCCAAAGGGCACCAGGAAAGGCAGCACGTACAGCCCCCAGACGGGCCGCACCAGCACCAGCAGCACCAGTGTGCCGCCCGCTACCAGCACCCCGGCCCACGTGAGGGGCAACGTGGCCAGGGCGTAGGCCAGGGCGAGCAGGGCCACAATTTGGCCGACTCGCCCCAGTTCGCCCACGGCTTTCGTTGTCCACCGTTGAACGCTCACGGCCGCGTAACTCCCCCAAGTCTCTTGGCTTTCCCTTCAGGGCTTTCCGGTTTTCTCACCACGGATTTCACAGATTTCACGGATTTAAGAAATTTCATTTGTTGGATAAACGGAAAGCCCCGCTTTCCCTTTAAAACCACACGGTCAACCCTTCCCCGGCGTGGGCCTGCTCCAATGCTGCCAGGGCCCGCTCCACCAGCGCGGCAAACGGCTCTGGCGGCTCCTCGGCGGGCAGCAGGCCCACCGCACCGACACAAATGGTCAGTTGCTGTTCGCCGAAGTACGTTACGAAGGTGGAGCGGTGCACTTGTTCCAGGAGGCGCGTGGCGACCTCTTCGACCTGTGGGCCTGCCGTTTCCGGCAGGAGGATTGCCAGCGTCTCTTCGTCGAGGAGTGCAACCAGGTCTGTGGCCCTGGTTCGGGCGTCGCACAGTTCGGCCAGGGCCGTCAGCAGTTCGTCGGCCACGAAGGAGCCGTGTCGTTTGCCCAGGTCCACGAGGCCGTGAACGTGCAGGGCCACCAGGCCCAGGGGGCGGCCAAACCGGCGGGCCCGCTCCAGCTCCCGCTGCCCCAGGTCGTAGAGGGCGCGCAGCGTGTAAATGCCCGTCTGCTCGTCCAGGTAGGCCATCTGCCGGAGGCGCTCGATGCGCGCCTCCAGCGAGGCAATGTGGGCCTTCAAAGCCGCCACCCGCGTGTCCGACACCTGTTCTCTCCTCCCCACGTCTTACGCGGTTGTCGTGCGCGAAGCCGGTTGCGGCTCGTACACGCCTTCCAGGGCCCGGCGGCGGGGCATGAAGAGGGCGAACACCAGCGCGCCCAAGACCACAAACGGGAGCATCTCCAGCGCCCGGTAGAGGCCCATGTGATCGGCCAGCACGCCCGTGATGAAGGCCCCCACCGCTCCCGAGGTGAACATATACCCCAACACGAGGCCGGACGCCAATCCCATACGGTTTGGCAGCATGGCCTGGGCCATGAGCACCAGGATGCTGTGCTGGGTCCCCATGAGCAGTCCGGCCAGCCCCACCAGCAGCGGCACGGCGGGATGGTCCAGCGGGAGTTGCAGGTAGAGCCAGAAGGGCACGGGGGCCAGCGCCAGCGTGCTCACCAGCGTGCCCTTGGCCGACCAGTGGTCGGCCAGCAGGCCGCCCAACACGCCCCCCACGGCCGATCCGCCCATGAAGCCGGCCAGCACCAGGCCGTACCAGTTGGCGCCCAGCCCCAGTTCGCCCATGAGCTTGGGCAAAAAGGTCTGTGTGGCTCTCATGGGCCAGAAGCGCAGCGCCATCAGGGCCAGGAAGGCCACCAGAACAGGCCACGCCAGCCGCAGGGCCGAAGCCCCCTCCGCGGAACCGTGAGCCGACGACCGCCTCTCCGCCTCAGGCGGCATGGTGGCAATCAGCCAGAGGGCCACAGGAATGGCCGGCAATCCCAGCAGGAGCAGGGCCACCGGCAGGGGCACGAGCGTGAGCAGCAGGCCCGCCAGTGCCGGGCCGGTCGCCAGCCCCACCTGTCCGAAGAAGAAGAAGAGGCTTGTCCCGCTGGCAACCAGGGGGCGAGAGGCGTGGCGCGCGTTCATGACGGCCTGGGGATGGTAGGCGGCCGACCCCAGCCCGGCCAGCAATAGGCAGAAGAAGGCCACGTAGCCCCGGAAGAGGGCCGCCAGCCAGAAGACGCCCGCCATCCAGAGCACGCCCCCAACAGCCAGCCAGCGGCTCCCCCGCTGGTCGGCGATGTGGCCGAAGAGGGGCTGAGTGAGGGAGGCGCCCACCGTGTAGGCAGCGGCGGCCAGCCCCAGTTGGGCATTCGAGAGCCCAAGTCGAAGGGCCAGGAAGGCCAGAATCACCGGCAGGGAACTGTTCATCACGTCCACGGTCAGGTGGCCGGCCGAGATGGCCAGGAACAGGCGGTTGCGCAGGATGGTTTTCATGGTCTCCCCCACTCCTCATAGCGCATGACGGCGACCCTGCGCCCCACGAGAAAGGCCAGGGCTCTGGTCAGGCCGAATTTCACCTTCAGCGGCCAGGGCAACTCCCCCCAGCCCACGCGGCGAAAGCCCAGGCGTTCGTAGAAGGGGGCCAAGGGAGCGGCGCACTCCAGGAAGACCGGCGCGTCGGCCTGCGACACCAGGTGGCGCACGAGGGCGCTTCCCACGCCGCGGCCGCGCCACTCGGGCAGGACGACCAGGCTGCCCAGCTCGCGCGCGCCGGGAAAGCGGCGCAACTGGCCGCACGCGATGATGTGCCCGTTGTGTTCCACGACCCAGAACTGTGGCCAGTGCAACTGGGTGGGGTCGAGCCGTTCGGCCCACACCATGCGGCGCAGCACGGGCATCTCCTCGGCCCGTGCCGGGCGCAGGAGACAGCCGGCCGGCAACGTGGCCTTCTCGGCGGCGGGATGATTGTGCTCACTGGCATTTGACGGCATGGGCAAGCCTCCTAGAATTGTAGAAAAGCGTCGTCCGGCAGGCCAGTGTGCGCACGGTTGATCCACCCACGGGAGGGGCGCATGGTGTTCCTGGTACGCCTGGTTGCCCTTTTGTGTCTGCTAAGTATACTGGCTTTTGCCTCGGCTGTCATCTACACGGAGCGCACGCGGCGGCCCGTGGGCGTGCGCCTGGGACGGTGGGGGATCGCGTTCATCGTCAAGCCGTTGCCAGCGGCGCGGGGCGTGCCGCCCAGATTGCCCTTCCCGGTCCTGGGAATGCGCTTGCGGTTCGCTGTCAACGTGGACGAAGTGCAGGTCCGCGTGTACGGCCCGCCGTGACCGCCCGGCCGGGTGGACGCGGGCCGTTCGTGGGGAGCCGTTGGCGGGCCGTTGCGGCCACAAGCACCTGCCGGTAATACCTTGGGGCTACCAATGCCATGTGTTCACCGAAATGGCTCGGCGCCGCCGCACGAAAAAGAGAAATTGTGGCGTGCAGGGGCGGCGAAGCCGCCCCTGCACGCCACAATTTCTTTCCCCTTTTGGGTGGGCGGGATGGCGGCGCCGCCCCCCTTCTGTGAGCAGGTGACGTTACCAAACGCAATTGGTATTTTGGTATCTTAACAATTACGAGGAG
>WFWG01000059.1 GCA_015491235.1 Ardenticatenaceae bacterium
ACCGTTTGGGTGAGATTGCGCAGCAAGTCGTGCATTTGAAGGTCGCGTCCCTCGTCGAAGGCGTCGTAGAGCGCTTCGACCACGACCTGTTCGATTTCGGCTCCGCTGAACCCTTCGCTCTCGGCGGCCAAGCGTGCCAGGTCGAAGCGCTCCGGGTCCCGCCCTCGCCGGCGCAGGTGAATGCGCCAGATTTCCTCGCGCTCGTCCAACGTGGGCAGGTCAATGAAGAAAATCTCGTCGAAGCGCCCCTTGCGCAACACCTCCGGCGGAAGGCGCCGGATGTCGTTGGCCGTGGCTACTACGAAGGCTGGTGCGCTCTTCTCCTGCATCCAGGTGAGGAACGTAGCCAGCACCCGGGCGGCCGTGCCCGCGTCCGAGCGCCCACCTCCGGCACCGGCCAACCCTTTTTCCAGCTCGTCCAGCCAGAGCACGCACGGAGCCACCGTCTCCGCCAGCCGCAAGGCCTGGCGCATGTTGTGCTCGGAGGCGCCCACCAACTCACCGAAGACGCGCCCCATGTCCAGGCGCAGGAGGGGCAGGCGCCACTGGCGGGCGATCGCCTTGGCCATGAGGCTCTTGCCGCTCCCCTGAACGCCGATGAGCAGGAGGCCCCGTGGCTCCGGCAGGCCGAAGCGGCGTGCCCGCTCGCTGAAGGCCTGGCTGCGCTTGCGCAGCCACTCCTTCAGTTCGCCCATGCCCCCCACGTCGGAGAAGTCCTCCTGGGCCTCGAAATACTCCAGCACCCGCGACTTTCGGATGACGGCTTGCTTCTCCTGGCTGACGATGTCCGGTTCCAGTCGCCCCCTGACCACGAGGGAGCGGGCAAAGGCGTTTTCGGCCTCCGTGCAGGTCAGCCCCTGGGCGGCCCGCACGATTTCGCTCCGGGCCTCGTCGTCCAGCCGCAGACTGCGCCGGCTGCCGCCCAGTTGGCGGGCGGAACGCAGCACGCGCTCCAGCGCCTGGTCCAACTCCTCGGGAGTAGGCAGGCTGTAATCCAGCAGGGTAATGTCCTTTTCCAGTTCCGGCGGAATGACCACCACAGGGGAGAGGAGCACCAAGGTCTTACGGCTCTCCTTGAGGTCAGCGGCCAAATCGCGCAGCCGGCGCACGGTGACGGCGTTCTCCAGGGGCAGGCGTTGGGTGTCCAAGTAGGGGTGGAAATCCTTCAACACGAAGATGGCGGGCTCGCTGGCCTCGGCGATGTAGTCGAGGGCCCGGAGCGGGTCCCGCACGTTGGGGGCGACGGGTGTGGCCCGGGGCGTGGAGATATCTTCAAAACCGACCGTGACCGTCCAGCCGAGCAGGCGCTTGTGGCGACGAGCGGCCACCTGGCGCAACAGGTCCTCCACGCGCCGCTCCTCGGACGAAAGAATGTAGAGAATAGGGTACTTGGCGCGTATGAGGATTTCGAGTTCGGACGCGCTCTGTTCTGCCATGCGTGCCTCGGCGCTTCAGGTCGGCGGGCCAATCTTGTACCTTGAAGTATACCATATTCGATACAAATTTGCAACAAAATTTCATGCTATTTTTCTACACCCACAATCCCCCGGCCACGTTGATGACGGCACCGGTAATGTAAGCGGCCTTGTCGGAGATGAGGAAGGTGACGGCCGCGGCCACATCCTCCGGCTTGCCGAGGCGGCGCAGCGGAATGACGGGCGGCAACGATTCGCGGTCGGCGTCAGTGGTGTTTTCGGTCTCGATGAAGCCCGGGTTGACCATGTTGACCCGGATGCCGTAGGGCCCCTCGCTGCGCGCCAGCGAGCGGGTGAGCACGACCAACCCTGCCTTGGCCGCGTTGTAGGCTGCCGCGTTGGGGGCACCGCGCGCCAGCTCCACGTTGAGCGAACCGATGTTGATGATGTGGCCGCTCCCCTGTTGTCGCATGAGGGGGAGCGCGGCCCGACAGCAGTAGAAAGCGCTGGAGAGGTTACCGTCCAAGATCCAGTGCCACTCGTCCACGCTCATCTCGGCGATGGGCTTCGCGATGAACGGTCCCACGTTGTTAACCAACACGTCCAACCGACCAAATTGGTCGGCGATGAGCTTGAAGAGGTGGTCTACGGCGCCGGCAGAGGTCACGTCAGACTGGACGGTGACCACGGAAGAGGCCACGTCCTTCAGGCGGGCGCGGGCCTCCTCTGCGGCCCTCTTGTGGCGCACGTAGGTGAGGATGAGTGAATAGCCCTCCTGGCCCAAAGCTTCAGCAATAGCCAGGCCGATGTTTCGCGTTCCCCCCGTCACGAGTACTACGCGCTCGCTCACGGCCCCACCTCCCCGAAGAGCAGTCGGCGTTGAATTTCGGCCTCGGCCACCACGCGGCCGCGCGGCGAGAAAGCGTGCAAAAAGCTCTCCTGCGTCACAATCATGCGGGCCACGTCCACCACGCGGCTGGCGTACCCCCACTCGTTGTCGTACCAAGCGACGACGCGCGCCATGCGGGTACCCGGTGCCACCGACGTAATGGGCGCGTCCACAATGGACGAGTAGGAACTTCCCTTGAAGTCGGACGAAACCAGGGGACGCTCGCTGACGGCCAGCACGCCGAACATGCGCTCCCGTGCCGCCCGACGGAAGGCGTCGTTGATCTCCTCGGGCGTGACCTCCTGTTCCAGCGTCACGATGAGGTCCACCACCGAGACGGTCAGCATGGGAACCCGGTATGAGAGCCCCAGGATGCGCTCGCCGATTTCGGGAATGACCAGCTTGAGCGCTTTGGAGGCTCCCGTCGAGGTGGGAATAATGTTGGCCGCCGCCGCGCGACTGCGGCGAGGGTCCTTGTGGCTCTTGTCGAGCAGGCGTTGTGTGTTGGTGTAGGCGTGAATGGTGGACATCACGCCTCCTTCGATGCCAAATTCGTCCAGGAGCACGCGCACGAGGGGGGCCAAACAGTTGGTCGTGCAGGAGGCTGCCGAGATGATGGTGTGGTGTTCGGGGTCGTAGTCGCCGTCGTTGACGCCGTAGACGATGGTCACGTCGGCTCCCTTGGAGGGGGCCGTGACCAGCACGCGCTTGGCACCCGCCTGGAGATGCGCCGCGGCCAGGTCCGCATCCGAAAAGACACCTGTACTCTCGATCACCAGGTCAACGCCGAAGTCAGCCCAGGGGATCTCCAGTGGGTTGAGGTGCGAGAGGAAGCGGATCGAGCGCCCGTTGACGCGCATTTCGTCGCCGTTGACCTCGACCTGGCCGGAAAAGGGGCCGTAGGTGCTGTCGAACTCGAAAAGGTGTGCGTTGACTTCGGGTGTCCCTCGCGTGTTGATCGCCACAATTTCCAGGGAAGGTTCCCGCTCGATGGCTATGCGCAGGAAAAGCCTGCCGATGCGACCAAATCCGTTGATGCCGATGCGCACGTCTCTCACCTCCTCACATGGCTTTACGGCCTCGCGGCCGCTGCGCGCAGTTGGCGGAGCAGAGCCACGTCCACGTCGAAGATGACGGCTTTGAGTTCGCTCATTGTCCTGTTACGGCGTGATTTCGGCAATGGCCTGCCGGATGGCCGCCACGTTCTCGGCCACGCTGCGCTCTTTGTTGAAGATGGCCGACCCCGCCACCAGCACCGTGGCACCAGCCCGGACGACTTCCGCCGCGTTGTGCGCCTTGATGCCGCCGTCCACTTCCAGTTCGACGTTGGGGTTCACCTGGTCAATCATCTGCCGCGCCCGCGCGATTTTGGCCGTGCTGGTGGGAATGTACTTCTGGCCCCCGAAGCCCGGGTTGACCGACATGATGAGCAGCAGGTCAACGTAGGGCAGAATCTCCTCCACCGTTACCAGCGGCGTGGCCGGGTTGAGGGTCACACCAGCCCGCGCGCCCAACTCCTTGATGCGCTGCACGGTACGGTGAAGGTGCACGCACGCCTCCACGTGGACGGTGACGATGTCCGCCCCCGCCTGGATGAAGTCTTCCAGGTAGCGGTCGGGCTCCTCAATCATCAGGTGAACGTCCAGCAACACGCCCCGGCGGCGGGCAATGGGCTTCAGGGCCTCGACAATGAGCGGCCCAATGGTAATGTTGGGGACGAAGTGGCCGTCCATCACGTCCACGTGCAGCCACTCCACCCCGGCGTCAATGGCCTCGTTCACCTGCTCGCCCAGGCGGGCGAAGTCAGCCGACAGAATGGACGGCGCCAGTTTCACCTGTGTCACGCTGCATCACCTCGATTCCCTGTGAGGTTGCCACAACCACATCGGTTGCCAGGTTGAGAAACAAGCCGTGCTCGACGACGCCCGGCCAAGCACACAGCCGGGCTGCCAGGCCCTCGGGGTCGGGAATGCCACCTGGAAAGTGGCAGTCAACGATGTAGTGGCCGCCGTCGGTGATCACGGGCTGCTCTTGCCTGCCGTGTGCTTCCACGCGCAGGCGCGGCTCTCCCCCCAACGCCTCCAGGAAGCGGAGCGTCCGGCTCCACCCGAAGGGCACTACCTCCACGGGCAAGGGCGAACGTGTGCCCAGCCGTGGAACGCGCTTGCGCTCGTCCACGATAATCACTTCTCGCTGGGAGGCCACCGCCACGATTTTCTCCCACAGGAGCGCTCCTCCCAGCCCCTTGATCAGGTTCATGTGAGGGTCCACCTCGTCCGCCCCGTCAACGGTAACGTCCACCACGGGACACTCCTCCAGCGTTGTGAGGGGAATGCCCAACGCACGGGCCAGTTCTGCCGTAGCGCGGGAAGTCGGAACGCCCCGCACGTTCCGCCACACGCCCGTGCGGAGGCGACGAGCAATGGCTTCCAGCGCGTACCGAGCTGTGGAGCCGGTGCCCAACCCCACGACCATGCCATCGCGCACGAAGCGCTCCACAGCGTACTCGGCCGCGCGCCTCTTCAGTTCCTCGACGGTGAATGGCTCGCTCATCGTCATCTCACCGCACGGTGTGGGGCAAGTCACGGGCCACGAACAAGTGATAGGCCAGGAGCAACTGCACCAGCGCGAGCGGGTAACTCTTTTCCACCTGGGTGCCGTTGAGGTAGAGGCCCAGCCGGTCGGGGTGCATCTCGATCTCCGGCGGCATGTGGCGCCAAATCAGGTGCTCGAGTTCCTCGGTCTGTTGTGGAGAGACGCTGCCGTCAATCTCCAGGAAGTCCACCGGCCGGGCGTCGTCCCGTCCCAGGACCAGGCGAATGGGCGGCAGGTCCGGACTGCCGGCATACTCGAGTAGATCCGTCATGTCCGGGTGGGGGATGGTGGGGCGCAGCACCAGGCGCACGTTGAGGTTGCCGTTGGCTTCCTCGGGCGGCGTGCCCTCTGGTGGGTAGAAGCGCACCACGATGTCGGC
Source organism: Ardenticatenaceae bacterium (assembly GCA_015491235.1). GTDB lineage: Bacteria > Chloroflexota > Anaerolineae > Ardenticatenales > Ardenticatenaceae > WFWG01. The sequence goes on from WFWG01000059.1 coordinate 5,279, forward strand.
GTACTTGCGCTGCGGGCGAATGAACCGCGCGGAATCCTGCTCGCGCTTGCGCAGGGAATCGAGCACCTGCTCGGGGGTATAGCCCCGCTTGGCCGTGTCGCGCTGAATCTTCCACATGTGCCGCAACTCTTCGGGCGGGTCGAGGTAGACCTTCACGTCGAAGCACTCGCGCATAGCCCGGGTGTGAAAGGCCAGCAGTCCCTCGACGACGACGAACTCGGCCGGCTTCACGTACTCCGGCGGGTCGAAGTCGCCCGTGCTGTGGTTGTAGACCGGCTTGAGAATTGGCTCCCCTTCCCGCAGGAGGCGCAGGTGTTGTTCCATGATGTCAATGTAATTGCAGTCCGGGTGAAGGGCCGTAATGCCCAGCGCCTTGCGCTGCTGGCGGTTGTACTTGTGGTAATCGTCAGTGCAAATGACCGTCACCCGGTCTGGTCCGATCGCCTCGCGGATGCCCTGGGAAAGGGTGGTCTTGCCGGCCGCACTGTCGCCCACTACGCCTAAGATGACCGGACGTCTTCTTGTGCCCATACGCTTCCTCCTCAAAACTCAACCGCCCCGGGGTGGAGCGCTTCCCGTGACGTGTGCAGACAGAAGCAGGGGGACACCTCCGGCTGAAGGTCCCCCTTGTCCTTCACAAGGTTGTAGGTAATCGCCTGCTGGCTGCCCCCAGGCAAATGCCCCTAGGACTGTGGATAGTAAGCGACGAACTCGTGGCACATGAGTTGTCTTGCAGGATTGTAACCGCTTACGATGATATAGCAATCGGGATGAGCCTGGCGACATTCGTCGAGTGCTGTCATGATTTCCTCGGCGGTCGTGGCGTTGAAGAGGGGCAACTTCCACCAGGAGCGGTAGTCGTCGTCGAGTTCCTCTTCTCGTGCGTACTCAACGTTGGGGATCCACCCCTGCTTGAGAATATACTCCACCTGTTTGACAATCTCCTCCCGCGTCAGTGGCGGCAGGAAGGAGAAGGCGCCTACTCCTGCTCGCTTCATGTGACCGTTCCTCCTTTACACTGTCACAACCTTGTCCACCGTTTCGTACTCGAAGGTGATGCCCTTCCACGTCTCCAAGGCCATGCGCAACTCGGGGCTGTGGCGGGCCGCTTCGAGCAGGATGTCCCGCCCTTCGCGGAGCAGGTCGCGCCCCTCGTTGCGCGCCTTGACAACCGCCTCCAGGGCCACCCGGTTGGCCGTGGCGCCGGCCGCGCTCCCCCACGGGTGTCCCACCGTCCCACCGCCGAACTGCAAAATCACGTCGTCGCCAAAGATGTGAACGAGTTCGGGCATGTGCCAGACGTGGATGCCACCCGAGGCCACGGGAAACATGCCCGGCATGGAGAGCCAGTCCTGGTCGAAGTGGAAGCCGGGCGCCTCGGCCGCGCGCACGAACGGCTCCCGCAACATCTTGTTGATGGCGATGGTGGACTCGCGGTCGGCCTCCAGCTTGCCCACCACCGTGCCGTTGTGCACGTGGTCCGCGCCCACGATGCGGCACCACTTGGCCAGCACGCGCCAGTGGATGCCGTGGTCCGGGTTGCGGTCAATCACCGAGTGGAAAGCGCGGTGAGCGTGAAGCAACAGGCCGTTCTCCCGGCACCAGTGGGCCAGCGACGTGAAGGCGGTGAAGCCGATAATCAAGTAGTCCACCATGATGATGCGGGAACCCAGTTCCTTGGCGAACTCGGCCCGCTTGTAAATTTCCTCCATCGTGTGCGCCGTGACGTTCAGGTAGTGCCCCTTGCGCTCACCGGTCTCGGCTTCGGCCTTCAGGACGGCTTCCATGGCCGCTTCGTAGCGGTGCTGCCAGCGCATGAAGGGCTGGTTGGTGATGTTCTCGTCGTCCTTGGTGAAGTCGAGGCCACCCCGCAACGCCTCGTAGATGAGCCGGCCGTAGTTTTTGGCCGAGAGGCCCAACTTGGGCTTCATGGTGCCCCCCAGCAGGGGCCGGCCGTACTTGTTCAACTTGTCCCGTTCCACCTGGATGCCGTGGGGTGGCCCCTGGAACGTCTTCAGGTAGGCCGGTGGGTAGTAGAGGTCCTCCAGGCGCAGGGCCCGCAGCGGCTTGAAGCCGAAGACGTTTCCCACGATGGAGGACATCAAATTGGGCACCGAGCCCTCCTCGAAGAGGTCCAACGGATAGGCAATGTAGGCGATGAACTGGTCGTCGCGCCCCGGAATGGGCTTGATTTCGTACACTTTGGCCTTGTACCGCTCCTCCTCCACCAAATAGTCGGACCACACTTTGGTCCACGTGGCAAAGGATGATTCGGCAGCCACGGCCGCCGCCGCCTCCTCCCAGGGCACGTCCGGCTGCGGCGTAATGCGGAAGGCCGCCAGCACATCCTGGGGACCGGGGGTGTAGTCCAGATTCAAGTACCCCCACTCGCTGTAGGGTTTGACGCCGGCATCGTAGAACTTCTCTGCCTGCTTGCTCATAGCTCTCCTTCCCTCCATTATGAAGCCCGCACGGCTTCCTTGGCCAAAACAGCCTCCAACTGCTTCCAATCGTTGAGGAACCGCTCCAACCCGATGTCGGTGAGCGGGTGCTTGAGGGCCTTGCGGATGACGGCCGGCGGACAGGTGGCCACGTCGGCGCCTGCCTTGGCCGCTTCCACGATGTGGCGCGGGTGGCGCAGCGAAGCGGCCAGCACCTGGGTGTGGATGTTGGAGTCGGCGCGGAAGACGGCCACCACTTCCCGAATCAACTCCATGCCGTCGGTGGAGATGTCGTCCAGCCGGCCCAGGAAGGGGCTGACGTAGGTGGCGCCGGCCAGGGCCGCGAAGAGGGCCTGGTTGGGGTTGAAGATGAGCGTCATGTTGACGCGGATGTTTTCCCGTGCCAGCACAGCGGTGGCCGCCAACCCCTCGGCCGTCATGGGGATTTTGATGATCACGTTGGGATGCCAGGCCGCGTACTCGCGGGCCTCCCGCACCATGCCCTCGGCCTCCGTCGAGACCACCTCCATGCTCACGGGCCCGTCCACGATCTCGCAGATTTCCACGATGACCTGGCGCACGTCCTTGCCTTCCTTCGCCAGCAACGTGGGGTTGGTGGTGACGCCCGAGAGAATGCCCCAGCGCGCAATCTCACGAATTTCGTCCAGGTTGGCCGTGTCCAGGAACAACCGCATGGCTTTTCCTCCTTCCCAAAGATCGTTACACCGGTATTCCGATCTCTCGACTCACGGCCTCGAGGGACCGCAGGCCGTTGACCCGTTCCAGCACCAGGTGCGCGCGCCGCACGACCTCGTCCACGGTGAAGTTGAACTGCTCGGCCAGCACCTTGTAGGGTGCCGAGGCCCCGAAGCGCTCCACGCCCAGCGTGCTCCCCCACGGGCCCACGTACCGCTCCCACCCCTGCGGGTGCGCCGCCTCCACCGCAACCCGCGCCAGGACGGACGAGGGCAACACCTGCTCCCGGTACTCGGCCGGCTGAGCCTCGAACAACTCCCACGAGGGAAAGCTGACCACGCGGGCCCGAATGCCCTCAGCCGCCAGGCGCCCGCGCGCCTCCACCGCCAGGTGCACCTCGGAGCCGGAGGCCATGAGGATGATGTCGGGCCGGTCGCCCTCCTCCTTTGCGAGGACATAGGCGCCCCGCGCCAGCCCTTCCGCCGGAGCCAGCCGGCTCCGGTCGAGCACGGGCACCTTCTGGCGCGTGAGGATGAGGGCCGTGGGGCCATCGGCGCGTTGCAGGGCCACCCGCCAGGCCTCGGCCGTCTCGTTGGCGTCGGCCGGCCGGATGACGACCAGGTTGGGGATGGCCCGCAAGCTGGCCAGGTGCTCCACCGGCTGGTGGGTGGGGCCATCCTCGCCCACGAAGATGCTGTCATGGGTGAAGACGAAGATGACGGGCAACTCCATGAGCGCGGCCAGGCGGATCGGAGGCCGCATGTAATCGGCGAAGACGAGGAACGTGCCGCCATAGGGCCGCAGCCCCCGGTGCAAGGCCATGCCGTTGAGGATGGCCCCCATGGCGTGTTCCCGCACGCCGAAGTGGATGTTGCGTCCCGAGAAGTCGCCACGCTTCAGGGGCGGGTGGCCGTCCAAGTAAGTCTTGTTGGAGCCGGTCAAGTCGGCCGAGCCGCCAATGAGCGTGAAAACCCGCCGGCCCAGCCCGTTGAGCACC
>WFWG01000060.1 GCA_015491235.1 Ardenticatenaceae bacterium
GTAAGCCGGTATGACGACCGAGAGAAATGGCCTCTGTTCGGAAATGGGCGACCTCCTCTGTTGCGAATGTCACGGTTGGCGACGGGAAGAGGCGGATTCGCTGGCTCTTTCCCGGAAGACCTATGATACTCCTATTTGGCCGTTCGTCAATTGTCATGAAATGCTCATGACCGGGCACCGGACACGGGGCTGTCGGAGGAAGGAGAGTGGGCGCTACTCTGGCAATTCGATGAGGCCGGCCCGCACAGCAGCCAGGACAGCTTGGGCACGGTTGGGCTGCCCCAACTTGTTGAGGATGCGCTTGGCGTGGCTGCGCACGGTGCTTTCGCTGATGTAGAGCTTTTCCGCAATTTCGCGATAGGTGGCCGGAGTGGCCATCCACTTGAGGATTTCCAGTTCCCGGGGGGTGAGGGAGACACAAGAAGAGGGTGGTTGGGTTTCCGTGGCCATGCGGTTGAGCAGGCGTCGAGCCACGGCTGGATGGAGGTATGCTTCCCCCTGGGCCACGGCTCGAATGGCCTTGGCCAATTCGTCGGGCTCCACGTCCTTGAGGACGTAGCCATCCACCCCTGAAGCCAGAATGTCCAAGTTCTCCTCGTTCAACTCTGCCCCGGTGAGGATGACGATTCGCGCCTGAGGAACAAGGGCGCGCAGCATCTGAATAGTCATGTCGTTCATGTAGGGCATTTTCAGGTCCAAGATGATCAAGTCCGGCGACAGGATAGGGGCTAATTCAACAGCACGCCGTCCGTCCTCCGCTTCTCCAACGACCTCGAAGTCGGGCTCCAGGCGTAACACCATCACAAGGCCCTTGCGCACGACGGCGTGGTCGTCCGCGATAAGGATTCGGATTTTATCACCCATCGTGCAACACCCCGTTGACTGGTATGGAAATGAGCACCAGGGTTCCCGCGTTCGGGTGGCTGAAGATTTCACACTCGCCTCTCAACGCCTGGACGCGCTCGCGAATTCCACGCACGCCAAAGTGCTCTCGGTTGTACTCGCGACACAACACCTCTTCCGGCTCGAACCCCTGTCCGGTGTCCCGCACGCTCATGTAGACGCGCGTTTCGTCCACGCGAAGGCAGATGCGCACGGAATCCACGCCCGCATGGCGGATGGCGTTGGCGACGGCTTCCTGGGCAATGCGGTACAGGTTGCGCCGGACGCGGGGAGAGAGGCCGTCGAAGTTTCCACCAGTGTTGAATTCAATGTGGAACATGCGGGCCTGGTTGACGTGGCGAGCGTATTTGCGCAAGTCGGCCTTGAACCGTTCCAAGGTCAGTTCGGAAGGCCAGATGTCCAGGATGGATTGGCGAACTTGTTGGCGGACCCGGCTAGCCAAGTTGCGCAGGTCAATCAGTTCCTTTTGAACCTCATTGGCCTGATCTGGGAGCATTTTGATGCACGCATCGAGGGTGAACACGATGCCGAACAGGGATTGGGCAATGGAATCGTGAATTTCCCGCGCGATGCGGTTCCGTTCGTGTTCGACCGCCAAGCGTTTGGCGCGGTCAATGCAAAGCATGATGGTCCCCAGAACAACGGCAGCCTGCTCCCCGACCGAACGGAGCATGATCAGTTTCGGTTCGGGCAAAGCGTTCGGCGGCACCTTGGAAGCCACGAGGAGCACTCCAACAGGATGTTCCCGCAAGCTCAAGGGCAGCACGATCCAAGGGCCAGGGCCAATCCACTCGTCCAAGGTGGGGTGGCCTGTGAGGGGAGTGGAGGCATTCCACCACCGGATTTCAGGGGTGGAAAGCCACGAGGCCAGGGAAGGCGTAATGGCGCTCAAGGGCAAAGAGATGGGGGAGGAAGGCGTGCCCGCAGGATGCGCTCGCCACTGTTCCAGACGCTGGGTTATAGGATTGATAAGCCCCATGACGGCCCGCTCAAACCCCAGTTGGGTGAGGGCGGTTAACACACGTTGCTGAAGGGTTTCGATATCTGGAGCGGCCTGAAGGGAGACTGTGAGGTCGTGGATGATGGTGAGTTGTCGGTGGGCAGTGCGCAATTCTTCATGGCGCTGGGCCAAGTCATCGCGGGCGCGAGCTAAGGCTCGATGGGCTTCGCGCAGGCGCCGCAAGAGGGTGGCTGGGTAGGCCACCAGGGCTGGGAGGAGCCAGATGCCGGCCAATTGCATGAAAAAGGTTTGAGACATTAGGGTGTTGGCCAGGGAGAAGGGGCGGGCCAGGATAGCAACCAGATAGCTGATAGTGAAGAACCCGGAGCCAAACAGAGCTCCTTTGTACTGGAAGAAGAGCGCGCTTGCCAGGAGTGGACTCAGGGCAAAGAGGTAATACGGGCTAAAAATGCCCCCGCTGAGCCAAAGCAGGGTGGCGGTAAAAAGCATGTCCACCGCCAGGAGAGAAGGCCACTTTAACACCAGGTGATTAAGCCTGTGGTGGAAGACGGTCAGCAAGGCAGTGTGGACAACGGCAACCAGGAGCACGAGGACAGCAGAGATATCTGAGAAAGCATAGCCGTTTGCCGTGACGAGAGCCCAGAGCGGCACAGCGAGGCTAACCCACCGGTATAGCACCAGGAAGACAAAGGACCGCTGCTGGTAAACGATTGATTCTCGCACGCCACACCTTCGTGTTAAACATTTAACATCTCTGACGCCCACCGCAAGTTTACATTATTATAACCGCCCCCGTAGGGCTTAGCAAGTCGAAGCGTTTCAATTTTGCCCCTGATTTGTGACAGGACTTATACCAGTTGGGTCTGCAAATGCCATATATTCACCGAAATGGCTCGGCGCCGCCGTATAGAGAAGAAATTGTGGAGCA
>WFWG01000061.1 GCA_015491235.1 Ardenticatenaceae bacterium
CGCTTGTGCAAGCTGGCTGGGTGCCAGCCATGGAGGTGGCGGACCACCTGGCGCTGGCCCACGTGGCCCTCTACCCAATGGACGACACGCTGGTCAACCGGGCCAAGTGTCCGGTCAAGCTGGCCGACCTGCTCGCCCTGGAAGTGCCGGTGGTTGGGGAGGCCGTCGGCCAGGTGGCCGAGTACCTGGCCGACGGCGCCGGTGTGCTGGTGCCGCCCGGCGACGTGGCCCGCTTCGCCAGGGCGGTGGTGTCGCTCCTTCGAGACCCGGAGCAGGCCCGTCGCCTGGGGCGGGCGGGGCGCCAGCGGCTGGAGCGCCACTTCGCCTGGTCCGTCCAGGCGGGGCGGGTGGAAGCCCTCTACCGCCGACTCCTGGCGCCTCACTCCACGTAGACGACCACGTGCTCGCCGCTTTCCTCGTCCTCCACCTCAACGATTTTGCCGTTTTCGCCCTCGGCCACGGCGGCGAGAATCTCGTCTATCGAAACGCCGCCAATGTCGCCTACCCAGCGCCCGCCCAGCTTGCTGCCCAACTCCACCAGCTTGAAGGGCACGTTCACGTTGACGCGCGTCTTCCCCGTGCGCGTGTCGGTCACCTGAACGCGCAGCCAGCGGGGGCGGCGGGAAGTGCCGGCCTTGAACTCGTAGGAGTAGGAGACCTCCCTCTCTTCGCCCCTCTCCTGGCTTTCCAGCGCGGCCAACAGTTCGTCGGCCTCCTCGGGCGTGAGCTTGCCCTCGGCCACCATGCGGAGAATACGTTTGCGTTCCTCACTCATCCTAATACCTCCTGAAGTTTGCTGGAAATTTTGGTTGTTTCCGAAACATCCTGCGCAGGATGAGATGCCAAAGGATTAAGTGGAACTCCGTTCGCCCCTCAACAGGGCGGCGGCTTCTTCTGGTGAAATTTCGCCCTTTTCCAGGCGGTCGAGCACCTCGTGCGCCTCTGGCTTCGGCTCCCTGGGCTCGGGCGCGGGCTCGAAGCCCAGCGTGCGGATCACGTCGTTAAGGCGAGCGCGCACAGTGGGATATGAGATGCCCAACTCCTCCTCCACGCGCGTAATTTTGCCCTCGCACCGCAGGAAGACCTCCACGAAGCGCAACTGTTCGGGCGAGAGGCGGGCCAGCCGCTTCAACACGGGCAACTGGTCGGGATGAAAGGCCGCCACGTGTTCCAAGCTGAACTCGCCCCCGAAAGTGGTGTTGCAACCGAAGCAGTGGAGTTCGGTCACAGTGAGGGTGCTCTGACAAAAAGGACATTCGACGGGCAGCGTGTGCATGTCTTTCCTCCTTGCAACTTGTGACGCTCCTCGGGCCCGGCGTGAACGCCTCCTCTTTGCATCCAGGATATCATAAAAATCAATATTTGTCAAGAGTGTATTTTAGATATTTTAAACATTGAATTAATTTTTATGATTGGTGGCGTGTTTGCCTGCTGGTTGTGACTGTAGGGAGCTCCCATACACCGTGGAGCATCCCCTTTCCTTCGCCTGCTGGAATTTTTGCCGTATAATAGTCCCGAACTCGGAGCAGAAGCCGTTGGCAGGCTGAACAACAAAACGAGGAGGCAATGTTCATGCTTGAACGCTACGAACAGTTTCGGGCCTTGCGCTTTGCCGTGCCCGCCGAGCGGGTGCTGGAGATTATCTTGGAAAACCCACATACATTGAACGCGGCTGACGCCGACATGCACCGCGACCTGGCCTACGTCTGGCAGGAGATTGATGCGGACCCCAACGTCTCCGCCGTGCTGGTGAGAGGGGCAGGAGGGGCGTTTTCCTCGGGGGGCAGCTTTGACCTCATCGAGGAGATGATCGCTGACTACGACGCGCTGGTGCGCGTCTGGAAGGAGGCTCGTGACCTGGTCTACAACATTATCAACTGCTCTAAGCCAGTGGTTTCGGCCATCGAAGGGGTGGCTGTAGGTGCCGGGCTGGCGGTGGCCCTGCTGGCCGACATTTCCGTGGCCGGGCACAGCGCGCGCTTGTTGGACGGACACACGCGCCTGGGCGTGGCGGCCGGAGATCACTCGGCCATCATCTGGCCGCTGCTCGTGGGCATGGCCAAGGCCAAGTACCACTTGCTCTTGAACGAGCCCGTGACCGGCGTCGAGGCGGAGCGCATGGGCCTGGTGTCGCTGGCTGTGGAGGACGACAAGGTGTACGAGACGGCCCTCGGCCTGGCCAAGCGCCTGGCAGCGGGCTCACCCACCGCCATCCGCTGGACGAAGTACGCCCTGAACAACTGGCTGCGGGTGGCCGGCCCCATCTTCGACACCTCCCTGGCCCTCGAGTTCCTGGGGTTCCGGGGCCCGGACGTGAAGGAGGGGCTGGAAGCGCTGAAGAACAAGCGCACCCCCCACTTTTCGCCGCAGGCCCCTTTGTGAGGAGAAGGGCTGGGACAAGTGACTTTCTCTTTGGGAAAACCAAATTGGACAAAAACCGGCAAAAGTGGTACAAATTGCCGTAAGGAGCCAGCCTTCGCACGGGGTCCCGAACCTCTGAGGGGCTGGGAAAAGGGAATTTGCCAATTCGATGAAAGGGGGTGGGAAGACCCCGCGTAAAGAGAGAACGTGTTGATCCGATATCATGGGCTGGAACGGGAGCGGTGTTGGCCTTGAGCCCGCAGAGGGGGGTGCCTGGCCGAACGTGGTGGGTCACACGTTTGGCGCCTGCGGCCGAAAAGTTCTGTCCCTTCCAGCTCGCACGCGCGAGCGACACGGTGGTGCCACCCACGCCATCTGTGGAGCAGCGTGCACAAAATCTTTTGGAAAAGGAGCGTCATCGTGGCAGGAGTGAAATTCGAACATGTTTGGAAACGCTTTGGTGACGTCGTTGCCGTCCGCGACCTGACAATGGAGGTCAAGGACAAGGAGTTCCTGGTTCTGGTGGGTCCTTCAGGTTGCGGCAAAAGCACCACACTGCGAATGCTGGCCGGCCTGGAAGAGGTCACGGAAGGCACTATCTGGATTGGCGACCGCATCGTCAACGATGTGCCCCCCAAGGACCGGGACATTGCGATGGTGTTCCAGTCATATGCTCTTTATCCCCACATGAGTGTTTACGACAACATGGCCTTCGGCCTGAAACTGCGGAAGGTGCCGAAGGACGAAATTGAGCGCCGCGTGCGGGAGGCGGCCAAGATTCTGGGCATCGAAAACCTGCTGGACCGCAAACCGCGCGCCCTCTCCGGCGGCCAGCGCCAGCGTGTCGCCCTGGGGCGCGCCATCGTGCGCGAGCCGCAGGTCTTCCTGCTGGACGAGCCGCTTTCCAACCTGGACGCCAAACTGCGCGTCCAGACGCGCGCCGAGCTCATCAAACTGCACCGCCGCTTGCAGACCACGTTCATCTACGTGACGCACGACCAGGTCGAGGCCATGACTATGGCCGACCGGATTGCCGTGTTGAACAACGGCGTTTTGCAACAACTTGACACGCCGCAGAACTTGTACGACCACCCGGCTAACCTCTTCGTGGCCGGCTTCATCGGCAGCCCTTCGATGAACTTCTTCGACGCCACGCTGACCGGCACGAAGGGAGAAATGTACGTGGACACCGGCGGGTTCCGCCTGCGGGTGCCGGAACAAATTGCCCAGGCTGTTGCCGACTGGTTGGGCCAACAAGTCATCCTGGGCATTCGGCCGGAGCACATCCACCACGTGCAGTTTACACCGCCCGGCATCAACGCCCAGCGCATTAAAGCGCAGCTTGACGTGCAGGAGTTGCTGGGCAACGAGCGCCTGTTTTACCTGGAAGCGGGCGGCCAAACCTTCATTGCCAGGGTTGACCCGCGGGCAACGGCAGCTTCCGGTGAGATGATCGAGTTGAACGTGGACGTTGACCAGATGAAACTCTTCGACCCGCAAACGGAGCAAGCCATCTACTCTTAGTGGTGAAAGGGCAGGGCACCCTTGGTGACAAGGGACCAGGGGTGCCCCACGCCGTTGTCCCTTTGAGCAAAACCAACGAGCAGAAGGGGTGAAAAAACCGGACGAATGGTGACGGCGAAGAAAGAAGAACGGAGGGAGCAGCTTCTGGATTCCAGTCAACTGGCACGCCAGATTGTTGATATCGTCGAAGAGCGAAAGGGAACTGACATCGTCCTGATTGACCTGCGCGGTTTTTCTCCCTTTACGGACTACTTTGTCATCGCCACCGCGGAAAACGAGCGACAGTTGCGGGCGCTTTTGCGTGCCGTGGAAGAGCGGCTGAGCGAGGCTGGCGTTGAACCTCACCACATCGAGGGAACGCCGGAGTCGGGGTGGATCCTCATTGACTACGTTGACGTGATCGTCCACCTCTTTGGTCCCGAGGAGCGAGAGTTCTACCGCTTGGAAAGCGTGTGGGCCAACGCTCCTGTGGTTCTGCGCATTCAATGAGGCACGACAGGGGGCGACGGCGTGCCATCCCGAAGGCTTGAGTAGAGATGCGGCTCGGCGCCGCCGTATAGAAAAGAAATTGTGGAGAAC
>WFWG01000062.1 GCA_015491235.1 Ardenticatenaceae bacterium
GTCTCGTTCGGGGTGTCGGTGATGAGAATGAACAGCGGGTGATTCGTGGCGGGGATGACTTCACACTCCGGCATGGCGCGCAAGGTGCGCTCCAACTCCGCCGCTCGCTCCGGCACGGGGTAAACGAGGTAACTCTTGACAGGCATCGGGCCTCCTGGAGTGTTCTTGTTGGCCGTTGTCCACCTTCAGGCCTATCGTATCGGCCTCCAGCGCGGTGGTATTTGCGCCAGCGCAAAGTAGATTAGTGAAATGTTTCACCTTTTTCGTTGATAGTTGTCATGTGGTTTCAGTTCTATACTGGTAGAGGGTAAAAGTATTAAAGTCCGGCGGGTGATGCCCGCAGCCCTCAGCGGCCTCCCGGAGGTCCCGAACCTTCGGGAAGCTGCGGGGCTCGTTTGCTGTTTCTGCGGGTGCCGGTATACTTGCTCTCGAAGAGAGCTACCGAGTCGGGAGGGAGGTATGACTTCAACAGCTCGACTGGTCACCTGCCCCATTTGTGGACACGAGCGCCCCGAGCAGATGATGGCCGTGTGCCGCGAGTGCGGCCAATCCTACTGCAAGCGGTGCAGCGCGGTGCGGGTGGCCATGCGGGAAGCCATGTGGAGCGAGAGTTGGCACCATGTGCCGCCCCACTGGGAAGGGCTGTGTGGCCAGTGTTTCGAGCGGGAGGCCGCTCAGCCCCGCCGGTGCGCGTCGTGTGGTCGGGAGCGGGCCTTCATTGACATCTTCTGGGGCTCGCCCTGCGACAAGTGCGGTGATTACGTCTGTTACGACTGTGCGCTGACCAAAAAGCGCGCTGGCGGCGGCTGGGAAGCGCCCGGCGGCGTGTGGGATTACCGATGTCGGCGTCACGTGGGGCTGATCAAGTTTGGCTGGAAGACGCCCGAACGTCCGCCAAACTATGAGGACCGAATTGCGTCCCGTTAAACCCGAGCATGAGCGGGATCCACTGAGTGCGCGTTCCCGGGAAGACCGCCGACGGCTGCTCTTGCTCTCAGCCGACTGGCAGACGCGCGCCCTCACGCTGGCCGAACTCAAGGAGCAGGGCTATGAGGTGCTGGCGCTGCCGGGTTTCACGTGGGGCATGAAGGCGATCCTGCGAAACCTGGTCGAGCCGCCCCTGGTGATCGTGGACACCAAGGACGACTCCGACGTGACCCCGGAGCGGGTGCGCCAGCTCAAGCGCTTGCTGCCAGGCGTGCCGCTGGTGCTGGTGGTGGGCACCTTCGAGCAAGGCCGCTTCGAGCCCCTTCGGGGCGAGGTGGACGCCTTTCTTGTGCGGCCGCTCACGGTGGGCCAAGTGGTCCGCACCGTGATGCGCCTGCTTCCGCCGCCGAAGTCCACGCCGGCCACTGATGGGTGCTGAGAGGGGCAATCGTGGTAACGGTCCGCCCGCTGCACCCGTCCGACCGAAAGGCGGTGCTCGAGGTTGCCCGCGCGCTGGCCCTCTGGTTTCGCCCGCTTGACCAGATGGCCCTGGTCATTGACCTGATGCGACACGAGGGGTTCGTGGCGGAGGAAGGCGAGCAGGTGGTGGGATTCGCCACCTTCCACCAGCCCACGCCCGACCAGGCCCAGCTCTCCTGGCTGGGTGTGCGGCCGGAGTGGCACGGCCAGGGCGTGGGCAGCCGCCTGCTGGGTGCTGTGGAGCGCGCGTTGCGCCGGCGGGGCGTGCGTTTTCTCCGCGTGATGACGGTTGACGAGCAAGTGGCCGAGCCCGCTTTTGCGCTCACGCGGCACTTTTACGAGCGCCACAGGTTTCGCGCTGTGGGACGGGAGCCAGATGCCTTTGGCCAGGGCCGGCACGGGGTGGTGTTGGAGAAGACGCTTGTGTAAGAGGTGACGGATGCGTGTGGTAACGTGGCGTGAGAGCGTGCGGGCCGCCCTGGAGCGGTACGTAGCCCGGCACGGGTCCGTTCTCGTCACCCGCCAACACTTTATCGTCGAAGAATTGCCGCGCATTGTGGCCGAAACCCGCAGCCAGGGCCAGACGCCCGAGCAGACACTGAGCCGCGTGTTGCAAGAGTTGCGCGATGAAGGACTGCTGGCCTTCCTTGGCGATGGCCGCTACCTGTTTCTGGGGGCCGAGATTGATGTGAGCCGTGAAGACCTGCCCGACGATGCTATAGACCATGCCCTGCGCCGTGGCCGCCTTCGCATCCCCCCTGAAACTCTCGTGGGAAGTGCCGAACAGCGCGTGCGCGTTCGGCGCGGCCAGGCGCGCTTGCGCCGGTTGACCTTGGAAAACTACGGCCACCAGTGTGCCTTTTGCGACGTGCGCGAGCGCAGCCTGCTCGTGACGGCCCACATCGTGCGCTGGTCCGAGAGCGCCCGCTGGCGAGGAGCGCTCAGCAACACAATGGCCCTGTGCCGCTTGCACGATCCGCTCTTCGAGTACGGCTACCTGGGCCTGACGGACGATTACCGTGTTGTGCGCAAACTGGACGTGTCCAGTCAGATGGTACGCTTGGTGCTGGAAAACACGCGCACGTTCCGCGTGCCGCGCTTTCATCCGCCCGATCCGGCATTGTTGGCCCAACATCGCCAGCGACACGGCCTGAACAAATACGACGAGTGAATCCACTTGGAGGGGAAGTCATGAGTGACCTGCTTGTCCGCCTGGAAGCCAACCGGAACGCTTTCCTGGAGACGGTACAGCCCATAACGGACGAAATCGCCAATCGCCCGGTGCCCGGCAACCAGAAGTGGCGCGTGCGCGACGTGCTGGCCCACCTGGCTGCCTCGGAAGAGGGCATGTTGACGATGGTGCAAATCATGGTGGCGAAGGGGGGCTACCAGTTCCGCCCCTACAACCGGGACGAGTTGAACGAGCAGCGCGTGGCCGAACGGGCTGAGCGCCCGCTGGGGGAGATCGTCGCCGAGTGGCAGCGGGCGCGCGACAAGATGATCGAAACGCTGCGCTCTCTCACTGACGAGCAACTGGCCTACCGGGGCAGCGACGGTGGCTCCAACTGGGGAGAATTCACCACGCGCGACATTTTCGAGATCGCCATCCGCCACACCGACATCCACCTGGCCGACCTGCGCCGAGCCCTGGCGGAGGCGTAACACTCCATGCGGGTGCTCTACGTCTCCAAGGCGCTGGTGGTGGGCGCCTACCAGCGCAAGATGGAGGAGCTAGCCGCGTTGCCCGACGTGGAGTTGCACGTGGCCGTGCCGCCGGTCTGGCGGGACGAGCGGGGCGCGCAACCCCTTGAGGTTGCGCACGTCACGGGCTACTGCCTCTGGCGGCTCCCCCTGGCGTTCAACGGCTCTTATCACCTCCACTTCTATCCCCGCTTGGGGCACCTGCTCGATCGCCTCCAGCCAGACCTCCTCCACATGGACGAGGAGCCATACAACACCGCCACCTGGCACGCTGCCCGACTGGCTGTCCGGCGACGCATTCCCTTCGTCTTTTTTACCTGGCAGAACCTGCACCGCCGCTACCCGCCACCCTTCCGCTGGATGGAACAGTACGTTTACGCCCACACGGCTCACGCCATCGCTGGTAACGTGGCCGCGGCTCGGGTCCTGCGGACCAAAGGGTATCGCGGCCCCCTTTCGGTCATCCCTCAGTTCGGCGTTGACCCCGACGTGTTCGCGCCGTGCCCTCGTTCCCGTGGCGGGCGGCCCTTCACGATCGGCTTCGCCGGTCGGCTGGTCGAGGAAAAGGGGCTGCTGGTGTTGCTCGACGCCCTGGCCGGCCTGCCGGGAAAGTGGGTGCTGCACGTCAGGGGCAGCGGGCCGCTGGCACCACAACTGCGCGCGCGGACCGAGGCGTTGGGCCTCTCTGGCCGCGTGCGAATCGAGCCTCCTCTTCCTTCCACGCGGATGCCCGCCTTCTATCACGCCCTGGACGTGCTCGTTCTTCCCTCCCTGTCGCGGCCCTATTGGGTGGAACAGTTCGGGCGCGTGCTGATCGAGGCTATGGCCTGCGAGGTGCCGGTTGTGGGCTCGGACTGTGGGGAGATTCCGAACGTGGTGGGCGAGGCCGGGCTGATCGTGCCGGAA
Source organism: Ardenticatenaceae bacterium (assembly GCA_015491235.1). GTDB lineage: Bacteria > Chloroflexota > Anaerolineae > Ardenticatenales > Ardenticatenaceae > WFWG01. Next base: position 4,015 of record WFWG01000062.1, read on the forward strand.
GGAGATGTCGGAGCACTGCGCGACGCCCTCCGCCGCCTGATGGAACACCCCGACGTGCGGCACAAGCTGGCAAAGGCGGGACGCGAGCGCGTGTTGCGCCACTTTACCCAGGCCCAGGTGGCCTTCCGCACCTGGCAGGTGTACCGCCACGCCCTGCGCACAAGCGAGGGAGTGGGCGAAGCCCTGCCTGAACTCTACACCCAGTGAGAAGACCTGGGGGTGCTGTCTCCCCAGCGCGTTCGCTACCCAAACCGGGTCCAAAGCGCGTCAAGCAGCAACCCCATCATGTAGAGCGCGCCGAAGCGCCGGTTGTGCACAAACGCGAAGCCCACAAACCAGATGGGCCACGCCTCACGGGGGTATTCGGGCGGCGGCTCGGTCGGGCGAGGGTGCAGAAAAGCCCGAACTGCTGTGTGCAAGAGGGGCAGCGCCAGCGCCACGATCAGCACCGCTGGTGAAAAGAGACGTGCGGCCACCAGGTACAGCACAATTAAGTAGGCGGCTGCCATCATGGCGATGGCGACCAGGCGGGCAGCTGACTCGCCCAACAGGACGGGCAGTGTGCGGATGCCCTTCTGCCGGTCGGCCTCCAGCTTGTCAATGTGCTTGCCGAAGAGCACACTAGTCACGCTGAGGGCATAGGGCAGGCTGGCGATGACCGCGTCCCAACTCCAGCGGCCGGTGACCACAAAGTACCCGCCTCCGACCATGAGCGGCCCCCACACCAGCAGCACCGCTGGCTCGCCCAGCCCGAGGTACTTCAGCGGCCAGGTGTAGAAGAGCAGGAAGAAAGCCCCGATGCCCAGCAACACCAGCACAAGTGGTCCGCGCTGGACAACCAGGTACAGCCCGGCCAGGAGGGCAAGTCCGCCGGTCACGGCGATGTACAGCATAAGCTGGCGCACAGAAAGGAGGCCGTGTTCTAGCGGCTGTGGGCCGTACTGGGCGCGGAAGTAGTTGTCCCGGTCAACGCCTTTTACGTGGTCGGTGAGGTCGTTGAGCATGTTGTTAGTGGCGTGGGCCAGGAGCAGTCCCAGCGTCATCACAGCCCACAGGCCGGGGTGAAAGGCGCCGTCGCGAAACGCCAGAATGCCAGCCATAGCCGCCGAGAAGAACGTCATCACCAGCACGGCCGAACGGCTGGCGATCAGCCAGCGGGAGATGAGGTCCAGCCGCTCCCACTCGGCCCGGTCCACGTGTGGAATAACGCGCAGCGCTTTGATCCACATGGAAAAATGAACCGACATACTTGTCTCTTCTGTGTTGTGCTTGGCGACTTGCCTCAAACCGTCTCACTCGCCCAAGGCGGCAAAATAGTCGCGCACGTAGCTCTTCAAGCCGGTGGGAATGTACGTTCGTTCCAGCGCCTCGGCTTCAGCCGAACGGTAGGCGGGCGACACGTCGCGGAGGGGGATCAGGGAACCACCTGGCAATCCTGCGGTTGGGTCGGCCCCCTCTCGCACGCGCACCGCTCCTCGATCGTCGGGTCGGCCGCTAATCACGTCCACGCTCTCGGAACGGGGGCCAGCCAGCGGTGCGAACACCCGTGGCTCATAAGCGCCCTGAAGGGCGCCGGGCCCAGAACGGTTCGGGTCGGCCACGTTGCCGCTCCCTCGATTGGGGGAGAGGGAGGGAGGCAGGCGATCGGCTTGCGTGCCGCCGCCCGCACCAGGGCGACCTGCCCCCTGGCCGGCTCCCTGGCCAGGATTCCGAGCGTCGCCACGTGCGCTCGTCCGGTTTCCGGGAGAGGTGCCGGACGCTTGTACGCCAGTTGTGCCTCGTCCTCCCTGCGTGAGCCTCGTGCGGGCTTGCTCCAGGGTGTCCAAGGCGCGGGCCAGATCCTGTTGGAATGCCAATTCCTCCTGACTGGCTCGCAGGAAATCAGCGGCTGCCTGGGCGGCATCCGTGGCCGCGGCCCGGTCACCCGCCTCGAGCGCGCTGGCCAGTTCTGTGAGCGCGCGGGCCAGTTCGGGGTCCACGGCAGCCGCACGGGCGGCCTCCTCGCGCAGGGAAGCGGCTATCCTGGAGCGTTCCTGGGGCGAAAGGTGCCCGGCCCGGGCAGCCAGTTCTGTCAGAGCGGTCGTGGCGTCTGGAGAAGCCCGCTCGCCTGACGACTCGCTCAGGCGGCTGAGGCGTTTTGTCAGGCGGTCCAGCGCCGCCTTTTTGCTGCCCGCCTGTGGGTCGAGGCGAGCTTGAAGGGCGGCCCGCGCCCCTTCAATGTCGGCCAGGGCTTGCTCCAGGTCACCGGGGTTCTGGCGCAGTTGGGTCGCCAGATCGGCCAACTCCTGGAACAGCCGGGCGCGCTTCTCGTCAGGAAGCCCTGCCTGCCGGGCCAACTCGTCGCGCGCTTGTTCGATGCGCTCGGCTTCCTGCTGGGCCAGCTCCCGCACAGCGCGCCGCTCGGCCAACACGCGCTCCTGGGGGTTGGGGAGCAGGAGCAGGGCCGCCGTGAGGGCCAGGAGGGCTCCCCAGAGGGCCAGGTGGCGGTTGAAGCGGCGGAATGGAAAAACACGTTGGGGATGACGGGCTGCTTGTTCGGCCATCCGAACAGCGTCGTGAAGCTGGCGGCGGTGGAGGTCTGTGAGGGGAGCCGGCCGCTGGGTGAGCAGTTCCAGCGCCGTGGTCAGGCGCTCGCGCAGGTGGCCTTCCATGTCGGCACGCAGGGCCACACGGTGTAACGGAAGGGAGCGCACGGCACTCCAGAAGAACCAAACCAGCAACCCTCCCCCCAGGAGGAGCAGGGTGTAGAGGGAGGCGCCTTCGACGGGGCGTACTCGCGCTATCACTTGAACCAGCAGCGCGGCCAGCGCCACGGGCCACCACCGGCACACCAGCGCTTCCAGGCTGTCGCGCCAGCGCAGGCGACGCCGCAGGCGCACAAGCCCACCGATAAGGCGGTCGTGCAGTTCGTCAGTAGAAAAGTTAAGGCCCTCGGGCACACGCTCCCCTTCACATGTGGTTTTCCTTGCCTTACGGCTACATTATAGTGACCACAGGAGCCCGGAGCAAGCGGTAGAAGGTGACAGGGGGTAGACAGTTTGCCTTTGGCGCACGAAGCGCGCCATTGGAAGAAATATCTCCTTTTGCTCATACCAATTAAGCGTGGAAATGGCACGAGGTCACGTACTCCTTCGGAGACCGAAGTCGCTCAGGACTGGTCTTCCTCGTGCCTGCGATGAGCTATGTCCCACAAGGCCATTCCCACGACCACAATCATCAACACGCCCGCCGCCATAGCCGACCAGAAGAGCACGGTATACACGATGACAATTAGTACTTTTATCCACTCGCTCACGGTCACCTCCAACGAATTTCCGGCCACTCCAACCGTTCCAGCGTCTCAGCCGGGGAGGCGGCGGCACCACGCACTTCCAAAAGCGCGTGGCACTTTTATGGAACGGCTGGAACGATGACGCGCACCTCGCAAGGTGGGGGAAAATTGCCCGTTTGGTCCACAACTGTCAAGCGCAGCCAGTACACGCCAGCCGGAAAGGCCCCAGCGGGCCAAGTGATCAGCACGCCGTTTTCCACGGGAGAGCGCACAACGTCGCCAATGACGACCCAAGCGTTTGGGTCCGGCGGGTCGCCGGGGGCAAATTCCACCTTGTAGAACTGGAAGTTCTCGATCCTCGCCGTGCCCACGACGGCCACTGTGCCACTCACAGTTTGGTTCATGCCTGGCGAGAGGATGCGCACGCCCGGGTTGGGACAGTTGGGAGGCACGACCTGGGGCGTGGGCGAAGCTGCCGGCGTGGGCGACGTGGCTGGCGTGGGTGTCGCTCGCCGAAGTGGCGGGCGCCTGGGCGTGGGCGAGGGCGTAAGCGTCGGTGTCGGCTCTGGCGTAAGGGTAGGTCCAATGAGGACTGGCGTTGAAGTGGGAGTGACCAGCGCCGCCGTTATTGGCCGCGTGCTCGGCTCGCGTCGTAGGACGACTTGGTTGACGTAAAGGGTAACGCTGGCAATTCCAGCAAACAGGGCCGCAAAGGCCAATGCCTGGCGTGTTTCTCGCCATTTTTCCTCGCGCTCCAGGGCGAAGACGGAAACACGGTATTCACGGTACGCCTGGCGAGCGAGCCCCAGGTACAGGAGCAGGCCCAGCGCACAGACGATGTAGACGACCCAATCGTATTGGTCCAAGAGCAAAAGAAGCAGGTTCATGGCTCGCTTGTGTGTATTCTACCGTCGGGTCATGTGCCTGTCAAAGCCTCCCGTTTTGCCCCCTTTCACCTGACCTCCACCTGGAACCAGGCAAAGCCTGCTGCCACGGCGGGGGATGTGAACGGTTCCCCCAGCCACACGCGGGCCGGGCGCACCGCGCTCAGGTCCTCCAGGGCAGTGCCCGGGGGAGCCCCTTTTACACCCAGCAGAGCGTGGCTCCAGCGAAAAGTGCCGCGCAAGTCTCCCGTCGCGCCTAGTGCGCGCAATGCCTCTACCGCCTCCGCGCCCAGCCGGGGACCGCCGAACTCGGGCGGCAAGTCCACCGTGTCGTTGGCGGCCACAGCCACAGGCGTTCCAGGGGGGAGGGCGCCGATGAAGGCGGCCAGGGCCCGGCTGTCCTCCGGCGTGTTGACGGGATCGAAGGCAGCTACGGCTGTGACTTCGCCAGTCGCCGGGTCGAACGCGACGACGTTGTATCCCATGCGGTCGGGAAGCACGTCCCGCCCGTTGACGTAGACGTGTGCAAAATCACCCACGTCCAACCCCGCACTTTCGACCACCACACTCACGGGCAAAGAGGACAGCGGACCCAACGAAACGTCGGCGGCCCTGAAGCACTTCGCCCGAAGGGCGGAGGATTCGACGGGAACGCGCTCCTCGAAGGAGAGGCGCACAGTGTTCAGGCCAGGTTGGAACCCCTCCAGGAGAAGGCTGTACTCGTGCCAGCCAGGCTCAAGTTGCAAGGCGGCTGGCGGTGCCCCGTTCACCCGCACCTCCAGCCGTTGGGCCACAGGGCTGCACGCTTTGAAGGCCAGGCGTGCCCGTTCGGCCTCCAACGGCACGAAGAGGCGCACCGTCCGGCGCTGGGCCCAGACGGTGGAAGGCGGGGCCAAAGAAGAGTCGAGCGGCGGCAGCGCGCTCCACCCCTCGCCGAAATAGAGGCGCGCCAACGGGTGGCCAGCGTCAAAGCGCAGGGCACGCGGCAGGGGGGGAAGCGTCACCTCCCAGGCGGTAATGCGCCCGTCGGCGTACCACCGCGTCATGGGGAGCACGCGCTCCAGGTAGGGTACTGTTGCCTCCGGTGTCACATCGGCGCGCTCCGAGTTCACCCGGTGAACGATCACCTGGCGAACCCCCAGGAAGCGGAGCACATTGGCCGCGTGACGGGCGTCGAAGGCCTCCCGGCCGGGAGGAAGGGGCCGCCCGGTCTCCAGTGCCAGAATGCTGTTCAAAAGGGGGGCCTCGGTGAAATACTGGAACAGAAACTCGGGGTTGCGGCTGGTGTTGCCGTTCAACAGCCGCTTCTGGTGGACTGTTTGGTAGAACTGGGCGAACATGAAGGTCTTGTCGAGTGGGCCGGTGACCCGGAAGCCGTTGCGCCAGGCCATGGGAATTTCCAGCACAGCCGTGGTCTCCCGCCCCTTGAGTTGGGGGTATACGGCCGGTACACGGTAGGAGCTGAGGGGCAGAGGCACGGCGGCCGTTTCGACCAGGAAAAGGCCCAGGGCGCCGAGCAATAGCCCCCAACGGTGGAGGCGGTGGGCTCTCGCCCTTCGGCGCAGCGTTTCCAGGCCGTAGGCACTCAGTACGGCCAGGCAGAGGGCAATCATTACGCTGTAGCGGCTGGGATAGCGGTTGGCCTTGAAGATGGGCAGGCGCAGGAGCAGGTCAAAGGGAAGCGGCGCCTCCCACTGACGCCCGTTGACCCGCAGCGTGGGTCCCAAGCTGAGGAGCACAAAGAAGAGCAGCCCCACGCCCCAGAAGGCGGCTTGCTGCCGCGTCCGTCGGGCGAACAGGGCTATCAGCGCCAGCGCGAGCGGCACGTAGCCGAGGTAGGCGAAGTTCAGGTAGGCGAAGTCGAAGGTGCGCTGCACCCACATGCCCCACAACGGGTGCAGGTGACTGGGCACCCAGAACCCCAGCAAATCGTTGCTGAACACGTCCGCGAACCCCAGCCCTTCCACCAGGAAGTCGCCTTCCACCCGAATGGCGGAAATCATGCGGAGGAGGACCGGCGCCAGGCCGGCCGCAAAGAGTCCCCCCACGCTAGCGTACTTGACCGTCTGGCGAATCGCGTGAGGCCATTGCCCGGCTCGCAGGTCACGGGCGCGGTGCCAGGCCCAGGTGAGCAGGGTGAAGAGCACCAGAAACGAAGCGTAGGTGAACTCGGTCCACCCGTTGGCCAGCAAGAAGAGTGCCGCCAGGAGCACATCCCGCCGCCGTCCTCGCTCCTCAACCCGCCAGAGGGCCAGGATGTACCAGGGAACCCAGTGGCTGGCGGCAATGTTGAACTGGCCCAGGGAAAGATAAACGAAGCGGGAGTGGGCGAAGGTAAAAACGGCGCCGGCCAGGAAAGGGCCAGCCACGCCCTTGGTCAGGTGGCGGGCCAGGTAGAACATGCCCAGCCCACCGACGACCAACTCGAACCAGACGAGCAACGAGTTCGCGGGAATGAGGCCCAGGGTAAGTTGAAAGGGAAGGGTGAGGAGCGCGTTGAGGACTGTCAGCGTGTAGAACACCAGGTCAACGCCCAGTGGCCAGAACATGTAGGTGCTGTACAGGGGGTCGAGCCCGTTGAAGAGGGCGAACCGCACCCACCAGAGGTTCCAAATAATCGCCGGGTCGTCGCTACCGTCGCCTGGTGCGTGGGTGGTCCAGAGGCGAACCAAGGGCCATGTGAGCCCGAGCGCCAGCACAGTATACCCTGCCAGTGGTACGCCAAACTCCCACCACCTTTGACGAAATGCTCGCATCGGCGTAGAATGCAGGTATGCTCTGGTACGATCTTGTCTTGTTACTCGTTTTGCTCGGATCAATGCTTCTCGGCTTTGCGCGCGGGTTTGTGCTCCAGGCCATTAGCCTGTTGGCGCTTTACCTGGGCCTGGTCGTGGCCAGCGCGTACCAGCCCGCTGTTTCGCGCTTCATAGCGCGCCTTTTGGGCCCCACGGACACACTTGTGCGCGATTCGGTGGTCTTCATGCTCATCGTGTTGGCCGTGTGGGGGCTGATCAACCTGGCTGTCCGCTTTGGTTTCCAGGAAGCCTCACTGCGCTTTGGAGGCACGCTGGACCGTCTGGTTGGGCTCATTTTAGGGTTGATTGCTGGTTTCTTCTGGGCGCTTGTGATCACTATGGCGTTGAGTTTCATGACAAGTGTCCCGTGGCCTAATTACAATGCCATCCGCGAGTTCATCCGGGCCGGCATCGCTCGCTCCTTTCTCGTGCCCCTCATTATAACGACGGTCCCCTTCGTTGCCCAACTGGTTTCCCCTTGGGTGTCTGGCTATTTGCCGCCGATTTTCTTTCAGCGAGTTCCGTAGTCCCTCTTTTGGTGGAAGTGCGCATAACGCGGTACAATACTCAATACTACGGTGAACCACCCGGCCCGCGTCTGGTGGTCACAAAACAAGTATGGAGTTGCATGGGGGAGGATGGCAGGCGCATCTGCTGACGTCAACGTTCCGGTTATCGAACACGCGGCCGAACTGGCTCACCCCAGTCCGCTGGCTCGCAGAAATGCCTTCGTGTTGGTGGTGGGCTTCGCGGCCATTATTCTGCTGGGCACCATTTTGCTTCGCCTGCCCATTTCAGGATCTCGTCGCCCGCTTACGTGGGAAGAGGCGCTTTTCGTCTCGGCCAGTGCCACCACGGTTACCGGGCTGACGGTTATCACACCGTCGCAAGACCTGTCGCTCTTTGGGCAGCTTGTTCTCCTGCTGCTGATGGAAGTGGGCGGCGTGGGGTTCATCGCCTTCTCCGTGGTTCTCTTCGCCCTCATTGGCCGACGCTTGGGGCTGGCTGAGCGCATGATCCTGAAACAGACGCTGGGGGTGCTGGAGACAACCCGCATTGTGAGCTTCACGCTGTATGTGCTGGCTGTCACGCTGGGCATCCAAGTGATCGGCGCACTCCTGCTTTGGCTTCGCTGGGGTCCTGCGTTGGGATATGGGCGGGCAGCATACCTGGCTGTGTTTCACGCGGTTAGCGCCTTCTGCAACGCCGGATTCGACTTGTACAGTGGAACCGGTGAAATATTGTTTGGATTTGGTCAGGACCCCTTTACCCTGGGCGTAATGATGGCTCTCATCCTCATCGGCGGCTTGGGCATTCTAGTGGTTTCCGACCTCATTATGTACCCGCGCTACCGACGACTGAGCGTGCACACGAAACTTACGCTGGTGATTACAGCCGTTTTAATCATCGGCGGGTTGCTCATTGTGCTGGCTGATGAGCAATTTACCGGCACGGCGCTGGCGCACCTGCCCTGGCCAGAGCGCTTTTGGGTGGCTCTTTTCAGCGTAATCTCGGCCCGCACGGCTGGTCTCACCATTATCCAACTGGACAAACTCAGCCCGGCCAGTGCGCTCGTTTTGATGGTTTCTATGTTCATTGGCGGGGCGCCAGCCTCGATGGCCGGCGGCGTGACCATTAGCACCGTTGGCGTTCTGATGGTCGCTGTTCTCTCCACAGTGCGCGGTGTTCCCCAAGCTGTCGCCTTTGGCCGCACGCTGCCGCTTGAAACAATCGCCAAAGCTGTGGCCATTATGACGGTCGCGACGTTGCTTTGTTTCTTCGTAACCTTGCTTCTGCTGGTTGACCGAACGGGTGACCTGTTCGCGGTCGCCTTTGAAGTGGTGAGCGCTTTTTCCAACACAGGGTATTCCCTGGGAACCACGGCCGACCTGGACACGTTCGGTCGGTTACTCATTGTGTTCACCATGTTCTGGGGACGGCTGGGGCCACTTACGCTGGTGGTCTTGCTGGCGCAACGTGAGCGGCCTATGCTATGTCGTTATCCGGCTGAGCAAATCGTGATCGGCTAATACCAATTGCTTTCTCAAACAACATGTTTCAATCCTGGTGTCCCCCTGAAAATGTGGGGTGGCGGCGTGCTATTCCGAAGGCTTCAGCAGAGATACGGCGGCGCCGAGCCATTTATGGCATTTGCAAACCCAATTGGTATAAGGCGACTCGCCTTTCGGGGAGAGAGGTGCCCCTGTCTCCTGCAGAGGGCAGCACCGCTAACGGGATTCAGGAGGAAAAGAAACCATGATACGCACCTGGTTCGAGCGCTTGCGCGAGTTGTTCTCCTCAAACGAGCGGCACAATGAGCGGGCGTCGCCGAAAGAGGACACTTCGGTTCGCTCAAAGGGCACCGTGGCCCCACAGCCGGCCACGCCGAAGCGAAGGGAACGGGAATTTATCGTCATCGGCCTGGGCCGGTTTGGCACGAGCCTGGCCCGCGCACTGGTGGAACAGGGACACGATGTGCTGGCCATTGACGTGGACTACCGCCGCGTGCAGGCGCTCTCGACGGAACTCCCCCATGTGGTTCAGTTGGACGCCACCAACATTGACGCCTTGCGGGAGGTGGGGGCGGATCACTTCGACACAGGGGTGGTGTGCATCGGCACGGACTTCGAGAGCAACCTGCTGGCAACGGTGTTGTTGCGCAAGCTGGGCGTCCGACGGGTCATCACGAAAGCTCGCACGCGGACACAGCGGGAGATCCTTCTCCAAGTGGGCGCTGACGAGGTAATCCTGCCAGAACACGAAGCAGGGGTGCGCCTGGCGCGACGGCTCTCCGCTGTTGACTTCGTGGACTACCTGGAATTGAGCCCCGATGTGGGAGTCGTGGAAATGCTGGCGCCGAAGCGACTTCACGGCAAAACCCTGGCCGAAGCCGACCTGCGCCGCAAATATGGCCTGACTGTACTGGCCATTCGCCACGGAGACCAGTTGCAGGTAAACCCCTCAGCCGAAGCTCGCATTGAGGCAGGCGATGAACTGCTTGTGGTGGGCAAAATGTCCGATGCCGAGCGGCTGAGCGACTAACACTTCTCTTTTCCCCTGTTCCTGTTCCCCTCTTCATCCTTCCTGCACCTTCCTGTGTTACTTTAATGTTTATTTAATGATAATAAAGTGTTGACAAATCACAAGAGCTGTGATAAAATAAACTTGAAATCAAGCCCCCTTGGAAGCCCTCCGTCGTAGCCGTTGCACCGATCTCACAACACACGGGGCTAACATCCTCTTCTGTCGCGCTCTTTAACAATATCGCTTCGCTATTCCTTGTTTGGTTCACATCGTGTCCGTCTCGATGAGGACAAGCCGTTTTTCCGTACAACCTCATTGACTGACAAAACTTGAGGGTGTAGCGGTCATCGTGTATGCTCCTGGCAAACAGAAGAAACCAGACAACATAAGGAGGAGCAGACGATGACCACCACACCCCAACTCTATGATACCCTGTGGAGGGTGTTTTCGACAAATCGCCAC
>WFWG01000063.1 GCA_015491235.1 Ardenticatenaceae bacterium
CGCCGAGCCATTCCGGTGAATATATGGCATTTGCAGACCCAACTGGTATAACTCCGCGTTCAGGGGAAGCGTCACCTTGCTCTTTCAATTGTGCAAAAGGCCCACTCTACGGTATAATCCGGCACCAAATATGCCCCCTGCTGGCGGCAAGAGGAAGGAGCGCGAGCATGAAGATCGTGGTAGACGCGATGGGAGGGGACCACGCCCCCGCTGCACCGGTGGAAGGCGCCGTGCTGGCGGCCCGCGAATACGGCGTCTCCGTCGTCCTTGTGGGCCGACCCGAAGTGGTCGAACCGGAGTTAGCCCGCCACGACACGTCTGGTCTCGACATTCAAATCGAGCCGGCCTCTGAAGTCATTGAAATGGACGATCAGCCAGCCACCGCTGTGCGGGCCAAGCCGGACAGTTCCGTCGTTGTGGGCATCAAGCTGCTCAAACAGGGCCGCGCCGACGGTTTCTTCAGCGCTGGCAACACGGGCGGCGTCCTGGCAGCGGCCATCTTCCACTTGGGGCGCATCAAGGGCATCAAGCGGCCGGCCCTTTCCACCATTTTCCCCACGGTCAAAGGTCACTGCCTGTTGCTCGACGTGGGTGCCAACGCCGAGGTGAAGCCGGAGTTTCTGGTCCAGTTCGCCCTCATGGGACACGTCTACGCCGAGCGGGTGCTGGGCATCGGGCGCCCGCGTATCGGTCTCGTCAGCAACGGGGAAGAGGAAACGAAGGGGACACCCCTCGTTCAGGCCGCTCATCGTATGCTCAAGAACATTTCCAGCCTGAACTTCATCGGCAACGTGGAAGGCAAGGACATCCCGGCTGGCCTGGCCGACGTGGTGGTCACGGATGGTTTCACCGGCAACGTGATCATCAAGCTGGCCGAAGGGCTGGGGGGCTTGATGAAACAGATCATTCGCGAGGAACTCTCGCGTGATCCCCTCAGCATGGTGGGCGCACTGCTTTCCAAGCGGGCTTTTGACCGGGTAAGCGCCCGCACGGACTACTCCGTTTACGGAGGAGCGCCACTTTTGGGCGTTGACGGGGTTGTGATTATCGGACATGGCCGCTCGAACCCGGTTGCGGTGAAGAACGGGGTGCGCGTGGCGAAGACGGCTGTTGAACAGCGCGTGGTCTCTACCATTCGCGAGGGATGGGCGGCCATGTCCGAACAGATCGCTGCGGCTGTGAGCACCTGAATCCGCATGTCTGCGGTGCAATTTCGAGCAGGAGGAAGAGAGATGAGCATCTCGCGCCCTGACCATCAGCGCGTTGTGGTAACCGGCATGGGGGTTATCAGCCCGCTGGGGAACGATGTCAACACCCTGTGGGAAGCCCTCCTCGCTGGCCGTTCGGGCGTTGCCCGCATCCAATCCTTCGACGTGTCGGACTTCCCCACCCAGATTGGCGCTGAGGTCAAAGATTTCGACCCAGAAGCCCACCTGGGCCGGCGGGAAGCCCGCCGAATGGCTCGCTGTTCTCAGATGGCTATCGTAGCCACCATGTTTGCCCTGGAAGACGCTGGCCTGCAACACGGCTTTCCCGACCCCGAGCGCGTGGGCGTCCACCTGGGGACGGCTGAGGGTGGCTTCGACATGGCCATTCACGGCATGGCCATCATGCGGGCGAAGGGCTGGCGTCGTGTCATGCCCTTCGCCTTGCCAGAAACACTGCCCAACATGCCTTCCTACCACGTCAGCCAATTCTTCAAGACGCTGGGCCACCTGGGCACATGTGTGGCCGCGTGTGCCAGCGGCACGCAAGCCATCTACGAGGCAGCCGAGTTCATTCGGCGGGGCGTGGTGGACATCATGATTACGGGAGGCACCGAAGCCCTCATTAACGAGTTCGCCTTTGCGGGCTTCTGCGCCATGCGCGGCATGAGCACCCGCAACGACGAGCCGGAGCGAGCTATTCGCCCCTTCGACGCTGAGCGGGACGGCTTCCTCATGGGCGAGGGGGCTGGCATCCTGATTCTGGAGCGGCTGGATCACGCCCGCGCCCGCGGCGCGCCCATCTACGCCGAGGTGATGGGCGGCGCCACCAGCAGCGACGCCCACCACTTCGCCCAACCGGATCCCGAAGGGCGGGGGGCGGCACGGGCCATGCGCTGGGCTGTGGAGGCTGCCGGTCTCACCATCAATGACATTGATTATATCAATGCCCACGGCACAGGCACCCCCGTTGGCGACGCGGTGGAGACCAAAGCCATCAAGATGGTCTTCGGGGAGCGGGCCTACGAGATTCCCGTCAGCAGTACCAAGAGCATGTTGGCCCACGGCATGGGAAGTGCTGGTGCCTTTGAGGCCATCGCCTGCGTGAAGACGCTGGAAACCCAGACCATTCACCCCACAATCAACTACGAAACCCCGGACCCCGATTGTGATCTGGACTACGTGCCTTGGACGCCTCGGAAGGCCAAGGTGCGGTACACCCTTTCCAACTCCTTTGGCTTGGGCGGTCAGAACGCTTGCCTGGTGATGGGATCCATGAACGGTGCGGGAGCGCGTCCATGAAGGTCTACACCAACGAACCCGTCGTTGCTCGCAAGCGCAAGATTGGCACGGTGGCCGGCTTCGTCAGCCTGGGGATGTTGTTTGTGGCCATCTTTCTCTCTTTTCGCCCCCACCTGATCGTTTACGCCTACATGTTGGCCATCTCAGCTCTGGCAATTGGAGCCGTTGGCACGTATCACATCAACCGCTGGGTGCGCCCACCGGTGGCCGAGACCACCTTGGCCGCGGCCCTCAAAGGTCTGGACCGCAAACACGTGCTCTACAACTACTACGGCCCCTGGCCTCACGTCCTGCTCACCCCGAACGGGCTGGTGGCCATCGTGGTCAAGCGGTACGAGGGGAAGGCACGCTGTCAAAATGGTCAATGGACGGGCGCTTTCAGCTTCTGGCGCCTCTACTCGCGCGGGTTCACGGCCGAGGGGCTGGGCAATCCGCACGAGGAGGCCGAGCGCGCCCGCCAGGTGCTCAAGGAGTGGTTGCAGCGCCACGTGCCCGATTACGCGGAGCGTGTTCCTGTGGAGGCGGTAGTGGTCTTTCTGAACCCGGACAAGCTCGAACTGACGATGGAAGGGTGCCGAAGCGACATGATTACTTTTCCCAAAAAGCTCAAAACCGTGTTGCGCAAAGCCCTGGCACCCCGCATGAGGCGCCTTTCCCCGGAGGAGTACCAGGCTGTGAAGAACGCCCTTGACGCACTCGTGCCCGCCTCTGTTGACTGACAAGCGTGCCAGGCGGGACGTTTTGGAGTGCGCTCAGTCGGCCTTGCGACTAACGCGGCTGAGGGCTGTAATGATGTTCTCGATCATTTCCTCAGGTGGAATGTCCCCTGAAGGGTCTTGGACACATTGGGTGGCATAAGCGCGCACCAACTCGACGCTGGTGCTGTAGAGCGCAGCGCGCACGGCGCTCAACTGTTGCAGGATTTCGTGGCAACTGCGTTCTTCTTCGATCATCCGCTGGATGCCGGCTACCTGTCCCTCGATGCGTCGCAGGCGCGCAATGAGGGCTTGTTTGGTCGTTTCGTTCTGGATGCGCATCGTGTTCCCCCTGTCCTATGATGCTATACTACCCCAAAGTATTAAACCACATCTTGCCGAGTTAAGCAAAGCCGAGGGCGGGCCAGGGCTGTCGCATTTGGAAGCGCTGGGAAATGATGGGAGGGAAAGCGAAGAGAAGAAAAGGCCCCACGCAAGGTGTGCCGGGCGCTCCCTTGGCGCCACCTGGAAATGCTGGCACGGACAGCAAGGCGCGACGCGCTTCCGAAGTGCGTCGCGTCTCGGCGGGCCTCACGTTTGTGGAAGGCTTGTTGGGCGAAGGAACGGCCAAGCGTTGGTGCCCGTCCCCGGATTTTTGTGTTCTTCCCGTTTGTGATAGTATTGGGCCAGAGAAACCGCAAGCAAGAGGAGGGTTCTATGGCAGAACTGCAACCTGGCACCACCCATGAAATCACCTGGACCGTCGAAGAGCGCCATCTGGCCAGCACGTTGGGAAGCGGTTTGCCCCCTGTGTTTGCCACGCCCATGCTAGCTGCCATGTTTGAGGAGTGCTCCCGCTCGCTCGTTGACCCTCACCTGCCCGAAGGGCAACTGACCGTTGGCACGTGGCTTTCCTTGCGCCACACGGCTCCTACCCCACCGGGCATGCAAGTGACGGTGCGCGCCGAACTTGTCGAAGTGGATGGCCGACGCCTGCGCTTCAAATTGCAGGCCTGGGATGAGGTCGAGCCGGTCGGCGACGGGGAACACGAGCGGTTCATCGTTGATGCTGAGCGATTTGACAAGCGCGTAGCCGAAAAGGCAGCCCGTGTCCAGGGAAGCAGCGGTTGAACCTTCGTCGGCTTCAGCGCGACGTCTCGTGGTGTGTGACGGCCCCCAGAAGGGAACAGCGGTGCCGTTGCGAGGGCGCACGCTGCTCATCGGACGGGCGCCGGAGTGTGACCTGCGCCTGGAAGATGCGTATGTCTCGCGCCATCACTGTTTACTGGAACGGGCGGGGAGCGAGTGGCAACTCCGTGACCTTGGCAGCCGCAACGGAACCTGGGTGGGCGAACGGCGCCTCGAACGGCCACTCGTGTTGACTCCAGGTGTTGTGTTCCGGGTAGGACGAACGCACGTGTTGTACGAGTCCGCTTCGTCGCCGGAAGCGTGATGTGGTGAAAACGATGGGGCACACCAAAAGCGCTGCTCCTGATCCTGACGGGCCCATTGGCCTGTTCGACAGCGGCGTGGGAGGCGGCACAGTCTTGCGTCACATCCGCCGCCTGCTTCCCCACGAGGACATTCTGTACCTGGCTGACCAAGCCCATTGTCCATACGGCGCCCGTCCGGCGACAGAAGTGCGCGCTCTGGCGACGGCCAACGCGCAGTGGCTGTTGGGGCAAGGGGCCAAACTGATCGTGGTGGCCTGCAACACGGCCAGCGCGGTGGCCCTTCATCGGCTTCGGGAGCAGTTTCCCGGGGTTCCCTTCGTGGGCATGGTCCCACCGCTCAAGCCGGCTGCCCAATACACCCGCACCGGCGTAGTAGGCGTGCTGGCAACGCCCACCACGCTGCACGGTGAGCTCTTGCAGGACGTTGTTCGCCAGTGGGCCGCTGGCCTGACCGTTGTGAGCCGCGTCGGGCACGGGCTTGTGGAGCTGGTCGAGGACGGACAACTGGACGGCCCTGAAGTCCAGGCGTGCTTGCGAAGGCACCTGGACTGGTTGCTGGCCGCTGGTGCCGACACGGTGGTTCTCGGGTGTACCCATTACCCGTATTTGCTCCCCGTGATCCGGCGCCTGGTGGGCCCCAGCGTGACTGTTCTGGAGGCGGGTGAGGCCGTAGCCCGGCAGGTGCAGCGCGTGCTGGAGGCCCAACGGCTCCTCCGTGAACCGAAAGGCCAGACGGGACAGATAAGGTATTACACCACCGGCGACCCGACACACTTGGCCCGCCTGGTGCGCATGTTGGGGCTACCGCCCGGCACAGTTGCAGGAATTCACCTGACGACAGCCGAAGCCCCCCGTGGCATGGGCAATTGAGAGGGAGAAATCGCATGACGAAATCCGAAACGACCGCTTCGGCAGGCCACCGGTCTTCCATCTTCACACTGCCGGTCGTCTCCTGGGCCCTCTACGACTTGGCCAACACCATGTTCTCCATGAGCATTGTCTCCCTGTACTTCTCCCTCTGGGTCGTCAACGTCATGGGGGGCAACGACCAGATGTACGGCAACGCCAACGCCCTCTCGATGGCGCTCATGTTCCTGACCGCTCCGCTGATTGGCGCCATCTCCGACCAAGCCAGCCGTCGGAAGCCCTTCCTCGTGGCCAGCACGCTTTTATGTGTCTTTTTCACAGCTCTCCTGGGCACCGGTGGCCTGTGGTGGTCGCTGGCCTTCTTCGTAGTGGCCAATTACATGTTTCAGGCCGGGCTGATCTTCTACGACTCGCTGCTGCCGGAGGTGAGCACGCCCGAAAACCGGGGGCGTGTGGGGGGCCTCGGCATTGGCCTGGGGTACATGGGCTCCTTCATCATCGTCGGGTTGGGCTTGATGATTGTGAAGGGCAACGACCATCGCGCGTTCGTCACCATGTTCCGCCTCACAGCGCTCCTCTTTCTCCTCTTTGCCCTGCCCTGCTTCCTGTTCGTGCACGAGCGGGCGCGCCAAACGGCCGGCCTTTCGCTCGAGGTCGTCAAGGGGGCTTTTGGCCAGGTGCGCCACACGGTTCAGCACGCGCGGGAATTTCCGGGGCTGGTGCGCTTCCTGATCGGGCGCGTCTTTTACACCGACCCCGTCAACACCGTGATCGTCTTCATGGGCGTTTACGTCACCAACGAGGTGGGGTTCACCACCACGGAGGCACAGATATTGCTCCTGGTCGCCATTGCGGCCGCTGTGGCAGGCGGGTTCGCGTGGGGCGTGGTGGTGGACCGCATTGGCCCCAAGCGGAGCCTGAACCTGGTGTTGCTCATGTGGATGGTGGTGTTTTTGGCCGCCATTGCCATCGCTGTGTTCGGGTTGCCCAAGGCGCTCTTCTGGGCTGTTGGGGCGCTGGCTGGCGTGGCGCTGGGCGGCACGTGGGCCGCTGACCGGCCGTGGATGCTCATCCTTTCGCCGCCCAAATACGTGGGTGAGTTCTACGGCCTCTACAGCATGGTGGGGCGCTTCGCGGCCATCATCGGGCCGTTCATGTGGGGCTTCATCGTGGATGGCCTTGGACTGGGACGTCCGGCGGCCATTCTCACGTTGCTGGTCTTCGTAATCGTCGCCTTTCTCATCCTGCGCGGCGTGGACGACAGGCCGCGAGCTTGGCCGCCGGAGTTGCAGGCATAGCTTCTCGCCCTGCACAACGTTTGGAAGACAGAAGCTTTGGACAAAAGATTTTGTCGGCTATGTTTCAGAGAGCATGGGGGTGTCCCCCAACAAAAGGTAAAAGCGCAACGCCCAACGTAAGTCCTGTGAGAGGAAGTCATGAAAAGGTGGCTGATTGCGCTGTTCGTCGGGTTGTGGTGGCTGACGGCCTTGCCAGCGGGGTTGGGAGCCGAAGGGACCACGTACTCCCTTTACCTTCCACTGGTGTTACGCGGCGAGGCGTTTTCGCAGGCGGCCCTTGATGTGACTTACTACACCAACCAGTACCGCCAGCAGTACGGTTGCCCCCCGCTGACCCTTGACGAGAAGCTCACCCAGGCGGCCCAGAAGCACAGTGAGGACATGGCGCTGAACGACTTTTTCAGCCACACTGGCTCAGATGGCTCTTCACCGTGGGACCGCATCAGGGCCACGGGCTACGACTTCCTGACGGCGGGCGAAAATCTCGCTGCCGGATATCCCGACGCCAAGAGCGTGGTGGATGCCTGGATGAACAGCGAGGGGCACCGGACTAACATCCTCAACTGTGATTTCGAGGAAATCGGCGTGGGGTACTATTATTTGCCCAACGATTCCGGGCAAGTGGTTTTCTACCACTACTGGACGCAAGTCTTCGCAAAGCCCAAGCAGTAATATCCAAGCGGTTGCCTTGGGCAGAAGATTTTGGGCAGGGGGTTCCATCCCACCGGGGGGCGTGGAGGGTGTCCCCCTGGGGCGCAGCGCTGGCTGCGCCCCTACACCCTGTTGCCGTTCGCACAACACCCAACGGCGTAATACCAATTGGGTCTACAAATGCCATGTGTTTACCG
>WFWG01000064.1 GCA_015491235.1 Ardenticatenaceae bacterium
AGGATGTGGGCGATCGCGCGTTGTTCGGGGAGGGGAGGTAACAGAATTGGAGCCTTTCCAATGGTGGTAGCGCTGGCATTGGGCTGGGCAGACTTATCACCCAAGACCCCCTTCATATAAGCCCAAAATTCGGGAGATTTGAGATAGTAGGCCACAAAACGAGGATCTACATCCTTCCTAATTCGATATCTTACCAAATATGAGGCAAAGATGGCTTCTGGTGGATCCTTGACATAATACGATATTCCAGTTGATGCACCAGTGCGGGCCACAACGATGTCACCATCTCGAAGTCGGTACTTCTCTAGGATATGTTTCTCAACGGGACAATGCGGCACAGATCGCCAATCTACATATCCGTCTACGATGTCAGTAATCCGTAGAAACTTGGGGCCTTCTGGGGTGGCACTGGCCGCGTGTGTATAGCCATAGTCAATGGAATCAGAAATTTCGGCTAAAGTCACTTGCTTCCATCCTTCCTTCAGCATATCCTCAACCTCACCTCTTCCACTTGGTCCGAAGCGCGGATGCTTGCTCATTGCCATCCGCCAAATTCCTACAACGGCTCTGTCCCCTCGCTCAGGATGGCGAGGTAGCGGTCGTAGGCAAAGATGCGGTTGCGCTTCTTGCCCGTAATCTCCCGGGCGATGCCCAGTTCTTCCAAAATTCCCATCCCCTTGGCCGCGGTAGCAAAGGTAAGGCCCGTCCGCCGCACCACCTCTTTGAGGGTGATGATGGGCCGGTCACATAACGCATCAAAGACGCGTAGTGCGGTGCCGGCTCGCTTTACCCGTTCCTGGATCTTGCGCCTGTCTTCCTCAAAAAGACCAACCAGGCGCTGGGCAGTCTCTACGGCGTTCTGTGCCGTCTGCTCCACACCTTCTAGGAAGAAATCCAACCAGGCTTCCCAATCCCCTTCCAGGCGTACCAAGTCGAGCAGGCGGTAGTACTCCTCCCGGTGCTGTTTGAAATAGAGGCTCAAATAGAGCAGAGGCCGCTTCAGCACACCCCCGTGATGAAGGATAAAGGCAATGAGCAAGCGTCCCATGCGCCCGTTGCCGTCGAGGAAGGGATGGATGGTCTCGAACTGCACGTGAGCCAAAGCAGCGTTGACCAACGTGGGGTAAGGCGCGTTTTCTCCGTTGAGAAACCGTTCCAGGTCGGCCATGCACTGAGGGACCTCATCTGGGGGCGGGGGCACAAAGTGGGCGTTGCCGGGGCGTGTGCCCCCAATCCAATTCTGTGTGCGCCGGAACTCGCCGGGAAACTTGCTGCTCCCCCGTCCACGGGAAAGCAGGAGCGCGTGCATTTCGCGGATGAGACGGTTGCACAGGGGGAATCCCTCCTGCAAGCGCCGAATGCCATGTTCGAGCGCGGCCACGTAGTTGGACACTTCGACAACGTCCTCAAAGGGAACGCCCGGCGCCTCTTCCAACTCAAAGAGCAGGAGGTCGGACAGAGACGATTGTGTTCCTTCAATCTGCGAAGAGAGCAGCGCCTCCCGGCGGACGTAGGCGTAGAGGAAGATGTTGGGGTCGGGCAGGAGCAACGTGATGCTGTCCAGTCGGCCCAACGCGAGCGTCGCGCGTTCCAGCAGCCGCTGACGCTGGGGCGTGAACTGTAGCGGTGGATTCGGCGGCAGCGGTTTAGGTACAAAAGCCCGTATTGTCTCGCCGTCGACAACAGTTATCCGGTACTCTCCAGTAAGACCACGCTTCATCCTGATCCCTTGTTGCCTTATTGCGCGTTCCTAAAATAACGGGTTGGCTTATTTTAGCATATCCCACTTTCCTAAAATAACAGCGTCCCCTGTTTGACAGCCACACCTCGGGCCTGCTGGTCATTCCGTTGTTTCAGCGAAGCCCAACGCGCGCAGATTTTCCCATATGGCCCGGTCCAGCCTTTCCGCCTCTTGTTGTTGCGCGCGCAACTCCGCCACCAACCGCGCCATCTTCTCCTCGAAGGGCTCGTCATCCTCCTCCTGCAGGGGCACGCCCACGTAACGGCCGGGGGTGAGCACGTAGCCGTGCTTGCGGATCTCCTCCAGGGGCACGCTCTTGCAGAAGCCGGGGATGTCCTGGTATTCGCCCGCGCCCGGCTCTCCCCGCCAGGCGTGATAGGTGCGGGCAATCTCCGCGATCTCCTCATCGGTCAGTTCGCGGTGGGTACGGTCCACCATACGGCCCATGCGGCGGGCGTCGATAAAGAGCACCTCACCCCGGCGGTCGCGCAAGGGCGTCTTCTGCCCTCGGGGTGGTCGCCCACTCTTATCCCGGGCCAAGAACCACAGGCAGGCCGGGATCTGGGTGGTGTAGAAGAGTTTGTCGGGCAGGGCCACGATACAGTCCACCAGATCAGCTTCTACGATGTTCTTACGGATCTCCCCCTCGCCCGCCTGTTGCGACGAAAGGGAGCCGTTGGCCAACACGAAGCCCGCGTAGCCCGTGGGAGCCAGGTGGTGGATGATGTGCTGCACCCAGGCGAAGTTAGCGTTGCGCGCCGGAGGCACGCCGAACTTCCAACGCTTGTCGTGAAGCAGCCGCTCACGGCCCCAGTTTTTCATGTTGAAGGGCGGGTTGGCCAGGATGTAATCAGCTTTGAGGTCGGGGAAGCGGTCGTTGAGGAAGGTGTCGCCCTGCTCGATTTTGCCGTCGATACCCCGGATGGCCAGGTTCATCTTGCACAGCCGCCAGGTGGTGTAGTTGAGTTCCTGGCCGTAGATGCTGATCTGTGCCCGAGCACGACCGCCGTTACCGTTCCCCGTGGCGTGGGCTTCTATGAACTTCACAGACTGGACGAACATGCCGCCCGAACCACAGCAAGGGTCGTACACACGGCCCTGGAAGGGTTCCAGCATTTCTACCAGGAGTTTGACCACACAGCGTGGGGTGTAGAACTCGCCCCCCTTGCGGCCCTCTGCGCTGGCGAACTGGCCCAGGAAGTACTCGTACACGCGGCTAAGCACATCCTTGGCCTTGGCCTCTTCCCCGCCCACGCGGATGTTGCTGATAAGATCGATGAGTTGGCCTAGGCGCTGCTTGTCCAGGGAGGGACGGGCGTAGTCCTTGGGGAGCACGCCTTTAAGGGAGGGGTTGTCCCGTTCCACGGCCTCCATGGCCTCGTCCACCATCTGGCCGATGGTGGGCTGGTGCGCGTTCTGTTGCAGCCGCGACCAGCGGGCCTCAGGAGGTACCCAGAAGATGTTGACGGCCCGGTACTCATCGGGGTCCTCGGGATCTGCGTAAGGTTCTTTGAGCAACCGCTCCCGGTGCTCCTCGAACGCATCAGAAATGTACTTGAGGAAGATAAGGCCCAGGACCACGTGCTTGTACTCCGCGGCATCCATAGAGCCACGCAGCGCGTTGGCCATCTCCCACAGTTCGGCTTCATAGCCGACCGTGGCGTCGGGAATCAGAGCGGGTTGCTGGGTGTTTCTTCGTCTGGGCATGGTGTTCCTCAAGCCTGTTTGATGAGGGGGTTCAACGTGCGAGTCGTTCGACAGGTAAAGTACAGCGCTGGCGCTGCGTTTGTTTTCCTTTCCCACACGGTATTGTAGCCAGTTATCTATGGCACGCAAGTGTACCACCAGGAGTCATACCCCGACAGGGCTATGCTCTTATGTCAGGAGAACCTTCACTCCGAAAGAAACTCGTCCAGTTGAACCATCACCAGCCGGTCGGCCAGCCGGGAAAGGCGGCGGTCATTGGTCACGAACGCGGTGGCCCCGTGCACCCGTGCTGCCGCCACCTGCAAGGCATCCGCAGGACGAACGTTGTACTTTGCCCGCAGCCGCGCCGCCTCTCGCGCTACTTCCCGGTCCACAGCCACCAGGGTGAGGTTGGGGAAGGTGGCGAGCAGCACCTCGTAATGGCGGGCTACATCCTCCCGCCCCAAGCGCCAGGGACGGACGGTAAGTTCCATCAAGGTGATGACCGACGTGATGCCCTCCCATTCACCGGCTTGCACTCCCGCAAGAACAGCGGTGGTGAGGGGCAGGTAACGGGGATGGGCCTCCAGGTGGTAGATGAAGATGGAGGTATCCAGCCCAACACGCGCGTGCACACGTAACCGTTCGCGCAGGGCCTCGGCCCCGCTCATGCCCACGCCTCGCGCTCCTCGTCCACGTACTCGGCTGCGTCCACGCCGATCCAGACCTCCTTGTGCAACCCGGCCATGTGTGCCACGTAATCCTTGGGGCGAGGCACGAGAATGAGCAGGCCATCCTGGATGTCGACCAGGAGGCGGTCGCCGGGCTGGATGTTGAGCGCGCGACGGGCACGACTGGGCAAGGAGATTTGATGTCGCTTGCTGACTTTGACGGTCACTGGTAAAGTCATGATTTCCTCTCCTGATGCGCTTGGATGCTTAGCAGAATGAATGTACTACTTAGTACATTGTAGAGGTGAGAGAAAGAAAAGGCAAGTTATGGGACAGGTTGTGAGACGATTTCAAGTACGTCGGCGTGAGCAGAGGAGAAAAGGCGGCGGTGAGGTGTACGTGGGGAGATTGGAGATTAGAGATTGGGGAGAGTGGGGGTGAGCACGGGACGTGGCCGTGCCCACCCCGGAGTAGGCGTGGTTAGGCGTAGGCAGCGACCTGTTCTTCCTCCCGCTCGCCGGCGATGACGTCGAAGACGAACTCGCCGTCGCGGAAGTCCACCACCACGTGGTCGCCGTCCCGGACGTCGCCGGAGAGGATCTTGATGGCCAGCGGGTCCTGAACGCGGCGCTGGATGACCCGCTTCAACGGCCGGGCGCCGTACACCGGGTCGTAGCCTTCCTCGACCAGTTGCCGCTTGGCGGCCTCGGTCAGTTCGATGCTGATGCGGCGCTCGGCCAGGAGTTGCTTCAGCCGCCG
>WFWG01000065.1 GCA_015491235.1 Ardenticatenaceae bacterium
ATTCCGGGGGTGCAGGGGGTGGAACCCCCTGCCGGGGGGTGTGGGGGGTGTCCCCCCAGCTTCCTTCTCTCCCCCAAATGCAGTCCTACACCGCCACCGCGTAAGTCCTGTTATGTGAGCAGGGGAAAATCGAAATTGTGTCTTCGGATGCTCTGCTTTATGAGGCACGTCGGAATCCTCATCTTTTGCGTCGCGAATACGCCTTGGCTGTGTTAGCCCAAGCGAAAGAACATCTAAAAGTGTCGCAAGAGGCGGAAGAACGGGCCAAATGGTTGGAAGGCCAGGGGATTAAATCCTTGGATGCGTTGCATCTGGCCTTGGCGGAAATAGGAGGCGTGGACTATTTCTGTACGGTGGATGACAAACTGCTGAAGAGAGCCCGGCGGTTGAAGGGAGTATCGGTGAACGTGGTAACGCCAGTAGAGTTAATAGAGGAAATGGAGCGATGAAGATAGAGACAAAACCGTTGGTGGAAATCAACCAGCAGGCCTTTCAAGTGTTGTATCGGGAATTAGGAGTAGTCAATGCCGTGCGCTTTCTGCGTCAGTTTACAGTGGGGTTTGGGGACTATACGAAGGAGCGGGAAGTGCTTTTTGGTAGTAAGAGTCTGGAAGAGATTGTAGCGGAGATAAAAGGAGTTGAACAAGATTACCAAACTGGTACAGGAGCATCAAGATGAGTTCTTGGAGCGATGGTATGAATTCTTTGGTCGCTGAAATACAAGAAGCCCGAGCGCGGCATGTTGCGATCAAAGAAGAAATGCTCACCGTTGAACTGGTGGATGGGTGGGTGATCAGTGTGCCGCTGGCCTGGTATCCCCGCCTGTGGTACGGCACACCGGAGGAGCGAGCACATTTTGAGATCATTGGAGATGGGACGATCATCCACTGGCCAGACCTGGATGAGGATTTGAGCGTGAGCGGCATTCTAGCTGGCAGGCGGTCTGGAGAAACGCCTGAGTCTCTGAAGAAGTGGCTGGAGGCTCGCGGCAAGCAGAGAAGCACAAGCGAGTAGCGTAAGAGACTGGACTTGGCGTTTTCCGGTGATGGTCCAGGGAGAATCCCACACACACGCGGTGCGGCCATGAAAACCCGCCAGGGCGACAAGTGGTCGGCGTGGTTGCTCTCGCGCCGCTTTGGGGGAGACCCGAAGCGGCTACAGGCCATGCTGGAAACCCTGCGGCCCGTCCGAGAGCGGGTGTTGGACAACGCCCGCCTGAACGGGAGAGACGTTCTGCTGGACGTGGGATGCGGGGACGGCTTCATCGCCTTTGGCGCCCTGGAGCGCTTGCCCACCTGTCGGGCTGTGCTGAGCGACATTTCCCCCGACCTGCTGGACCAGGCCCGCCAGGTTGCTGAAGCGTTGGGATTTCTGAACCGTTGCCGGTTCGTGCGGGCGGAGGCGGAAACGCTGGCGCCCATTGCGGACGAG
This sequence comes from Ardenticatenaceae bacterium, assembly GCA_015491235.1. GTDB lineage: Bacteria > Chloroflexota > Anaerolineae > Ardenticatenales > Ardenticatenaceae > WFWG01. The sequence continues at coordinate 1,432 of WFWG01000065.1, forward strand.
TCGGTGGACGTGGTGACGACCCGCTCCGTGCTCATCTACGTGGCCGACAAGCAGGCTGCCTTCAACGCCTTTTACCGCGTCCTCAAGCCGGGCGGCCGCTTCTCGCTGTTCGAGCCTATCAACCGGTTCGGGCATCCGGAGCCGGACAACCGGTTTTGGGGCTACGACGTTTCGCCCGTGGCCGACCTGGCCCGCAAGTTGAAGGCGCTGTACCGGCGCCTTCAGCCGCCCGACAGCGACCCCATGCTCAACTTCGACGCCTGGGACCTGGTCGAGTTCGCCGAACGGGCCGGGTTCGATGACATTCACCTGGAGGTGGAGACCAGCACCAAACCGAAGGCCCCACAACAGTGGGCCACCTTCGTGCGCTCAGCGGGCAACCCCAAAATTCCCACCCTCGAAGAAGCCATGAAAGAAGTGCTGACGCCTGCCGAACGGGAAGCGTTCACCGCTCATCTGCGCCCCCTGGTCGAAACCGGCCAGGGCAGAACCAAAATGGCCGTGGCCTATGTGTGGGGTCAAAAGGACAAAGGAGCGGATGGCCATGTCTGACACGGTGCACACAGACCCAAGCGATCTCGACCCACACGCGCTGGTCACCTCGGTGGCCCGCCGGGCCCTGGAGCGCTTCCTCGCCGAAGGGCGCCTGGTCCTTCCGGGCGAAATGCCGCCTCTTCCCGAACTGCCAGCCCGTGCAGGGGTTTTCGTCTCACTGCATGACCGGGAAGGCAACCTGCGCGGCTGTGTGGGGACCTTTTTGCCCACCCGCCCCACGGTGTGGGAGGAAATCGCCGTCAACGCTGTGGCCGCCGCCACCCAGGACCCCCGCTTTTCGCCCGTTCAGCCGGAGGAACTGCCCCACCTGCACATCAAAGTGGACATTTTGAGTCCACCGGAACCGGTCCAGTCCCTTGACGAGTTGGACCCCCGACGATACGGCATCTTGGTCGTCAACGGGGCCCGCCGTGGCCTTCTGCTCCCCGACATTCCCGGTGTCGAAACCGTCGAGCAGCAACTCGCCATCGCCCGCCAGAAGGCATTCATTGATTCCGACGAACCGGCGGAGGTCTACCGCTTCACCGTCCGGCGCTTTACGGAACCGGCGAAGTAGAAAGAAAAAGCGCGCCCGTGGCCTTGCGCTCTTGGGCCACAGGCGCCTCCTCAATCACCACGACGTAATCACGTTCAGCCCCACGGTTTTGAAGTCGGTCATGGAAGCCAACACGTCGCCAGCTTGCTCCACCGGAACCTGATTGGTGACCAGACGAGCCGGCTTGAGCACTCCGTCCGCAACCAACGCCAGCAGACCGCGATAACTGGTCGCCGGACATCCCAAGCTGGGAACGAACGAAATCTCCTGCAAAATCATCGCGTCCACCGGAACGGGAATCATGCCCTGCTCGTCCTGCGAGGTGAGGCCAATCTGAAGGTGCCGCCCTCCTCTGCGGAGTGAGAGGATGGCGGGGAGCGCCGTTCTGGAGGAGCCAAGCGCGTCCAGCGAGATGTCAGCTCCACCGCCCGTAATGTCCTTGATGGCCGAAACGGCATCGTCCTTCGCCGCGTTGACGGTATGAAGTGCCCCTTCCTCCCTGGCCCGTTCCAACTTCTCGTCGTGAATGTCCACCGCAATCACCCGCCCACCGAGGGACGAAGCAATCTGCACGGCGGAAAGGCCCACACCGCCCACGCCGAAGACGGCCACCCACTCGCCCGGCTGGAGGTGGGCCCGATCCACCAGTCCGTGGTAGGAGGTCATGTACCGGCATCCGAGCGCCGCCGCGCTGAGGAAATCAACCTCGTCGGGCAACTGGACCAGGTTGACGTCGGCGTTGGGCACCAGAGCCAAGCGCCCATACCCGCCGTTGGAGTGCACGCCGATGACCCCATAGGCCAGACAGAGGTTAGAGCGGCCCGTGTAGCAGTACTCGCATCGCCCACAGGCCAGGTGGAAAGGAACCGTCACGCGGTCACCGGGCTTGACCTGCTGCACCTGCTCGCCAACGGCCTCTACTACGCCCCCAAATTCGTGCCCCAACACAAGCGGCAACTGAACTTCCACCCCTACCCACGTCCAATCCCCCTGCCACACGTGCCAGTCACTCCGGCAAATGCCGCACCCTTCCACGCGGACGACGGCGTCGTTAGGTCCAGGCGTGGGGTCGGGCAACTCCTGGACTTCCAGCGGTTCACGAAAAGCTGTCATCACTGCCGCGCGCATAAGCCCCCCTTTCCTGTAAACGCTTTTCCGACCGGACCGATATACCGAATTATACGCCGCCTGTGTTCAAACGAAAGTAGAAGATACTTGACGCCAAACGGCCGGGGACGGCTTCGCCCACCCGCTGCTGCTCTCCCTCAGAAGAAGAAAAGGCCGGCGAGCCAGGTGGCCCGCCGGCCCATCAGGTGCAGCACGAGGGCGTTTGATGTTACTCTTCCTCTTCCAAGTCCTCGCCCTCTTCCAACTCCTCCTCAAAGAGCTCATCGAGGGAGGTCGGTTCTTCGCCTTCCAGCTCTTCGTCCAGTTCGACGCCCTCCAACTCAACGTCCAACTCGGCCTCAGGCAGCAATTCTTCGTCGAGCAAGTCCAGTCCTTCTTCTTCGATCTCCTCTTCCAGTTCCTCCTCGAGCACTTCCGCTTCTTCCTCTTCGGCCTCCTCCTCGACCTCCTCTTCCGCGAGTTCCTGAAGCTCTTCCAGCTCCTCGAGTTCCTCGAGCTCTTC
>WFWG01000066.1 GCA_015491235.1 Ardenticatenaceae bacterium
GCCTGTGGCTCGATCCCCAGGCCCTCCTGAAGGGCGACCTGGCACGGGTGCTCCAGGTCCTCCAAAAGGGCCTGGCCTCGCCCGAGCACGCCCACTTCGTGGAACGGCTCCGACGAGGAGAGGAGGCTCGCTCATGAAGCGCACACCGGTTCCCACCCAAACGCGGTCGCAGCCTCCGCCTGGTGCAGCGGAAGCCATTCCGCCCCTGGAGTCGGGCGACCACCTGACCCGCGCCGAGTTCGAGCGTCGCTACAACGCTCACCCCGAAATCAAGAAAGCTGAACTCGTCGAAGGAGTGGTCTACGTGGCGACACCGGTTCGCTTTCGGTTGCACGGTCATCCTCACAGTAGGATCATTACCTGGTTAGGCGTTTACGAGGCTGCCACCCCGGGCGTCACCGTGGGCGACAACGCCACGCTGCGGGTGGACGAGGAGAACGAGCCCCAGCCCGACGCCATGATGCGCCTGGAGCCGGAACTGGGCGGCCGCTCCTGGATTGACGAGGAGGACTATGTCAACGGCGCCCCCGAACTCATTGTGGAAATCGCCGCCAGCAGCGCCGCGCTGGACCTGCACGCCAAGAAGCGTCTCTACGAGCGCATCGGCGTGCAAGAGTACGTGGCCGTGCAGATGTACGAGCAGCGGGTGGACTGGTTCGCCTTGCAAGAGGGCCAGTACCAGCCGCTGGAGCCCGACGAGAAAGGCGTCCTGCGCAGCCGGGTCTTCCCCGGCCTGTGGCTGGACCCCCAGGCCCTCCTGAAGGGCGACCTGGCACGGGTGCTCCAGGTCCTCCAAAAGGGCCTGGCCTCGCCCGAGCACAAGGCGTTCGTGGAGAAGTTGCGAGCGAGCATCGAGGCTTCCTCCTCGGAGTGACACCGGAGTGTCGGTCCGTGGCTGAAAAGCGTTCATTGCCTCAAGCCCTCTGGCGCCAGATTCCCAGCGTGGAGCGGTTGCTCCAGGAGGAGCCGCTTCAGGAGGCGGCCGACGCCCACGGCCGGCAGGCGGTGGTGGAGGCCGTGCGGGAGACACTGGAGGCCACGCGGGAGGCCATCGGCGCCGGCCAGGCCCCCGACCTGAGCGTTGCCGGCCTGGTGAAAGCGGTTCTGGAGCGGCTGGAGCGTCGCGTGACGCCCACGCTGCGGCCCGTCATCAACGCGACCGGCGTCATCATTCACACCAATTTGGGGCGTGCTCCCCTCAGCGAGGCGGCCCTGCAGGCCATGCGGGAAATCGGCGGCGGGTACAGCAACCTGGAGTACGACCTGGAGGCCGGCCGGCGGGGGTCCCGCTACACCCACGTGGGCGCCCTGCTGGCCGAGCTGACCGGCGCCGAGGCGGGGCTGGTGGCCAACAACAACGCGGCCGCGCTGGTGCTCATCCTGGCCACCCACGCGGCGGGGCGGGAGGTGCTGATTTCGCGGGGCCAACTGGTGGAAATCGGCGGCGGCTTTCGCATTCCCGACATCATGGCCCAGAGCGGGGCCATCCTGCGAGAAGTGGGCACCACCAACCGCACCTACGCCCACGACTACGAGGCCGCCATCACGCCCGACGTCACGGCCATGATTCTGCGCGTCCACACCAGCAACTTCCAGTTGCTCGGCTTCGTCCACCAGCCCGCCCTGAGCGAGTTGGCCCAGATCGCCCGCCACCACGGCCTGCTCCTGGCCGACGACGTGGGCAGCGGCGCCCTGCTGGACACCACCCAGTTCGGACTGGCCTACGAGCCGCGCCCCCAGGACAGCCTGGCGGCTGGCGCCGACCTGGTCTGCTTCAGCGGCGACAAGCTGCTGGGCGGGCCCCAGGCCGGTTGCATCGTGGGGCGGCGGGAACTGGTGGAAGCCATCAAGCGCCACCCACTCATGCGAGCCTTCCGCGTGGACAAGACCACGCTGGCCGGGCTGGACGCCACGCTGCGGGCCTACCAGCGCGGCACGGCGGTGGAGGAGATACCCGTGTGGCAGATGATTGCCTACCCGGCCGAGGAAATCCACGCCACGGCCCTGGACTGGGCCGACCGCCTGCACCGGGCTCGCCTGAACGTGGAGGTCGTTCCCGGCCACTCGGCGGTGGGGGGTGGTTCCCTGCCCGGCCAGACCCTGCCCACCTGGCTGGTGGCCATTCGGGCACCCCACCCATCCGAGGCCGCCGCCGCCCTGCGCCGCCACCGGCCGCCCATCGTGGTACGCATCGAGGACGACCGCTTGCTCATTGACCCGCGAACCGTCCTGCCCGACCAGGAGGAAGCACTGTTGCGCGGGTTGGAAACAACCCTGGCACCGTAAAATCACCCTGACGAGGAGGTCCGGCATGGAATTCTCACTCTTCGGCGAAAAGTTCACCCGTGAGGCTGGCATCTTGCGCCTGATGGAGGACCTGGGCCAAGCCCTGGCCGACGCCGAGTCGGTCTACATGCTGGGAGGGGGCAACCCCGCCCACATCCCCGAGGTCCAGGCTCGCTTTCGCCAGGCCATGCAGCGCATCGTGGAGCGGCCAGGTGAGTTCGCCCACCTGATTGGCGATTACTCCGCCCCCCAGGGCGACGTGGCCTTCATCGAGGCCCTGGCCGATTTGTTGCGGCGGGAATACGGTTGGCCTATCGGCCCCGAAAACATCGCCCTGACCAGCGGCAGCCAGACGGCCTTTTTCTTCCTCTTCAACCTGCTGGCCGGCGAGTTTCGCGGCGGGCGCAAGCGCATTCTGCTCCCCCTGGCGCCCGAATACATCGGCTACGCCGACGTGGGCCTCACGGAGGATTTCTTCGTGGCCAGCCGGCCAGAAATCGAGTACCTGGGTGAGCACCTCTTCAAGTACCACGTGGACTTCGACGCCCTCACGGTCACGGACGACATCGGGGCCATTTGCGTCTCGCGCCCCACCAACCCTACCGGCAACGTGCTCACCGAGGAGGAGTTACGCACCTTGAGCGAACTGGCCCGCAAGCACGGCATCCCCCTCATCGTGGACAACGCCTACGGCTTGCCGTTCCCCAGCATCATCTACACCGACTCGCGCCCCATCTGGGAAGAACACATCGTGCTCTGCATGAGCCTCTCCAAGCTGGGACTGCCCGGCACACGCACGGGCATCGTCATCGCCAACCCCGAGATCATCTCGGCCATCACCAGCCTGAACGCCATCGTCAGCCTGGCGCCCGGCAGCTTCGGCGCCCTGTTGTCGCTGGAGTTGGTGCGCAGCGGCGAGATCATCTCCCTCTGTCGGGACGTGATCCGGCCCTACTACTGGCAGAAGGCCCAACAGGCCCTGGCCTGGCTGGAGGAGTTCATGGGCGACCTGGCCTACTACGTCCACAAGCCGGAGGGCGCGTTCTTCTGCTGGCTCTGGTTCAAGGACTTGCCCATCACCAGCCTGGAACTCTACGAGCGCCTGAAGCGGCGCCAGACGCTGGTGGTGCCGGGCGAATACTTCTTCCCCGGCCTGCGGGAGGCGTGGCCCCACCGGCACGAGTGCATCCGGGTCAACTACGCCGGGGACGCCGCCACCGTGCGGGAAGGGCTGCGCATCATCGCCGAGGAGGTGCGCCGGGCCTACGCCGAGGCTTCGCCCCGCCTCTTCCCGGCCCCGGGATCGGGCTAGAAGCGCTCCAACAGCCGGGCGACGCGCTGGCGCACTTCGTTTTCCCGCGCGGGGGGACGCGCGTCGAAGCGGGCGAAGTTGTAGGCCAGGCAGACGCGGCGCTCCCCCTCGTGCCAGAGCTCCAGTCGAGCGGTGAGGGGCAGGCGCAGCACCAGCCTGCACGTGTGAACGAGGCGGGCACTGGTGGGCGGCAGGGTCAGCGGAAGGCGGAGCACGGGGCGGTCCGCCTGGAAGAGCCGCACTTCGGCCCCGCGGACGGGAAAGCGGGTGTCGTTGACCGCCCAGATTTCGGCGTCCAACCGGTCGCCCGCCCGGTAGGGGCGCGGCCGGTAGGCGAGCGTGACGAAGACTGGCGCGTAGAGGGAGCCGAGCACGTTGAGGGCCTCCTTCGGGCGCCCGAAGTGGTCCACCAGCGCCCAGGAGATGGCGGGCCAGGGCTCGTTCCACTGCCACACGAAAACCCCCGTGGCCCCGGCGGCCTTGCGCCGCCGCTGGTGCTCCACCATCACCTGAAGCCCCCACGCTTGGGCTGCCTGCGTGGCGGCGATGAAGCCCTCCAGCGTGTCGAGGGCGTTGGGGGCCACGGCGCGGGCGTACCGCTCCAGCTTGGCAAGCTGCCCGCAGCGCCGCTCCCACGCCGGGCCGGGCGGCCACAATTGGGCTTCCTCCTCAACGGCGGCCAGCGTCTCGCGGGCCGGCAGGGCCTGCAACCCGAACTCGGTGACCAGGGGCGCCCGCTCCTTCAAGTAGGCGTGGACGGGCGCGAAGCCGTGCCACACGTACCAGTTGTGGGTCTCGCCCGGCCCAGGTGACGGGGGGCGGAAGGGGCGCGTGCCGTCGTGCTGGGCCACCGCACGGGCCAGGCGCTCCACCAGCGGACGGTTGCGGCGCGGGCTGAACTCGTTGCCGGCGCACCAGACCGCCACCGACGGGTGGCCGCGCAGGGCCTTGACGATGGAGGCCGCCGTGCGGTCCACCTTCGCGAGGAACTCCTGGTCGCGCGGGTAGCGGTCGGCGAAGGCGCAGGCGAAGGGAAAGTCCTGCCAGACCAGCAGGCCCAACTCGTCGCACAGCTCGTAGAAGGGGCGCTTCTCGCGCAGGCCACCGCCCCAGACGCGCACGGTGTTCACCCCCATCTTCCGCGCCAGGCGGAGCAGGGGGCCGTAGTCGTCCCGCGTCAGGCGACCGGGGAAGAGGTCGGCCGGCACCCAGTTGACCCCGCGCATGAAGACGGGCGCCCCGTTGACCAGCAGGCCCGGGCCGTCCATCCGCACGCGCCGCAGGCCAAAGGTGATCGCGCAGGTGTCACTCACCACGCCCGCCTCGATGACGCGAACATGCAACTCATAGAGGTGGGGCGCGCCGTGCTCCCACGGCCACCAGAGGTGCGGGCTGGAAATGGGCAGGAGCACCTCGGCCACCTGTACGCCCGGTCGCACCTCCAGGGAAACCTCGTGGGCCTCGGCCTCTTGGGCACCCGTCAACCGCCACTCAGCCTCCACGGTGACGACCTGGGGGCGGGTGGCGTCCAACTCCAGGCGCAACGTGGGCCGTTCGGGGTCACCGTCCACCCAGGCGTGGCGGATGGCCACGTCGCCGGTGACCACCAACCACACGTCGTCCCAGATGCCGGGGGCGATGCAGGCGGGCGCGAAATCCCACCCGAAGCTCATCTGCTCGCGGAGGAGGCCCAGGCGCCGGTGGTAGGGGGGCAGGCCGGGTTGCAGGCGACCGGCCCACCGCTGCCAGAGGCGGTCGAGGAGGCCCCAGCGGGGGCGCGGCCAGGCGTGGGGACCCCACAGCCGCACGCCCAGGCGATGTTGGCGTTCCCGGCCGTCGCGGGGCACAAGGTGGGTGACCTCCAGCCACTCTTCTACGAACTGGCCCTCGTGGCGGGCCAGGTGAGAGGTGTTCCACCAGATGTCGGCCAGATAGTCAATCCCCTCGAAGTGCAGAAAGGCCCGCTGGCCGGGGGAGAGGGTCAGCGACACCTCGGCCTCGTACCACCAGTCGCGCTCGTTGGCTTGCGCGTGCTGGGCCACGCCGTCGCCCCGCTCCACGTCCGGCAGAAGGCCGCTGGCCATCAAGTCGGCCTGAACGTGGCCGGGGACGGTGGCCGGCCGCCAGACTTCGACGGCGTGCCGGTCGTCAACCGGCGCCGTGAGGGGACGCGGGGGAACCGCGCCAAAGCGCCAGGGTGCGCCGCTGAGCTTTCGGCGCAACGTGCCCTCCTCACGGCCCGTCGAGCGGACTGCGGACGGCATAAGGACCCCGGTTCATCACGTGGGTGTAGATCATCGTGGTCTTCACGTCCTTGTGGCCCAGGAGCTCCTGGACAGTGCGGATATCGTAGCCGGCCTCCAGGAGATGGGTGGCGAAGGAATGGCGGAAGGTGTGGGGGGTCACCCGCTTGGAGATGCCGGCCAACTGTGCGGCCCGGCGCACGGCCCGTTGCACCACACTTTCGTGCAGATGATGGCGGCGGACAACGCCGGTGCGAGGGTCGCGGCTGAGCTTGCTGGCAGGGAAGACGTATTGCCAAATCCACTCCTTGTGGGCGTTTGGGTACTTTCGCTCCAGGGCGTAGGGCAAATAGACACGGCCATATCCGCGATCGAGGTCTCGCGCGTGGATGATTTTCACCCGTCTCAAGTGTTCTTGCAAGGCTGGAATAACACTTTCAGGCAGAATTGTCACCCTGTCCTTGGAGCCTTTTCCGTCCCGAACGATGATCTGGCGCTGTTCAAAGTCTACGTCTTTGACCCGTAAGCGGAGGGCTTCCAGGAGCCGAAGCCCACTGCCATAGAGAAGCTGGGCGACCAGTTTGGGTGTTCCATGCATGGCGTCGAGAACCCGCTGGACCTCTTGGCGAGTCAGGACTGTGGGCAAGCGCTTCGGCCGTTTGGCGCGCAGGAAGTCCAGGGAAACCTCCAAGGGTTGGTGCAGAACCTCGCGGTAGAGGAACAGGATGGCCTGAAGAGCCTGGTTTTGGGTGGAAGGGGTGACATTCAAATCCACAGCGAGATGCGTCAGGAAAGCCTCCACCTCCGACGGCCCCATGTCTTTCGGGTGACGTTTGTTGTGGAAGAGGATGAAACGTTTGATCCAGGAGACATAAGCCTCCTCCGTGCGGATGGAATATCCCTTGCGTCGGATAACGTGACGCACTTGTTCAAGGAATTGGGAACGGCGTTGCGGGCGTGACATGGGCCTTGACAAAGGAAGTGTAATCCAGTATAACGTAAGTAAACCACGCCAGTGGGCTTCTCAACTATAAAGCTGAATATTCTTCCTGTCAAGGAGCATATGCAGCCAAAGTGTTGCCGAATTCCCCAAAACGCGGCCAAAACGTCGGATAACCATCCTCAGCAAGGAATTAGGCCACAATTCAGCCGCGTTTGAGGGGAATAGGAAGTAGAAGTGAAGGATAATTAATAGTTAGATAGTTTTGGGTTTATAGCGTTGATTTAACCTTTTATGATGTGCGAGTTTGTGCAGTCGCCTATACCAATCCAACGTTTGCTTTTATTGCTTCATTACTTTCCTGATGTTAAAGTCTTCGCTTATGGTTCGTGGGTACGAAACCCTTCAGAAAGCAGAGACATTGATTTGCTAGTTGTATCGTCTAGTTTCGCCGGGGTCGCGGGAGTAAAACGTAAACACCTTGTCTGTAGGTTGCTGCAAACTTCTGATTTGCGAATTGATCCTATTTGCCTGACTCCAGAGGAGTTTGATAAATTGTTCCGTTCTAAAAGTGTGTATGCAGTTCACATCAGGGAGCAGATACAAAGAATTGTTTGAGAGGCAGTTCGTAATGACTGATAGTATTCTAACATTGCTTAAGTCGCTTGTACAACAAGTTTTCGATTTTTGTCAACAAGAGATTGGAAATAAGAGGTTGTCGGTCAAACGAAGAAGCGTGCTAGGGGAAGCCGGGTTGGCTATATATGAGCTATTAGAAGCGCTGAAGGTTTCTCAGGCTGATCAGATTCTCCTTGAGCGCGTTTTGTATGCAATATATCAGATTATTTACGATGATGCAGCACTGTTCTACTTTAGCAGTTTCTATTATAGCTATCGAAACGTCCAGAGCGACAGTGATCAAGTTCAGAGACACTTTATTAAGGTTAATCTAGACATACTAGCTATGCGTTTGAAGCTTCGGCTTGTTCAGGCCGGGTTTGCAAGGTTTGGCTCCTCAACCGATGGCTATTTTCTTGAACGGTTGGAACGTCTCACATGGGGTATCAAATATATCTTTAAAAAGAAGCGCTCTGATTTCTATGTGCCAGCGCTATACACTCTATTGAATCTTCACCAGACCCTCATTGAGCTGCTTGGCAGTGGGATAGATAACAATGAAAAGGTCGATGTGAATCTACAGTTAGTTCACGTCCTCTTGGATGAGGTGATATCGGATGAAGGGATGCAGCAAAAGTTGCAGTCTCTTCCTCAACTTCGTTTTTTTCTTGTGGATCAGCAGCGCCGTTATCAGCGGTTGTTAGGGCAGAAAACTTCTTTCAAGTTCGATCTTGTGGATTTCGAAGCACTAGACTGGACACCCCAATTGCGTTGCTTGGTTTCTCTAAGTTATCATGATTCAAACACTTTTATTGAAGTTTGTTCTGAGCTTTTAGATCGCTGGCAGAAATATGCTTCAGACATTCGGCCGATAGAGAAAATTCTTCTGCTGCGCGTACTGGTTGCATGGCTAAAGCTTGAGGGAGACAAACATCCTCTCGATTTAGATATAAAATACCGTTTTGAAAACGGAATTAACCTCGAAGAGTTTATGCCAAAATATTTTAGTGCATATTTAGCTATTCCTCAGGCACCTGTTGATTCAAATGATCTTTCCAAACTGTTTGCTCTTGATGATCAGGAACTGAGAAGGCGAGTCGCCAATATAATGATTAATGTAGACCCAGTAGTTGTTAGAAACGAGGCAACCAAGCCTCATGGCTCGGTTGAGATTGCCGATATGGAAATACCTATTGAATTGGGATCAGATGGCACATACTACCTTTGCATGCCTTTTAAATCAGCGCGTGAAATTCGGCATTCGACGGTGCCGGTGAACTATTTTTACCAAATCGCTCGCCCTTTTGCTTTCTTTGATAAGTGTATAGTGGTGTTCATAACTGCAAAGAAGTGTTCACAACAATTGTGGAATCTGATCAAGCAAATGCGTGAGAAATATAATTGGCCAATTGGTGTAATTGAACATAAACAGCTTGCCGCACTTCTAAAGTTAAATGGTCAATTATGACATCTATACAGCACAAACTGGCTAACACCTCGCTGCAGCCGACTGCTCGCGGCAGCTGAGCTTAATGTCGTTAGATTGAAAGTTTTTAGAAATGTTTAATTATAAATTTACAGCAATAATTACAAAAGAAGATGATATGTTTGTTGCTTTCTGTCCAGAATTAGATATAGCAAATTAAGGATATACCTGTCTCTTATACA
>WFWG01000067.1 GCA_015491235.1 Ardenticatenaceae bacterium
CCTCCGGCACCCCGTGCCGCCCGTACAGCGGCACCTTCACCGCCCGGTCCTCCCCAGCCGTGGTCTCGGCCACCTCTACCAGCAACAACACGTCCTCCGGGCCGGGATGCCCCGAGGCGTAGAAGTCTGGCCGTGGCTTCAATAGCGCCACGTCCGGCTGCGGTTCCGAGTCCGGCGCCAGACGGATAGGATCTTGAACGCTGAGAATGCCCTTTCCGTTCATTTGAACGGGCAGAAGAAGAGCGAGCAGTCGTTTGACTGTGGCGGCGTGCCGACTGCCGATGGGTGCCATTTCCACAATCTCCCCCTCGATGAGTTCCACGCGGTCGTCCTCCGAGAGAATGCCCGCCTCCGCCATGCGGTGATATTCCTCCACCGTGAACTTGTGGCGCGTCAGGTGTACCGTCATTTCTCTCCTCCCCACACGCCTGTCGGCCCTGCCGGGGCCAAAGGGGTCCTTCAAAACGGAAAAGCACCGTTGTAATAATAGCATCTTTCCGGCGAAGGGTGAAAAGGAAAAAACCAGCGCGCATTGTCAGCCGTCGGATTAGGCGCTCCACACCGGCTTGTGCTATTATATTGGCCGGTCCTCTGGCACTCTGGACCCCTTGTCCGAATTCGCTTGAATCCCGACATCCGTATCTGACCTTCAGAAAAGGGCAACCGAACCGCTTGCGGCCTGCATGAGCTCCTGTTCGTTGGAGGATATACGCTATGCCCGGCAAAAGGGCTTTTCTCTGGACGGCGTGTATGTTGGGCCTTTTTGTGGCCGCATGTTCCTTTTTCTCCGACACACCTGCCTCTCCCGATCCGCCGACAGTATTGGACCTCTCCTCCGACACCAACGCGGACGCTCTCAAGGCCGCCGAAGCCGGACAACTGGGGCGCCCCGCATTGGTTTTCTTCCACGCTGATTGGTGTCCCATTTGCCGCCAGATTCGGCCGGAACTGGAGGCCCTGCAACAGGCGTATGACGGTCGGCTGGTGATCATCCGCATGAACATTGATCGGCCTGCCACCCGTCCCTTCCTGAAGAAATACCGCGTGCGGGGTCCCCCCACCTTCGTGCTCATTGACAGCGACGGAACGGTGTTGGCTAACGTGGCGGGTTGGCCAGGGCGCGAGGCCATTGAACGCGCATTTGTACAGGTGCTGGCAAGCCGGTAAAATAAAGAAACAGCAACACCATTGCCTGGAGGCACACCGTGGACTTGGGTATTGCCAACAAAGTTGCCCTCGTTGCCGCTGCTAGCAGCGGGCTGGGAAAGGCGGCCGCGTGGCGCCTCGCCCGAGAGGGGGCCCACGTGGTCATCTGCTCGCGCCACGAAGATCGCATCCAGCGGGCAGCCGACGAGATTGTGGCCGACACCGGCGCCACGGTTCTGCCCATTGTGGCCGACCTCACAAAGCCGGAAGACATTGAGCGCTTCGTGCGCACCGCTGCCGAGCAGCTTGGCCCTCCGCTCATCCTGGTGACGAACACGGGGGGGCCTCCGTCCGGCCCGCCTCTCTCTTTCTCCGACGAGGAGTGGTGGGCAGCTTTCAACCAGGTCTTCTTCTCGGCCCTCCGCCTGATTCGCCTGGTCGTTCCCTACATGGAAGAAACGGGCTGGGGGCGCATTGTCAACATTACCTCGGTCTCTGTAAAGCAGCCACTGGACAACCTGGTGTTGAGCAATGCCACCCGTGCAGCGCTGGTGGCGCTTGCCAAGACGCTGAGCAACGCACTGGCTCCTAAGGGCATTACGATAAACAACGTGGGACCCGGTCCAATAGCCACCCCACGGATCGAGGAACTGATGCAGGCAGCCGTCCAGCAGGAGGGCATTTCGCTCCAAGAAGCCAGCGCTCGCTGGGCTGCCCCCATTCCCATGGGCCGGCTGGGACGCCCGGAAGAACTGGCCGACGTGATCGCGTTTCTGTGCTCCGAGAACGCGAGCTTTGTAACAGGCGTTACGATTCAAGTGGACGGCGGCATGACGAAAGGGCTCTTCTGACGAACACAGCCATGATCGTCTCGTGCTGGCTCGAGCTTGACTTGCCCTCGCGCACGCTGAAGGAAAAGCGTAGCATCTTGAAATCAGCCCTGACGCGCATGAGACGGCGCTTCAACGTAGCTGTGGCGGAAATGGACTTTCAGGACGTGGCCGGCGCAGCGGCGATCTGCCTCGTCACGGTAAACAGCAATGGCACTTACGCCCGTGGTGTGTTGGAGGAAGCCGTGGCGTGGTTGGAACGGGAACGCCCCGACGTCGTCATCCTCTCGTGTGAGTTCGAGGTTATGTAGTTATGTAGCTGGCTCTTCCGGCAGGTCGTCCCAAGCGCACCGAAATCCCACGTCGTCATAGCCGGCCTCGGGGTTGGCGAGCATCCGCTCCCAGGTGCGTGCGCTTTCCGGCGGGTCGAACCAAGAGCCGCCCTTGGCCACGGCACCCTCCGGTTCACGGTTGGCTGTCCACTCCCACACGTTGCCAGCCAGGTCGAGCACGCCTTCCGGCGTGGCTCCGTGAGGGTACGCCCCCACGGGTGTGGTATGACCAGGCCCGCCATCAGCCGTGTTGGCCCGTTCAGGTTCCCATTGGTTCCCCCACGGCCACTCGCGCCCATCAGCCCCACGGGCGGCCCGTTCCCACTCTCTTTCCGTGGGCAGGCGTCCCTCAGCCCAGCGGCAGTAGGCTTCGGCATCCTTCCGAGAGACAAAGACGACGGGGTGGTCGGCCAAGTCCTCGGGAAAGTGGGCTTTTCCCCAATGGGGTGGCGGCGGATGCCCGGTCTCGGCCACAAAGCGAGCGTACTGAGCATTGGTAACAGGTGCGCGGCCAATCCAGAACCCTTCCACTTTGACCCGTTGCTCCTTCCCCGGCGGACCAAACCACACCTCAGCGGGCGGCAAGTAGAGCACTTCGCTTCCGTCAGGGGCGGTACGGCGCTCCACAGCGACAACAGATGGCGGAGAAACCGGGGCTCCAGCCTTGTCCTTCTGCACCGCAGGCGACCTCATTCCTGCTACCCAGCGCCACAGGTGGCTGTCCACAGTCCGCAAGAAGAGCATGGGCGTGCTCCACTCCAGGCCGTAGGTCACCGCCATAGCCTGGCGCGCGTGAGCCAGAGCTGTTTCTACGGCGTAGCCCTCGGCCAAAGTGCCGTAGAGCTCGCGTGCCAGCACGGCAGCAGCCCCATCACTAATGGCCCGTTGCATGGCAATGACCGCGGGCACTCCAGCACGCACCAGGCGTTCGGCCGCACTCGCTGCGCCATCGTGCGCCTCGGCGCTCCGACAGGCGTTGAGGACAACGAGCCGCAGCGCCGGCGCGTCGGCGACGAGGCGGGCCAAGTCCTTGCCCTGCAGAGGAATTGGCTGGGCCTCGCCCAAGTAGATGAAACCGTCAGCGTCACCGTGAGCACCAAGGTGCAGCACGTGAGGCTGAAACTGGCGCACGGCCGCGTGCAAGCGGTCGAACGTCGCTGGGAAAACCACCTCAAGCACGGCTCCGCCGTGCAACGTGGAGAAGGCGGCTTCGAGCGCTTCCTGTTCGCGGGCCAAGTCGAGAGGGGGCAGGCCCTCCGGTGAGGCTTGCACCAGCAACACTTTGAGGGGCCGCTCGGCCAGCAGCGCGCTTTGCTCCGGTTCGGGAAGGGGGACGTATCGCGCTAGTGGCGTGCGCGCCGAGAGGGGCACGAAATCCCCATCAGGAGCCCGGAGGAACTCCCAAGGCCATCCCAAAACGCGCATGTGGCCCCGCAACTCCAGGCGCAAAGGCGCCTGGCGCCGTTCGGCCTCGTCCAGGCTGCGGTGCCAGAGAAGGCCAACTGGGCCGCCGAAGAGAAGTTGAAAGAGCGCTTCTCCAAGCGTCCAAGCCAATTGGTCATCGGCCGGCGCCCGTACAATGTGTTCATCCAGCGAGCGTTGCAGGCGTTTCAGTTCGTGAGGCTGAAAGGGAAGGGGAGCCTGGTGTTCGGCTTCACCAGCCGGTGACTGGAAGCACAAAACCCGCAGCACCCCCTCCTCAAGCAGCGTTACTTGAAGGCGAAACAGGAGCACGTCGCTTCCTCCCCGAATCATGGAAGTAATACCAGTTGGGCCTACAAATGCCATGTATTCACCGAAATGGCTCGGCACCGCCCCAGTTCTCCACAATTTCTTTTCTTACGGCGGCGCCGAGCCGTATCTCGGCTCAAGCCGCTGGAATGGCACGCCGTCGTCCCACGCTTCAGGAGAACACCAGGATTGAAACATGGTGTTCGAGAAAGCAATTGGTATAACAATTGCGGCGGAAGCAACTGTCACTTTATTCTAAACGAAGCTTTCCTAGAGGCAATTTTGTTTCCTCTCAGTTTGTACAAATAGGGGGAACCCTGTATGATTAGAGGGTGTTCCACAAAGCGAAATGTCCCTTACAGACCGAAGGCGAGCCATGGGCGAACATGTGCTTCGATCAGCGTACAGAACGCTCCTCTCGTTTCGCGAAGAAGTAGCAACTCAGTGGGGAGATGCGCTCTTCTGGAGCAGCTTCTCCACCATATCGCTGAAGAGATTACACCAGGAACTGGGCGAATTATATGCGCTGTTTTGCGACGTGCTGTGTGGTGAGCCGTTCAACCCGGCTCCCCTCTCAGCCATCGGCATTGTGCTCGTTCGGCACCACTTCAACCAACCAGACGCGCTCTCCTGTACTCTGGAAATTCTGGCCACGCAAGTTACCCGGTGTGGGCCAGATGCGCTCGTGGTGCTGAGCAAGCGGCTACCAACAGCGCTGGCCCGCATCGCCTTTCAATTCGACAAAGAGTCCAAACGCCGCATGTTACGCGAGCAGGAGGAAGTCAGTCAGGCCGTTTTCGAGAGCTTCCGACAACTGGAGTTGGCCCTGCGGGAGAGCGAAGAACGATACCGGCAGGTGATTCGACGGCTGCCCGACAGCTTGGTCATTCACTTGGACAGACAGATTGTGTTCGCCAACCAGAAGGCAGCCCAAATGCTCGGCTTCAACCGGCCGGAAGAACTGTTAGGGCGGAGTATTTGGTCCTTCGTTTACCCAGAAGATGTTGCCAAAGTGCGCGCTTCGCTGGAGAACATCCACCTTCAAGGCTTTACTGTGCCCATGGAAGTGCGGCTTGTGCGAACTGATGGGCAAATTATCTACATCGAGGGGTCAAGTACGCTTATTCCCTACATGAATCAAGAGGCCATCCTCTCGGTTGGCCGGGATATAACCTCCCGCAAGCGCGCCGAACAAAAGTTGCAGGAAGCGCGTCGCCGCCTGGCAAACGCTCGTGAAGTGGAACGCTTGCGCCTGGCCCAAGACCTTCACGACGGAAGCATTCAACACCTGCTGGGGTTGAGTTTCCAAATGGCCCGCCTGCAACGGCACATTCGCCGACAGAGCGGGCTCGAACAGGCGGCAATTCTGGCAGAACTGGACCGACTGCGCCAGGGAATACTGGAAACCGTTCAACAATTGCGCCAGGTTGTGGCCGAACTTCGTCCGGCCGGATTGGAGGAATTGGGACTTGTGGCGGCTATTGAGAACTTCGTAGCCACCCTCCGACAGACCCCGGATTGCCCGACTATTCGGCTTCATCTCGACAAACGGGCAACCGACATTCCCCAAAGCATAGCATTGTGTCTCTTCCGTGTCTTTCAGGAAGCTGTGCGCAATGCCATCAAACATGCTGGTGCGCGACACATTGATGTCACATTGCAGGTTGCCGACGGAACGGCGACACTTCTGGTCCGTGACGATGGACACGGGTTTACGCTGCCGACTTCACTCAGCACACTGGCTCTTTCCAATCACTTTGGGCTTTTGGGCATCGCCGAACGGGTTTCCGCCCTTGGCGGAAAATACGCCTTCAACACTCAACCTGGAAAAGGAACGTGCATCCAGGTTACCATTCCACTCGAAGAGGAGAGGGACTATGTCGTTTCCCATTCGCGTTCTGCTGGTTGACGATCACCCGTTAATCCGCGCTGGTGTGCACAGCGTGTTGGAAGAGGAAAAAGACATCACCGTGGTGGGAGAGACGGACACCAGTGAGGGCCTTGAACGGTTGTGCGAAGCCTTGCAACCGGACGTCGTTCTGCTCGACCTGCGCATTCCAGGACCACCTCTCAACGAGACAATTGCACGTCTGCGCTCTCTTTCTTCTCCGCCGCACATCATTTTGCTGTCAGCGTATGACGACGAAGTTTACATCAAGCTGGCCGTAGGCACGAATATCAGCGGGTATATTTTGAAAGACGAAATGCCCGAAACGGTCGTAAAAGCCATTCGCACAGTCGTGAACGGCGGGACATGGTACAGCGAAACGATTACCAGAAAGATTTCCCGCCTGATTTCCTCCTCACATGCCCTTAATCCAGACCTTACGCCCCGCGAACTGGACGTGTTGGACTTGCTGGCCCAAGGGTACTCCAACGAGCAGATTTCCAAGGAGCTCGGCCTGGCTTATCAGACAGTGCGCAACTATGTCAGCCGAATCTACTCCAAACTGGGCGTTCATTCCCGCACCGAAGCGGCTCAGTGGGCACAACAGTTCCAAGCCATACGCGCCCGTCAAAATAATCGTGAATAAGGAGGCTTCCCAATGTGCGAACTTCTGAAGGACCAGGTTGCCATCATCACCGGCTCCGGCAGGGGCATCGGCGCGGCGGCTGCCCGCCTGTTCGCCCGTGAAGGAGCCAAAGTCGTTGTGAATGACTTGAACCCTGAACCAGCCGAAGCTGTTGTGGCTGAAATTCGCGCTGCTGGTGGCGAGGCTATCGCCGTTCCGGGCGACGTTACCGACCCAGAGTTTCCCGATCGCATCGTCCGGACCGCCGTGGAAACCTTTGGAAAGCTGAACATCCTGGTTAACAACGCCGGCTTCACGTGGGACGGTGTCATTCACAAGATGACTGACGAGCAGTGGCAGGTGATTTTAGACGTTCACGCCACAGCTCCCTTCCGGCTGATCCGGGCTGCTTCTCCGTACATGCGTGACGTGGCCAAACAGGAACTGGCCGAGGGGCGCACACCGGAGCCCCGCTGTATCATCAACGTTTCGTCCACTTCGGGGCTGCACGGCAACGCAGGACAGGCCAACTACGCCACGGCTAAAATGGGCATCGTGGGGCTCACCAAGACCGTGGCCAAGGAGTGGGGTCGCTTCGGCATTCGGTGCAACGCGGTGGCCTTCGGGTATATTGACACGCGCCTGACTCAGCCCAAGGAAAAGGGCGAGACGGTGGAAGTGGGCGGCCGCAAGATTGCCATTGGCATCCCCCAGGAGCGGCGAGAACTCATACCGCTTCTCATCCCCTTGGGACGAGCGGGCACCACGGAAGAGGCGGCCGGCGCCATCTTGTTCCTGGCATCTCCGCTGGCCTCATACATCACCGGTCACGTGCTGGAAGTGACGGGCGGTTACGGGATCTGAGCCTCAAGGAGCTTGCCACGTGAGCCGCCCTCCTCTCGCCGGCTATCGCGTGTTGGACCTGGCTCACCTCCTGCCGGGCGAGCTGGCCACCATGTGGTTGGCCTTCCTGGGTGCCGACGTCATCAAAGTCGAAGCGCCCGACCTGGCCGGTAGTCTCCTCATGCCGCGCGACCGCTCCAACCCATACCGCGCGGCGCTCAACCGGGGCAAGCGCTCGGTGACCATCAACCTGAAACACCCCGAAGGCCAAGCCCTGCTGCACCGCCTGGTGCATACGGCCGACGTGTTGGTGGAGGGCTTCCGCCCCGGCGTGATGGCCCGCTTGGGCGCCGACTACGAGACACTGCGGGGCATCAACCCTCGCCTCATTTATTGCAGCATTACCGGCTACGGGCAGGAGGGGCCATACGCCCGCCGGCCAGGCCACGACAACAACTACCTGGCCCTGGCCGGCCTGCTGGCCCGCAACGTGGGTGACGACGGTCAGCCGCACCTTCTTCCCGTCCAGCTTGCCGATGTGGGCGGCGGCACCCTGCCGGCGCTTGTGGCCATTCTGGCAGCCCTCATCGCTCGCGAGGCCACCGGCCAGGGCCAGCACCTGGACGTATCCATGCTGGACGGAGCGCTGGCGTGGACCTACCTGCTCCTGCCGCTGAGCCGCTTTCCGCAACTCGACGCGCTGGGCGTGGGCATGGGGCTGCTCACCGGCGAGGCGCCCTGCTACAACGTCTACGAAACGGCCGACGGGCGCTACTTCGCGCTGGGCGCGCTGGAGCCCAAATTTTGGGAGCGGGTGTGCGACGCTTTGGGGCGCCCGGACTGGAAGGGCCGAGCCTTCGACCGCTCGGCCCTTCCCGAAGTGCGGGCATTGTTCAAGTCCCAGCCCCTGGACGTTTGGCTTCGCCGCCTCAACCCGGAAGAAATACCCGTGACGCCGCTCCTTTCCCTGAACGAAACACCCGATGACCCCCACATCCAGGCGCGGGGGAGCCTGGACGTTGACGACCAGGGAATTCCCTACGCCCGCTTTCCAGTTCGGCTCTCGGGGACACCGCTGGCGGATCCTACTCCACCGCCGAGCCTGGGCGACCACACGGACGAAATTCTGCGCCACGAGCTTGGCCTTTCAGACGATGAGGTGCGGCATTTGCGAGAAGCAGGGGTCGTTGGATAAACGGTTGTGAACCGAGGTTAAGAAACCGTTTGACACCCCTTCTATCTTCCGGTATAATACAGCCACACCTTGCCAGCCCGAAAAGGTGATGCGCGCAGAGCCTTTCGAGCCCGTCGCGTCTGTGTGGTGCCGCTTATGAACGATTAACGTTCGTCCACAGCGACAATCCAAAGCGGTTCACCAGGAAGGCGCGTCTCTTCGAAGACGTGCCTTATCTGTGAAGGGGAACAGCGCTCTGTGGATGGCTCGGGCACCACCGGCTTGTGCAGCGGTGGCGAACCGAGTCATTCTATTGTAGCTGTCTGGCACCCTCCGGCACTCGCGCTTGGCTGGCCTGGAAAGGCCAGCCATATTTGTCCGGTTCGGGGCGGCAAGGTGCCAAACAAAGGAAAGAGGTGTAAAGCGTGAACGAGTTTACCGGTTCCCAGCAGGACAAGGACACTTCTCCGATGTGGCAGTACCTGGAGAACGAGGAATACAATTATCAGTCGCCCTCTCCAGGTGAAATCCGAGAAGGTGTCATCGTCAAAAAGAGCAGTCACGAAATTTTGGTGGACTTGGGACTGAAACGGGAGGCCGTGGTTCCCGCCAAAGACATCGGCAAACTTTCAGCCGAGGAGCTTGATGCCCTCACCGTCGGCTCGACGGTGCGTGTCTTCATTCTTCCGGGCGAAGACGATGAAGGGCGCCGCTTGGTTTCGATCAACCTGGCCCGGGTACAAGAGGACTGGCAACGCGCCGAGGAGTTACACACCAGCGGCGAATTGTTTGAAGGAGAGGTAATTGGGTTCAACAAAGGTGGTGTCCTCGTGGCATTTGGCCGCCTGCGCGGGTTTGTCCCGGCTTCTCAACTGGTTAGCCTTCCTCCTCAGCGGGAAGGCCAGACCCACCAGGACCGCCTGAAGGCTCTCGTCGGGCAACGCTTGACGTTGAAAGTCATTGAGGTGGACGCGCGCCGCCGCCGCCTCATCCTTTCGGAACGGGCCGCGCGCCGGGAGCAACGGGCTGCCCAGCGAGAACAACTCTTTGCCGAACTCCAGCCCGGCGACGTCCGCAAGGGAACGGTAACAAACGTGCAGTCCTTTGGCGCTTTCGTGGACTTGGGCGGCGCCGACGGGTTGATCCACGTGAGCGAGTTGGCTTGGCACCGGGTGAAGCACCCGCGCGAGGTGCTTCAGGTCGGTCAGGAAGTTGAGGTCTACGTCTTGGACGTAGACCGCGAGGAGAACCGCATCGCCTTGAGTCTGAAGCGCCTCCAGCCAGACCCTTGGCTCCAGGTGGCGGAGAAGTACAGCGTGGGAGACACGATCGAAGTCGAAATCACCAACGTCACCGACTTTGGGGCCTTTGCGCGCCTCGAGGAGGGCGTCGAAGGGCTCATCCACGTTTCCGAACTGGCCAGCGGCCACGTCGCAAAACCGGCCGACGTGGTGCAACGCGGCCAGCGGCTCATTGCTCAAATTATTAGCATTGATCCTGAACGGCACCGCATTGGCCTGAGCTTGAAGCGTGTGGTGGAAGCGGAGGCAGAGGAATCCCCAGTAGAGGAAGAAACCCAGCCGGCGGAAGCCTCGCCCGAAGCTCAGGAGGAGAGCGCGGCCGAAGCTGCCGAGGAAGGCGCCGGGCTTCCTCCCGAAGCCGAAGCGCCTGCGGAAGCCGAACAGCCTGCTGCTGAAGGGGAGGCACCTGTTTCTGCGGAGCCTCTCGATCAACAAGGAGAACAGTAAACGCAGAAATACCCTATCTGCGCCAAAAGAACGAGCAAATACAAACACCAAGAGGGGAGGTGAAACAGACGTGACTGTACGACTGCGTCCCGGAGAGAGCCCAGAGAGCCTGCTGAAGCGTTTCCGCAAGGAGGTCTCACAGGCGCGCATCCTCAGCACATACCGCCGCAAGCGGTGGTTTATTAGCAAGAGCGAGCAGCGCCGCAAGGAGCGCAAGAAAGCCCTGCGCAAGTTGCGCCGCAAACTGGCCCGACAGCAACAGCGTATGCAGCAACGCCGGTAATGGAAAAGAGTGGAGGATTAGTGCAGACGGGGGTGGCTTTTCCGCCCCCGTCTGCATTAATCTTTTTCCATGTGGTGCAAGATGAAGTGAACCACGTCCGTAATGCGCCGAATGACGGGCGCATCCGGCGCCACAGCACCCCACACGACAACTGGAACGGGGTTCCTCGTGTGTTGGTTCGTGCTTAAATCCTCACAGTTGCCGTGGTCGCTCGCTATTACCACGAAGTCCCGCTTTGAGTCAAGCTCCGAAAAGAGGCCCTTCAGGAGCCCGTCCACACGAGAGAGCACTTCTGCAGCAAAGAGCATGTTGCGGCGGTGTCCCGCATGATCTGTTTGGAAGAACTCGAAAGCAGTCAGCGTGTAGGATTGGGCCAAGCGGCCTAAACGGACTCCAGCCTCTTCCGGCGAAATCACGGGGATGAAAGGAGCCACCCGGTTCCAGCGCTCATTGGTGATGAAGGCCGAAAGCGCACGTCCTCTTTTCAGGTCCTCGATGTCGCGGAGCCGCAAACCGGCCGCTAGTGCCGCTTGTGTCATGGTGGTTCGCCGGGCGCGCCCACGTTCCAGCCGCTCCAGGTAAAAGGGCGGAAAGGCGTTGGCCAGCGTGGCCGTTCCTCCCAACTGCCGAACACGGCTAAAAAGGTTTTGAGCGCGCAGAAGTGGCCGCAGCGCCGCTGGTGGAAAGGGACCGGCATGTTGTCCTAACAAACGCGCCGCGTTCACACCCGTGAGGAGGCTGGTTGTGCCCGTCCCGCTCTGCGGCAGGCCGGGCACCCCTAGGCAAGCGTCCGCCGCATAAAGGCGCGCGTGTTCACCCTCTGCCCACAGCCCCAGCGGACGGCTGTCCAGCGTCACCGGCCACGCGTTTCCGAACAGACGGCGAAGGGTGGGCAACTGAGTTGTGAGGAAGGGATTCACGGCCACGTTTGGCGGGCCAATGCCAACGCCGTCCAAGAACACGAACACCACACGTCGTGCTGATAAGCTCATTTTTTCAGCATCTCCAAACGCGAAAGAGGCTTTACCTGACCAACGCCAGTTGTCCTCGTGACCTTAAATCTCAAAGGACGTGAGTCACAATCTTGGCGAATTCCTTCCGCTTTGAACAGTTTCGTCGGTCAACGAGGAGACATCCCCAAAACCGCTCCGTTTGGAAAAGCGGGCAAAGGCGGATACAATGGGCTTACGTTCCCTGGCCCGATGAGACATTGCCGGTCCACCCTTGCTTGAGCGCGTAACCTTTCCCTTGGCGGAGGGTTTTCACATGCGAACGTCAGTTTCCTCGCCAAATGGCCATGCCGGACGGCGCGAGGAACAGGAGCTGATCGAGCGCGCCAAACATGATCGTGAGGCGTTTGGCGAACTGTACGAGCGGTACGTTGACCGCATTTATCAGTACATTTACTACCGCGTCGGCAACCCTCAGGATGCTGAAGACCTGACGGCGCGCGTCTTCTTCCGGGTCCTGGATGCCCTGCCGCGCTACAAGTGTACTCAAGCTCCCTTTGAAGCTTGGCTCTTCAAGATTGCGCGCAACCTGGTTTCCAACTGGCACCGTGACCAGAACCGCCGACGCTTTATCTCCCTTGAGGATGTACCATTGCTTCAGCGCTTGCTGGAACACGAACCGCCAGATCACTTGGTGGAACGCCGGGACGAATACGAGCACCTGTACCGTGCCATTCGTTCTCTGGCCGAAGATCGGCAGACTCTGCTCTACCTCAAGTTCATAGAGGGAAAGAGCAACGCCGAAATCGGCGAAATTTTGGACAAAACCGAGGGGGCTGTCAAGGCCCTGTACAACCGCACCCTTCACACCTTGCGACGCGAACTGCGCAAACGTGGCCTTGACTAATACCAATTGGACGTGGAAATGGCATGAGGTCACGTACTCCTTCGGAGACTCGGAGGCGAGCGCATGAACATGTGCGGCGCCGCCCCCCTTCTGTGAGCAGACGACGTTACCAAACGCAATTGGTAAAGGAGTAAGGAAGCAATGAAGCGTGATTGGATGGACGACGTTGTAGCCGCCTACGCTGACAATCATACACCCGCACACCGTCAGGTTCTGCTGCGCCTTCTCCCACAACATGCTAGCCTGTTGCGTGAACTCTTCGACCTCACGGATATGCTGGTTGACTTTTTCAATTCGCAGGAACACCGCCCGTCACCCACCTTCCGCGCCCGGCTGAAACGTGAGCTGTTGGCTCAAATGGAAAGGCGGGAAGAGCGTGCCACTCCCCCGCCTTCCGCCGAACGCTTCCGCTTCCATTCCAGGCGATACTTGGCTGCTGTAGGTGTTGGCTCGACAGCCGTTGCCGTGGCAGCGGGCGCCATTGCGTACTGGCGCAGCCGTCACACGCGGCTCGTGGCGTAACTTCACGGTTCACGCGGCGCCACGTGCCCCAGCCCTACGCGCTCGAGGATCCGGGCTTGACGGCGCCACATGCGTGCTCGC
Organism: Ardenticatenaceae bacterium; assembly: GCA_015491235.1. Lineage (GTDB taxonomy): Bacteria > Chloroflexota > Anaerolineae > Ardenticatenales > Ardenticatenaceae > WFWG01. Next base: position 13,061 of record WFWG01000067.1, read on the forward strand.
CCTTCAGGTGTTTCGTCCTCGTATCCGAGCAGGTGGAGCACGCCGTGCACGGCGAGCAAGTCCACCTCGTCCTGCCAGGGGTGCCCTTCCTCTCCTGCTTGCCTCATCGCCTGCGGCAAACAGAGCACGATGTCCCCGAGATACGCCCCTTCCTCGTCCACGCCGTTGGGCGGCTCGAAGGGAAAAGTGAGCACATCGGTTGGACCTGCCTCCCCGCGGTACGCCTCGTGCAGGTCGCTCATCTCCTCGTCGTCCACCACAACGATTGTAAGCGCCACGGGACGATCAACCCCCTCTTCAGCGAGGGTAGCTTCTACAGCTCGCCGCAGGCGTTTGGCGTCAACTCGATTGCTCAACGACCCGCTGATCTGCAGGTGAACTGACGTGCTCATGGCCGTTCGCTCTGGTCTGGGGAAGAGGCGAAGAGGGATACGTCACACGGGAGTGGTACATGCCTGAGAGGGTCTGAACAAAGGCGCGCCGAATGGCCTCCAAGTCCTGCAACGTCAACGGGGTGTCCACCAGTTGCCCCTGGTCGAGCTTCTGCTGGATGATGTGGCACACCACGGCGTCAACGGTTTCCACGTCTTCCGGCTTCTCAGCTCTCACCGCCGCCTCCACAGCGTCGGCCAGCATCAGAATGGCTGCCTCACGGGTTTGCGGACGCGGCCCCGGATAGCGGAACTTGGACTCGTCCACCGCTTCAGGTCCGTATTGTTCACACGCCTTCCGGTAGAAGTATTCCACCCGCGTCGTGCCGTGGTGTTGGCGGATGAAATCCACAATGGGGGGCGGCAGCCGGAACTTGCGTGCCAGCCGGACACCTTCGGCAACGTGGTTGATAATGATCTGAGCGCTTTTCTCAGGGTCCCCCAGCTCATCGTGAGGATTCGAGTCGTTGGCTTGGTTCTCGACGAAGTAGTGAGGCGCCGTAATTTTGCCGATGTCGTGGTAATACGCCCCCACACGCACGAGGAGCGCGTCTGCACCGATGGCTTCCGCCGCCCGTTCCGCCAGGTTGCCGATCATGATGGAATGGTGATAGGTGCCAGGCGCCTCGAGGAGCAGTTGCTTGAAGAGGGGGTGCGTTGGCCGTGCCAACTCCATAAGCTGCAAAAACGTGGTGACCCCCGCCACAGACGAGAGGATGTAGAAGCCAGCCAGGGTCACACTGGCACTCAGCGCTCCGTTGGCCACCGCCAAGCCGCTTCGCATGGCTAACACCAGGGGAGACCAACTCGTCTCTTGAAGGGCAAAGGCCAGCACCACGCCCAAGTTCGCCAGCCCCACAAGCAGGCCGGCAGAGACGAAACTCTGCAAGCGTTCAACCCGCCACAACACCAGAGCGGCTATACTGCTCCCGACAAACGTGTAAACCGCCAACTCGAAGGAGCCCGTCAACTGCATCACAAGCAGGGCAAGCAACGTCGAAGCAATCAGGGCCACATCCGGGCCCACGAGCATACTTAAAAGCATGGCTGCCGAAGCCACAGGTGTCAGATATGCCAGCAAAGAATGGCCCGACATCAAGAGCCGTACTGCCAGTGTGCTCAACACCAACGTCAGGCCCACGGCGGCCATCAAGCGACCGTGCACCCACAACTGAGGGTGAACGCGGACGACGTAGAAAGCCAGCACCAGGACGAGCAAAGTCACCAGGATCACCGTGCCCGCCAGCCGCTCCCGCGTGAAGGAGGCACTTTGCAGGCCCAGTGCTTCCAGGGCTTCGATGTGTTCGGGCTGGACAATTTCGCCCTCTCGCACGATGATCTGCCCCTGCTCGTAGGTCACCTGGACGTCGGGCACGCTGCGACGGGCGTTCTCGCGAGCCTCTTCGGTGCGGGCCTCGTCCAAGAAGCTGTTGGGCTGCAACAGGGCTGAGACCCACTCCGTGACCACCAGAGCCTGCTCGTCGTTCAACGTCACGTCCACTTGATAGGGAAGCTGGCGGCGAATAGCCGAAAGCTGGTCTTCCCGAATCTGGCGCCTGTTCAACTGTTCCAGGAGGCGGTACGTCTCCTTGGTGACAGCTTCCCATTCCTTATCTGAAAAGGAGAGCACAGCGTCAATAGCTTCGGACGAAAACTGCACCGGCTCCAGATCAGCAATGCGTTTGACTTTTTCAGACCGCGGGAGGGTGGAATCGTCGCGAACTTTGGTGATGAAGTCGGCCACCTGTTGGGCCGTGGAGAGTTGTTTGATCGCCAGGGCCCGGTCAGGCGGCGTGTAGATGGGGGCCACGTTGGCCGCCGCCGCCTCGCGGGCCTGCTGCGTGCGCACCTGACTTACAAAAGTGATGCGCCGGGGAGCCCGAATGTCCTGGGGGCTAACGCTCCCCGCCCGCAGCGTGGCCGAAGGGGAGGGGTTGATGATCACCACGGCCAGCAGGACAAGCAACAGCAGGACGACCCACAGGAAACCCTGGAGTTGCTGGCGCACGGTGAGGGGAACAGGTGCAGGTCGAATGGGTTGGAAGGAACCGGACGTGTACATAGCTCTTCAACCGCGACGGGAGAAGAAGCTGGCTGGCCGGACAAGCGACCAGGCTGTGCGGCTCACCAGCCGGCTTGCTTCCCTTTCTCTCAGCTTGCTCGCTCGGCCAAAAGCTCCCGCACGATCCGCTGAACCACAGCACCGTCGGCACGGCCGCGCAGCTTGGCCATTAGGGGGCCCATGACCTTGCCCAAATCGCGCGGGCCAGTGGCGCCGACCGCCTCGATCTGAGCAAGGGCTTCACGACGGATCTCCTCCTCGCTGAGCATTTCGGGCAAGTACGACTCAATGATCGCCAGCTCGGCTTCTTCTTCCCGGACGAGGTCGTCCCGTCCGGCCGCACGGTAATGCTCGATGGACTCGCGGCGCTGCTTGGCTTGCTTTTGCAGGAGGACGATTAACTCCTGTTCGGACAACTCGCCCCCCTTCTCGATTTCAGCGTTTTTGATGACGCTGAGCAGCAAGCGCACCGCGTCTCGCTTCGTTTCGTCACGCGCTCTCATGGCCGCCTTGAGGTCGGCCTGGAGTTGCTCCTTTATTCCCATGCGACGCTTTCCTCCCTCAGCCTGGTGGCCACCCCATGCGGCGCCCACCCAGCACGTGCATGTGCAAGTGGTAGACCAGCAGGCCGCCGTCTTTCCCGTAGTTGAGCACCAGCCGATAACCACGGTCTGACGTGGCAATTTGCTCCTGCTCGGCCACGAGGTGAGCTACGCGAACCAGATGCCCCATTAGGCCCTCGTCTTCAGCCGTCAGGTCAGCAGTGGTGGCGATGTGCCGGTTGGGCACCACCAAGATGTGGATCGGCGCCTGCGGGTTGATGTCACGGAAGGCGGTCACGTGCTCATCCTTGTACACGATATCCGACGGCACTTCACCGGCCACAATCTTGCAAAAGATGCAGTCCTGGTCTGTCATGACAACTCCTCCTCTGTGGACGGCAAAGTCGCACGCCTCTATATTAGCATGAGAGGGGGTTCATGGCAAGCGCCCGCTCACCCGAATTGCGTCCCAACATTGTCGGACGGAAGCGTGGAGAAACCACTCACCTTGCTCGCGCTTCCGCCCCTTGCCAGATGAGCACCAGTGGGTTCGCGTCCGGCTCCTGGGGCGAAGTCCCCTGCTCCTCGTACCCGATTTGGGCGGCCGCCACGGCCAGTCCCACGAAGAGCCAGAAGAGGGCCACGCTGTGAGGAAAGGTGATGTTGAAGAAGTAGTGGTCGAACACGCCTCCCACCATCGCCCCTAAAATGGCCGAGACGGCTCCCAGCAGCAGGGGTTCCACGCGCTCGTCGCCCTGAAGGGCTCGCACGGCGCGCGCTGTCAGGAAGAAGAAAGTTGCCATCGTGCCCAGGAAGACGCCCAACCCGATGAGCCCCATGAACTCGGCCATCAGGAGGTAAACGCTGCTGACGCCGATGTAGAGGTCAATGTCGGGCGTGCCCGAGAAGCCCACCCCGAACCAGGGGTAGCGCTGAATCAACCGCCAGGCGTCCTTGTACTCGCCAAAGCGCATCTGGGTGGCCAGATCCTGTCCACGGAACCCCTCCACGAAGCGCTGCAAGTAGACCTGCGACTGGGGCAGCAGGAGCAGCAGGAGTCCACCAACCACCGCATACGGGATTAACCGCCGGTAGCGCAGAACCATCAGCGGCGCCAACCCCACGACCAGCCCCAACATGGCTCCGCGAGAGAAGGTCAGCACCATTGCCAGGCCCATTGTGACCAGGAAGATGGCCGTCAGCCAGCGAGGAAACAGGGGGCGCGGAGCGGCCAGTTGGGGAGCGGTAAAAGCCGTGACCAGAATGAGCAGCCCGCCGAACACGTTAGGGTCCACGCTGGTGCTGATGGCCCGCTGGGGCAGGTTGGGGTTATCCTCGATGAAGCGCAGGACCCCAGGGCCGGCCGGGTAATCGAACACCCGCAGGGCGGAGAGCAGGCGGACGCTCACCTCCTGCGGCAGCACGTAGAGCACCACCCCGATGAGGGCCGACAGGAAGCCGCACAGAATGATGACCACGGCCAGCCCCTCCAGTTGGCGGCGCTCCCGCACGTGGTCCACCACCACGAGGAAGAGCGACACACCCAGCATTACCTCTGCGAAGCGGCGCAGGGTGTTCTTGTCCAGCGGCGCGTGCTCCAGCCCAGCCACGAAGGCCACCACGGCCACCCCCATGAAAGCCAGCACGAAGGGCGCCAGCGGCGTCAACCGTATCTGGCGCACCCGGCCAGCAGCCAGCCGCATAAACCAAACGAAGAAGGTAATCCCCAGGGCGCCGTCCAGGAAAGAGGGCTTGAAGCCCACGTTCACGGGAACGGCACCGAAGGGCAGCAAAATGGCAACTCCTACCACGGCGTACAGCCCCCACTGGGGCGAGCGCAGCATGAGCAGCAGCACCAGCGTGCCCGCCAGAGCCAGGAGCGCCACCAGCGGAGACGTGAAGGCGATCAACGCCCCCGTTATCCCCCCGGCCACCAGGCAGCCTGCCAGCAGCGCGGTCAGCGTTCGCCGGTCACGCACCAGGAAGCTCAAGCGCACCGAATGGTAGACTTTTCTCACCGTCTGACGGTACGACTCCGCGCGCAACGCCATACGCCTTCACTCCTTCCCAGGAGGCTGGACCCACACCCGGCCCAGGAAAATGCGCCCGTCTGACCGGCCAGCGACCGGCAGCCGCTCGCCCGTGGTGAAATCATAGAGGCCAGCCCACAGGTGATACTCCCCGGGCGGCAGGTTTACCGGCAGGACCAGCCGGTGGCGGTCCAGCACCAACTCGCCGGGCACCCAGCGCGTGGTGGGCGTGTACCCACTCCCCGCGTCGGCGTCCGACTGGACCAGCGGCCGGCCGTCGTCAGGCTTCGTCAGGTGGACGAACACCTTGTAGTTGGCCGGGGTCGAACACTGGCTAAACCAGTATAGTGTAACCAAGAGGGTTTGTCCACTTCGGGGGGCTTCTGGGACCCGCTCCCACCCCACCAGCCAGGCCAGGTCGCCCACGGCCACGCTTGTCGGCGAGAACCGGGCCGGTGCTCCTGCGTTTCTCTTCACGAGCACCCCTCCCCCGGCCGCGCCAAGCAAAACGGCCACCACAGCCAGCACCGCCAGTCGCCTCGAGCGCGGCACGCCCGGCCACCGTCGCCGGTTCCACAGTCCCCACCCAAGGCCCACTGCCACGCCGACGACTGCAAGCATGTCTCCAGCCACCACAGGAGCCGTGGGCCGCCAGGCGAACGCCACCCGGTGGCGTCCGGCTGGCACGTTCACCGTCACCAGGCCCAGGGACGTGGAGGGCCAGGTGGGAACCGGTTGGCCATCTAACCAGGCCCGCCAGGCCGGCAGGTAAAACTGGTGCAGGCGGAGGGCCGCCGGTGAGGTCAGTTTCACGTCCAGCACGTAGCGCCACGGCGAAGCGTCCACCAAGCGGGCCTCCTCCACCGCAACCACCCGGCTCACTTCAGGCCGCTCCACCGACCGGGGCACCGCCCAGCGCTCCTCCCGCACCCAGCGGGGCAAGTATTCGGCTGTCCACGTGGCCCCAATCTGCTGGAGCCGAAAATCCTCCGCCCACATGACCTCCGGATACTGGCTCAAGTCCGGCGTCAGCGGCTCTACGGGCAGGTTGCGCAGTCCCGTGAAGCCCAGCAGGAAGGCCACGCCCGCCACGAACGCCACCTGCGCTTGTCGTCCCCGCACCACCTGCAACACCGCGCCGCTCAGGAGCGCCGTCAGCAGCACCACGATCCCCAGCCACCGCCAGGGATACTGCACCATGCCGAAGGGCACGGCAATCAGGTTCCACACGGGCAACGAGGTATCCGTGAGCAGGAAGAGGATGACCGCCAGCAAACCCACCAGCGGACCTGCCAGCCAGCGAACGCGAGGACGGGAACGCGCCCGCCAGGCGGCCCAAAGGATGACGGCGAGCAAAGCCAGGTGCCCCCAACTCAGCGGGTGCTCGGCGGCGGTCTGCTGGTCGGGAACGTAGCGGTAGACGAAGGTGCGCGCGATCCACTCGCGCCAGGGGTAGAGGTGACGCACGAAGCCCCGCCCGCCCACGTCAGCGGCCAACAGCACCCAGCGGGTCTCCGACAACACCGGCAACCAGTAGAAAGCGCTCAAGAGGGCACCCAGGGCCGCCGCGCCCGCCAGCCGCGCACCAGCGGCCAGCCAGTGGGCTGCTGTGTTCCCCTCCGGCTGGCGCGTCCACGTCACCACCCCCCACCAAACTGCCAGCAGAGGGGCAAAAAGCAAAGCGGAAAGGTTGTGCGTCAGCACCAGTGCGGCCAGCCCGAGGGCACACGTTCCCCAACGCCCCCGCCACACGGCCCACAGCACCAGCGGCCACCAGACGAAGGCCCAGCTTTCGGCCAGGGCCCCGCGCACGTAAACGTCGGCCAGGTGATAAGGTAGATACGTGTAGACGACGGCTGCCAGGATGCCCGCCCACTCGCCGTTCCACACGTCCCGCGCCAGCCACCACATGGTCAGCGCGGCGATCACCAGACTAAGCGCGAAAGTGGCCTTCATGGCGACCACTGTACTCAAGCCGGCCGCGGTGAAGAATAGTCCCACGTAATAGGAGAGGGGGGCGTAGTAGTGGAAGACGGCAAACCCGTAGTCGAAGGCGAACTCGGGAAAAAGGCGGGGATACCATCCACCTGCGGCCACAGCGTGGCGCAGCCCCGCCAGCCGAAAGAGGTGAATGAGCCCGTCGTCGCTGCGCCAGTAGCCAGGCCGCAGCAGGGGAACGATGGCCGGGAGGGTGAGCGCCACCACCAGCGCGGCGGCCAGCACCGGGGTGGGTGGACGGGCCACTCTACGGCGCCACATCCCCCTCACCCCACACGATTTCCACGGCGTCCCCGCCAGCGTCCAGCGGCAAGCGCGCCCCGCTGACCGGGTCGTACAGTCCCACGCGCAGGCGCCAGCCGGGCTGCAACTCCACGGGCAGGGTGAAGGCGTCGGCCACCACCTCGCCGGGCAGCCACCCCGTCGTGGGCGCCCGGCCACCTTGGGGCACGTGGTCTGCCTGGCCCACCAGGTTTCCGTCCGCGTCCAGCACGTGGACGAAAACTGTCAAGGCCAGCGGGAGCTCCCGCCGGGTGCGCCAGTAGAGCACCACGCCGTCGCCCCCCCGGCGCTCGAAGCCCAGCAACTCGACGCGCTCCCCAAAGCGGGCCAGCAGGCGGCGTGGTGCTCTAC
>WFWG01000068.1 GCA_015491235.1 Ardenticatenaceae bacterium
GGGCTCGGAGATGTGTATAAGAGACAGGGTGATGTCCTTCGTCCCGTCGGGTGACACGCAGGAAATCATTGCTGGCGGACAAGCTATCGAGAAAATGCTGGAAGAGAAGACGGGCCTGCAAATCGAGAGCAACGTGGCCACCTCCTATGCCGCCGTCGTGGAAGCCATGTGCGCCGGAAATGCCCACATCGGCTGGCTCAACACCTTCGGCTACTTGCTTGCCAATGAGAAGTGCGGGGTCGAGCCTATTCTGGCCACCATTCGGTTCGGACAGCCCTTCTACACCGGCCAGATCATCGTGCGGGCCGACGCGGGCATTGAATCCTTCGAGGACCTCAAGGGCAAAGTGATGTGCTGGGTGGACCCGCTCTCCACCTCCGGCTACATCATCCCGCGCGTGGTGTTGAAGGCCAACGGTATTGACCCGGACAAGGACTTTGCCAAGACCGTGGAGGCTGGTTCCCACAACAACGTCGTCATCGCCGTCTACAACGGTGAGTGTGACGCTGGCGCAACCTACGTGGACGCCCGCAACGCCGTGCAGGACGAATACCCTGACGTGAAGGAAAAGGTCCACGTGTTGGCCGAATCGCCGCCCATCCCCAACGACAACGTGAGCGTGAGCCCCAACGTGCCGCCTGAGATACGCGACAAGATCAAGCAGGCGTTGCTCGAAATTGCCGATACGCCTGAAGGACAGGAAGCCTTGGAGACCGTCTACTCCATCGAAGGCTTGCAGGCGATTGACGACTCGTTCTACGACGCCTTCCGCGCCCAACTCGACGCGGCTGGGGTGAGCGTGGAGGAGCTCGGGCAGTAAAGGCCAGACAGGTCACATTTAGAGCAAAGACCTGACAGGTTCGGAGGAAACCTGTCAGGTCTTTATACTCTTTTGTTCGCATTTCGCACTCGAAAAGGGCCCACGGTGAGAGAAAGCTGAGACAAACAGCAAGAGGAAAACTGTGCTGGAAGTCAAAAATCTCACCAAAGTCTACGAAGACGGCACTGTGGCGCTGCGAAACGTCTCGTTCACCGTGCCAGACGGCGAGTTCTTGGTCATCATTGGCCTCTCCGGCTCCGGCAAGTCCACCCTGTTGCGCTGTATCAACCGCTTGATCGAACCCACCTCTGGCCAAATCATCTGGGACGGCGTGGACATCACGGCGGCCAGCCAGGAAGAACTGCGTCTCATCCGCCGTCAGATTGGCATGATTTTCCAGCAGTTCAACCTCGTGAAGCGCCTCTCGGTCCTCACGAACGTGCTGACTGGCCGTCTGGGATACACCAGCACCTGGCGCAGCATTCTGGGCTTGTGGAAGCCAGAAGACCGCGAGCGGGCGTTTCGCAACTTGGAACTGGTGGGCATCGCCGACAAAGCCCACAACCGCGCGGACGAGCTTTCGGGTGGCCAGCAGCAGCGAGTGGGCATCGCGCGAGCGCTCATGCAGGAGCCACGCCTCTTGTTGGCCGACGAGCCGGTGGCCAGCTTGGACCCGGCCACCTCTCACTCGGTGATGAAGTATATCGAGTGGATGAACCGCGAGCATGGCCTTACGGTTCTGTGCAGCTTGCACTTCTTGAGCTTAGCCCGGCGGTACGGCACGCGCATCATTGCCCTGCGGGCGGGCGAACTGGTCTTCGACGGCCGACCTGACGAAATTGACGACCGTCGCTTTAAAGAGATCTACGGGGAAGAAGCCATCGAGGTCGAAATCAGGTAACGGCGCCCATGGAGCGTGTCGAACGAGTCCCCCAACCTTCAGCACCGAACGGCACGGTAGCGGCTCTCCTGTCGCTGCTCTTTCCGGGCCTGGGCCAGATCTACGTTGGACGACACGAGCGGGGCGGCTGGATTGCCCTGACGGCGCTCACGCTGCTGGGGCTGCTGTGGTGGCTCAACCTCTGGTCGCTGGTTCCCGCCATGCTGCCCTTCTGGCTGTGGAACGCATGGGAGGCGCGCACCATTGCCTTGGGGCGCCGCCCGAGCACGGCCAAATTGGTGTTGAGCGCGGCCATCATCGTGTACGCCGTCGGGTGGCATGTCACGGAGATTGACGTGTCTCGCCTCGTCGGGGGCATCCCCAAAATTCGCCCCTTCGTCTCCAGCCTGTTGCGCCCCTATTACTTCGACCGGGAAGTGACGTATGCCGCGTTTTCCTCGCCTGTACAAGTGCCCTGTGGCGAGACGCCACCCCCTCCCCCGAAACCGCCTGGCCCTGGGCCGGTGGTCATCGTCACGCCGCCTTGTGCTGCCGTGGGCGAGACCATCACGCTGGAGGGACGGGGGTTTCCGCCCAACATCGAGGGCGAGTTGTGGTGGGAAAACCCCATTGGCGACCGGGCACCGCTGCGCCACGAGGGGAAGTTCGTCACCTTCACAACCGACGAGCAGGGCACTTTCCGCGTTCAGGTCGTGGTGCCCAACATGGTGCCCAGTCGGTTTCAGGTTGGCTCCCAGCAGCACTTCGTGGAAGCGCGCTACGTGGAATCCGTCGGGCCGTGGCGCCTCACCGAGACTGCCCGCCTGGTGGCCCAGCGCATGGGCGAGACCATTGCGCAGGCTCTGATGGCGACCACCCTGGGCGCCTTGTTCGCCGTGCCGCTGAGTTTCTTCGCGGCGCGCAACCTGATGCAGTTTCACCCCCTGGCGCTGCTCGTTTACTACGTCGCCCGTGCTGGGCTAAACATTCTGCGGGCCATCGAGCCGCTCATCATGGCCATCGTCTTCGTGGTGTGGGTGGGCCTGGGGCCATTCGCGGGCGTGCTGGCCCTTACAGCCCACTCCATCGCCGCGCTGGGCAAGCTCTACTCAGAGGCTATCGAGAGCATTGACCCCGGCCCCATCGAGGCCATCACGGCCACAGGGGCTAACCGCATTCAAGTCGTCTGGTATGCTGTGTTGCCGCAGGTGTTGCCACCCTTTGTGGCCTTCACCGTCTACCGGTGGGACATCAACGTGCGCATGTCCACCATCATCGGCTTCGTGGGCGGCGGCGGCATTGGCTTCCTGCTGCAACAGTGGATCCGCCTGACTGACTTCCGCTCGGCCAGCGCCGCCCTGTGGGCCATTGCGCTGGTGGTCACGGTGCTGGACTTCTTCAGCCGCAAAGTACGCGAGCGCATCGTGTAGGAGAGTCATGAACGAACGGAGCCTCTACGCGCGGTGGGGACGTTACTTGCTCCTGATTGCGCTGGCCATCCCGCTCTACCTGTGGAGCTGGCAGGCCACGAACATCAACCTGGTAGACCTGATTCAGGGCGCTCCCAAAGCGCGTCCCATCATTACCGACTTGTTACAGCCATCGCTGCTGGCCCGCGAGCCGGCCAGGCAATCGGTTCAGGCGCCGTTGCGGGTGCCCTGTGACGGCCCGCCGCCGGAGGCCCCGCCCCCGGAGGAGGGGGCCACCATCACCCTCTCGTCCAACTGCCTGAACGCCCGCGAACGGCTGGTGGTGACCGGCAGCGGCTTTCGTCCCAACACGCGGGGACGCCTCTACTGGCACATCACTGGCCTGGAAGGCCGCCTGCGGGACGAGCGCTTCGTCACCGATGACCAGGGGCGTTTTACCGTGGAGACCGACATTCCGCCCCTGCTGGAGCAACAGGGGGGCGTGCACATGTTGGAAGCCGAGGTGAAGTGGGAGGCGGGGGCCTTGCGTCCCAGCGCCGCCCTGCGCACCACCGTTGACAAAATCATCGAGACCGTCTTCCTGGCCCTCATGGCC
>WFWG01000069.1 GCA_015491235.1 Ardenticatenaceae bacterium
CTTGAACCCCTTGCCCTCGACCGGTGTGCCAATCGTCCAGTTGGACGAAGTGTGCTATACTAAAAGCACCTGTGACGCCTGCAACGCAGAGGGGGGGCGCAGCAGCGTTGCGCCCTGACACCCTTTTGCCGTTCGCACAACACCCAACGGCGTAGGTCCTGTCAACGAATCTCCGCGGAGGAAAGGGCAACCCATGAACGAGACGATTGGCATTTTCGTGGCCTGGCCGTACGCAAATGGCGACTTGCACCTGGGGCACGTGGCGGGAGCCTACCTGCCGCCCGACATCTTCGCCCGCTATCACCGCCTGCGCGGAAACCGCGTCCTCATGGTGAGCGGCAGTGACTCCCACGGCACGCCCATCACCGTCAAGGCGGCCGAGATGGGCGTCTCGCCGCGCGAGGTCTTCGAGCACTACCACCGCCGCTTTTTGGAGAACTGGCAGCAACTGGGCATCAGCTTCGACCTCTTCACCCACACCGACACCGAGAACCACTACGCCGTGGCCCAGGACATTTTCCGCACGCTCTACGAGAAGGGCTACATTTACACCGACACGATGATCCAGCTCTACTGCGAAACCGACCAGCGCTTCCTGCCCGACCGCTACGTGGAGGGCACCTGCCCCCACTGCGGCTACCCCAACGCCCGAGGCGACCAGTGCGACAACTGCGGGCGCACGCTGGACGCCATTGAATTGAAGGACCCCCGCTGCAAAATCTGCGGGCAACGGCCTGTTCCCCGCGAGTCGGTGCACTTCTTCTTCGACCTGCCGGCCTTCGAGGAACGGCTGCGGGAGTACATTGACCGCCAAACTCACTGGCGGCCCAACGTGCAGAACTTCGTGCGCAACTACTTGAAGGAGGGGCTGAAGCCCCGCCCCGTCTCCCGAGACCTGGACTGGGGCATTCCCCTCCCGCTGGAGGGGTACGAGGGCAAGGTGATGTACGTCTGGTTCGAGGCCGTCATCGGCTACCTCTCGGCCAGCATCGAGTGGGCCCACAACCAGGGCACGCCGGATGCCTGGGAGGCCTGGTGGCGCAACCCCGAGGCGCGCAGTTACTACTTCATCGGCAAGGACAACATTCCCTTCCACGCCATCATCTGGCCGGCTGAATTGATGGGCTACGACGAGGAACTGAACCTGCCCTATGACATTCCGGCCAACGAGTTCCTGAACCTGGAGGGGGAGAAGTTCAGCACCAGCCGCAATTGGGCCATTTGGCTGCCCGAGTACCTGGAACGCTACGCGCCCGACCCGCTGCGCTACTACCTGACGGCCATTGCGCCGGAAACCCGCGACAGTGACTTCACCTGGCGCGGCTTCGTGGACCGCAACAACAACGAACTGGTGGCCACGTGGGGCAACCTGGTGCACCGCGTGGTCACGTTTGCCTACCGCCGCTGGGATGGCCGCGTGCCCACCCCGGGCGAGCTGGACGGGCGCGACCAGGTGCTCCTGCAGCAGATCGAGCGGGGCTTCGACGAAGTGGGCCAGCGGTACGCCAAGACAGCTTTCAAGGCGGCCCTGCGCGAGGCCATCCTGTTGGCCCAAGAGGTCAACCGCTACCTGGACGAGAAAGCGCCCTGGCGCCAGATCAAAGAGGACCCGCAGGCGGCGGCCACCACCATCTTCGTGGCCCTGCGGGCCATTGACTCGCTCAACATCATGCTGGCGCCCGTGTTGCCCTTCAGCAGCGAGCGGGTGCGCCGTGCCCTGGGGTACACGCGCCCCCTCTTCGGCGAACTGGCCGTCGAGGAATTCCAGGAGACGGAACGGAGTCACCTGGCGCTGGTCTACCGCCCGCTGCCGGAGGAGAGGACGGAGGACCGCTGGCGCCCCAGCGAGTTGGAGCCGGGCCGCCCGCTGGAACCGCCCGAGGTGCTCTTCAAGAAGCTGGACGAGAGCGTGGTCGAGGAGGAGCGCCGGCGCCTCATTGAGAAGAGCCGCCAGGCCTGATAACGGCTGAGGGCGGCCTGGTTGCCCGGCGCCAGGCCGCCCGGAGGAGCCCATGCCACGGCGCTACGTGTTTGCCCTGACACTTCTCCTGGTGTGGTTCCTCGTCACCGGCGCCCTGTACGCCCTGCGCACGCCCCGCTGGCAGGCGCCGGACGAGCCCGCCCACTTCAACTACGTGCGCTACGTGGCCCAACATTGGACGCCGCCAGTGTTGGAGCCCGGTTGCTACGACCAGGCCTACCTGGAACGGCTGAAGAGCCGCCGTTTCCCGCCCTCCATGTCGGTGGACGCCATCTGCTACGAGGCCCACCAGCCCCCCCTCTACTATTATCTGGCTGCTGTGCCGTATCGCCTGGCGGTGGCCCTGGGGTTCGACCCCCTGCTGGCCGTGCGGCTGTTCTCCGTCGTGTTGGGGACGGGCGTCGTGTTGGTGAGTGCGGCCATCGGGCTCCACCTCTTCCCGGAGCGCCCCCTCGTGGCCGTGAGCGCGGCTGGCGTGGTGGCGACGGTGCCCATGCACGTGGCCATGTTGGCCTCGGCCAACAACGACGCCCTGGCCGAGCTGGTGCTGGGCTTGGCCGTGTGGCAAATGGTGCGCCTCCTGCGCCGTCCCAGGACGGTGCTGCGGGACTGGTACCTGCTGGGTGTGCTCCTCGGCGCCGGAATGCTCACCAAGACCACCACCTACATGGCCATCCCGATGGCTCTGGCGGTGGCGTGGTGGCGCTGGCGCGGCAGTCCCGGTGGGAGCTTCCTGCGGACGGCGGGGGCACCGCTGGCCGTAGCGCTTCTCTTCGCGCTGCCCTGGTTCGCCCGCAACAGCCTCACCTACGGCGGCCTGGACGTGCTGGGCCTCCGCCGCCACGAGGCCGTGGTCGTGGGGCAGCCCCGCACCGCCCAGTGGCTGCAAGAGTTGGGCGCCCTGCGACTGGCCAAGCGCTTTGTCTTCACGACCTTCCACAGCTTCTGGGGACAGTTCGGGTGGATGGCTGCCCCGCTGCCCTCCGCGGTCTACAGCGTGCTGTGGCTGGTGAGCGCCTTGGGGCTGGCGGGCGTCGTCCTGCGGCTCTGGTCGGCCCGGCGCCTCTGGCCGACCAGCACGCCCTCCGCCTACAGGCTGCTCCTGCTCTGGGTGGGGCTGAACCTGCTGGCTTACGGCTGGTACAACCTGACCTTCGTGCAGCACCAGGGGCGTTACCTCTTCCCCAGCCTGCCTGCGCTGGCCCTCTTCCTGGTGTTGGGCCTGCACGAGTGGTTCGTGCCCCGCTACCGCCCGTTGGTCTCGGTCGCCCTGGTGGGCGGGCTGGCCGGCCTGGCGTGGTGGAGCTTGTTGGTGGTCCTTCCGGGACTCGCCCCGGGATAACGAGGAAATCTCATGCGCCTGAACCCCCTTGTAGCGTGGACCGTGGGGCTGGTAACGGCCATCTTCGTGACGGCCGTGGGGACGCGGAATTTCGTCCTGGCCCGCGTGTCCTTTGGGGCGGATTTCTTCACCTTTTGGACGGCAGCACGGGCCATGTTCGTGGAAGGGATGAACCCCTACAGCCTCACGGTCACCCGCCGCAGCCAGATGGGCATCTACGGGCGGCCAGCAACCCCGAAGGAAGACCAGGTGGCCTTCGTCTACCCGCCCTACGCCCTCCTTCCCCTGGCGCCGCTTGCGCCCATGAGCTTCGACTGGGCCATGGCGTTCTGGCTCTCGGCACACTTGTGGCTCTTGCTCGCGGCCGGCTTGATCACTATGCGAGACCCTCCCCCGCTGGCCCTGGCGGTGCTGCCCCTTTTGTACCCGGTTGCCCGCAACCTCGTGTTAGGGCAACTGGCCCTGACGGTTGTTCTGGTGCTTTTGTTGGCGCGCGAGGGAATTCGGAGCCAGCACAAGGGGGCCATTGTGGTGGGCGGAATGCTTCTGGCCTGGGCCACGATCAAAGTGCCCCTTTCGTGGGCGCTGGTGCTTCTCCTGCTCGCCGGGGCAATCAAGCGGCGCGCCGGCCTGGAAGCCGGTGGGGGCTTCGTGGCCGGGCTGATACTCCTGTGGGGAATGAGCACATGGTGGGTGCCAAGGTGGCCGGTGCAGTGGTGGCATCAGGTGAGAGGGTATGTGGACTACGTGTCGGCCAAACCCCTGTTCTTCCTCATCCTGGACCTGCTCGCCCCGCCCTGGGGATATGCCGTTGCTCTCCTGCTGGGCGGCGTAAGTGGGGGCGGCGCCCTCTACGCGCTCGTGCGGTGGTGGAAAGGGGCTGGCTCCGAGGTGGCAGCACTGACCTGGGGGAGTGTGTTGACCTTCTGGTTGCACCCCACCCTCTCCGTGGCCGACACCGTGGTAGTGCTGGTGCCCTTGCTGGCCTGGTGGGAGGAAGCTCGGGGGAAGAGAGTCTTCTGGGGCGCTTGGGCGGCTTTCTGGCTCCTCCCCTGGGTGGCGTTCGTGACCCTCTTTCGCGGGGCAGAACCCCCTGCCATCGCCCTTGTGATGGCAGGGCTCACCGTGGGGCTCGGCATTTGGCTGCTCTACTGCCGTGTCCGCTGAGGAACAAGTGGAGATTAGCAAACTGAGAAGCTCTGGCAGACGCGCAATTTGGCGAACATTTCAAAAGCAGTATAATACAGCCGAATGCCCACCTGACGGCAGCGTGTTCGTTTCTGCCTTTCGGTGAAAGGCAGGCTACAGGTTAATTGTGTGCTTCCGATCCTCGGAGAACGGATTTCACCTGCCGGGAGCGGTTTCCTGGCGATGCTTGAACGAGGAGGACGTCAATGCCCAAGCGAACATTGATCCGCAAGCGCCGCCGGCGCATGCGTGTCCACGGCTTCCGCGCCCGGATGCGAACACCGGGTGGCCGTCGTGTCTTGAAGAATCGCCGTCGCAAAGGGCGTCACCGCCTGACGGTGACGATTCCCCGCCGGTGGCAATAAGAGTGGTGCTGGAAAGAAGGGAGTGCCCGCGTTTCCTGCGCACCCAAGACAACGGGTGCTGTGAGCGTATGGCGTGACAGACCGTGCGCAAAGCGTTCCGGCTGCAGAAGAGCGCGGATTTCGAGCGTGTCCGGCAGGAGGGCAAGAAGTACCGCAACCGCCTGCTGGTGCTCTTTGTGGCCCCGAACCACTTGGGACGCACCCGCTTTGGCTTTGTGGTGGGCAAAAAGCGCGGCAAAGCGGTGGTGCGCAACAAGTTGAAGCGCAGGCTGCGGGAGGCAGCGCGTTTGAAGTTGGCTGCCGGACGAGTCAAACCCGGGTATGACGTGGTCGTGATTCCCCGGAGCGAAGCTGTCACAGCCGATTACCACGCGCTCGATGC
This sequence comes from Ardenticatenaceae bacterium, assembly GCA_015491235.1. Classification (GTDB taxonomy): domain Bacteria; phylum Chloroflexota; class Anaerolineae; order Ardenticatenales; family Ardenticatenaceae; genus WFWG01. The sequence goes on from WFWG01000069.1 coordinate 5,259, forward strand.
TGCCCTCGAGGACTTGTTGTACCGTGCCCACCTGCTTGTTGGGGAGCGAAGGGGAGCGCCGGCATCATCCCAGGAGGCGCAAGCGCCGTGAAACATCTTGTTGTCGCAGTAATTCGGTTTTATCAGCGATTCATATCGCCGCTGAAAGGGCCCACGTGTCGCTTCCAGCCCACCTGTTCCCAGTACGCCGTCGAGGCAATCGAGCGATTTGGCGTGTTCAAGGGCGGGTGGCTGGCCGTTCGGCGCATTGCGCGTTGTCATCCTTTTCACCCTGGCGGATATGATCCCGTTCCCGAACGGGATCACTCGTAGTTGAGGAGGCGAGTTTTGGGAGCTTTGTGGAGTGCCTTTGTTCAACTTCTCGTCAACGCGCTGGTCTTTTTGCATGGCCTGTTGGGCAGCTACGGACTGGCTATCATTGCCTTCACGCTGGTCGTGCGGCTGTTGACCCTGCCCCTGACGTTGAAGCAGATTCGCTCCTCCAAGGCCATGCAGGAGCTCCAGCCCAAAATCAAGGAGATCCAGCGCAAGTACAAGGACGACAAGGAGCGCCAGACGCAGGAGATGATGCGCCTTTACCGGGAGGCCGGCGTCAATCCGGCCTCCGGGTGTCTTCCCATCTTGATTCAAATGCCCATCTGGATCGCCCTGTACCGGGCGCTCTTTATTATGGCCAACCAGGGCATCTTGCGGGAGGGGTGGCTGTGGATTCCCAGCTTGGCCGAACCACGCGGGCTGGAGTGGTTGACCAACCGGGCCAACTGGGGGCCCGAAACCATTGCTTATCTCATTCTGCCGGTCTTGACCGTCATGACACAGCTTGTCGTTCAGCGCATGATTGCTCCCACCATGTCGAGCGCCAGTCAGGATGACCCTTCGGCGGCAATGATGAACCAGATGAACACGATCATGCCGCTGATGTTCGGCTTCTTCGCACTCCAGGTTCCCTCTGGCCTGGTGTTGTACTGGGTAACCTCCAACATCTTCCAGATTCTCCAGCAGTATTTCCTTATGCGCGAAAAACCGTCACCTGCGCCCGCCGCTGTGTCCACTTCGGCACCGTCGGGACCCCAGCCGGCAGGTGCTCAGCCGGGGGCTGGGACGGCGGCTGGCGGTAGGCGAAGCGGTGACGAGAGCAAGGGGCAGAAGACCCATGGCAAGCAATCACGGCGTCGTAAGAGGAAGAAGCGTTGAAGCAAGTGGACGCACGGTTGAGGAGGCGGTCGAAAAGGCGCTGGCGCGCCTGAACCGCAGTCGCGATGAGGTGGAAATTGAAGTCTTGCGGGAAGCCAGCTCAGGGATTTTGGGCTTTGGTGCCCGGGATGCCATTGTGCGGGTGACTGAACTGCTCCCGGCGCCTCCTGCGGAGGAGAGCGAGCCCACACCCGCTTCCCCCCCGCCGTCTCAGGTCGCGGAAGTGGGGAGCGCGACGAGGGGGACTCTCCCTTCTGCTGTGGTGGCTCCCCCAGCAAGTGCCGAGGAGCTTCTGGAATTGAGCCGGGAGTTGCTCGTGGAGCTCCTCACCCGTATGCACGTCATCGCCGACGTCCAAGCCTATTGGTCGGAGCCTGAGCCGCCGGAAGAAGAGCCCACCCTGGTGCTCGACATCGTGGGCGACGACTTGGGCCTCCTCATTGGGCGGCGGGGAAGCACGCTGCGCGAGCTCCAATTCCTCATGCGCCTGATGGTGGGTCGGCGCGTGGGCCGGCGGGTGAACCTGGTGGTGGACGTGGAAGGGTACAAACAGCGCCGTGCCGAAACGTTGCGCCGGCTGGCCCTTGAAAAGGCGGAGCAGGTGCGGCGCACGGGCCGGCCCGTTTACCTGCGCCCCATGCCCGCCTACGAGCGCCGCATCGTTCACCTGGCGTTGCGCAACGAGCCGGGCGTGGTCACCCGCAGCACGGGTGAGGAGCCACGCCGGCGCGTGGGCATCTTCCCCGCCTAGCGACCGGGGGACCCGGCGCTTGGATCACGAAATTGGCCTGGCGCCGCTGTGAAGATGAAGCAGGGGGCAGCAAAGTTGCCCCCTGTCTCTTACGCCGGGTGACTGTGGGCCTATGAGGCTGATACCCCGCCAGCCGCCTCTGTTTCCACCCGCTTCCAGAACTCTTCCACGGCCATGTTGAAGCGGTTGGGGGCGTCCAAGGGGGTGGCGTGTCCCGAGTTCGGAATGGTTTTGAGTTGGGCTCCCGGAATGCGCTGGGCCAGCACTTGGCAGTCCACATAGCTCACGGTGGTGTCCTCCTCGCCGTGAACCACCAAGGTGGGAACCCGCACGTGCTCCAAGCGGTCGCACGTGTCGTGGTGCCGGATGGCCTGCCAGGCCAACCAGATGGAGCGGCGGTCGTTCCCGCGCAGGCGTTCCACGGCTGCCCGGTAAAGTTCCGCATCTTCCGGCTGGGGAAAGAGGCGGCGGGCGGTGGAACGGGCCACGAAGGACATGGGCAGCAGCCGCAGGGCCAGCGTGCGTGCCCAGATGCGCCGTCGGTCTCGCCAGCCGCGCACGCGCAACCGGCAAAAGGTGTTGACCAGCACCAGGCTACGCACCAACTCTGGGTGGCGCAGGGCCAGTTCCTGAGCTACCATGCCTCCCAGGGAAAGCCCGACCACGTGGGCAGGCGCCACATCAGCCGCCTGCACAATGGCCGCTACGTCGTCCGCGAAGTCGGCTACGGTGACTGGCGCGCGAATGGGCGCCGACTGGCCGTGGCCGCGCAGGTCCGGCGCCACGAGGCGGTAATGTCGCTGCCAGCGTTCCACCTGAAAGGGCCAGTCCTCGCCGCAGGAACCCAGCCCGTGCACGAGCACCACGCCAGGCCCCTCTGTGCCCCACACGTGATAGAAGAGCCGCACCCCTTCGCGTTTTAACTCGGGCATCGCGTTTCCCCTCCTTTTCTTCCCTCGTCAAAGACGACTGGCCGCGTGACGGTACCACAACTGCCACATCGTCACCACGCCCGCACACGCCAGATCTCCCTCGACGCACGCTTCCAGGATCACTCCCAGCGGGGCCTCCTCTTCCTTTCCCACTGGCCTGTCCAGGTCGGCGTCGTTCAAGAAGCCCACGCCTTCCCGCAACCACTCGTGGGTTTCCTCCAGCCAGCGCAGGAAGTGAGGCCAGGCGGCTGGCGGTGGCGCCCTGAACGGCGGGCGACCCAGAAAGCGCTCCGCCACTTCGACTTTGTGCTGGCCCAGGGCCGTGAGTCGCGTCCGAAGTGGGGGGACAGCAGGAGCCGGCGTCCACTCCGCCTCGGCCGCCTTGAGGCGTTCGAGGAGGGGCCAGAGGGCGTGAGGGCCTTCGTCCCAGGCGCGGTCCAGGCGGCGCAGCAGGTCGGTCACACGGGGGGCGGCCGGTCGCCGCTCGAAGGACACGCGCAGGGCCCGCACGCGGGCAGCGTATGCTTCCCAGTTTGGCCTCTCGTCCTGTTGCAAGCTTTCCAGGAGCGGGGCAATTTGGGCGCGCAGGTGGGCCACGTCAACGCCGTAGGGGCGCACAGCCTCGAAGGGTTCCAGGTAGGCCAGGGCAGCGGTCCACTTGGCCAGCGCGCCGCGCCGGTTGTGGCGCAGGGCGTGGTAGGCCCCCACCCCCGCCAGGATAAGGCCCTTCACGGCGTCCCGCACGGGCTCGTCCAGGGCCCGCCAGAGCCACTCCAGCGTCTCGTGCTGTTCGTAGAAGTGGCCCGCGTTCCACTGCTCCAGCCCTCGCAACAGCAGGGGCGGCTGGGGGCGCGCGGCCACCTCAGCGGCGTACTCTGCGGGCAAGCGGTCGGGGGCCGAGCGCCGCGCGGGCACCACCTCAGTGCGGATGTGGCGCAGGTGTTCGTCGAGCCGGCTCATCAGGAGACCTTTGAAAGTTACGGCTCATTACGGTACTGCTCGTCCGCGACGTGCTCCAGCCACTCGACGGCTTTGCCGTCAAGGGCTTCGTGGATCGCGAGGTGGGTCATGCGCTCGGTTGGGGTGGCGCCGTGCCAGTGTTTCACGCCCGGCGGGATCCAGACGACGTCGCCAGGGCGGATTTCCTCCACCGGGCCGCCCCACGCCTGCACCCGTCCCACCCCCTCGGTCACGACAAGAGTCTGGCCCAGCGGATGAGTGTGCCAGGCCGTGCGGGCGCCCGGTTCAAAGGTGACGCTGAGCACCCGCACACGGGCCGGGGGCGGTGCCTCGTGTAGGCGTTCTATCTTCACCTGGCCGGTGAAGTAGTCTGGCTGACCGGGGGTTACCGGCCGTGAACCGGGCCTGAATATCTGAATCATGGCTTTTCCCTCCGC
>WFWG01000070.1 GCA_015491235.1 Ardenticatenaceae bacterium
CCCGATGCGGAAGCCCAAGAGTTCTTTCATAGCTTGCTGATAACCACGCATGTATCCTTCGGCAATTAAGCCAGAAACGACGTCGGTTGTTCGCTTGAACGCCAAGAAGACCTCCGCAGCTTCTGCTGAAGGCCAAGTGTCCATGCACTTACGCAGGAACTCCTGCTGGAGACAACTCATCATGGCGATCATGAAATCATTGGTGACTCGGCGGTAAATGTGGACCAAACCAACTCTCCATTGCCCGCGCCAGAACGATTCGTCCACATCGCCTTTCACGAGGCGAAGGTACCATTCCCGAAGGGTTTGTTCACGAGCAGGGCGCTCGTTTGGCTGAAAGATGCGGGCAGTAGGTTCATAACCAAAAAGAACATCGTAAAAGATTTGTACAAACTCATCTGCCCAAGCGGACGTAACCGGATAGACACGCTTCAGCACTTCGGCATCTTCAGGACGGTATTGAACCAGCGTGCGGAGGTTTTGCAAAACTTGTTCGTACATAACGTTTTTCTCCTCAAAATGCGATGCAGGATGGCCTTTAAGTTCGCAAGATTATATTGACTTTCATCGCGTTGTCAAACGAATGTTGAAATGAGATCAGTTTTCGTTCGCCTCCTCTTGACCTCAAACGCCTTTACTCATGGCACAGTCAATTTCAAATCAACGTGACAATTCACGCGACAAATTTGACAAGCACGGAATATGGCGTTTCATTTGCTCTTTCTGTCATTTGTTCTACAATCCACAAAAGAGCACTACAGTTTTTGAAGGGCTGAAAAGGCACAGAAGGCGAGAATTCCAGCCGGAACATGGAACAGAATTGGCGTCTCCTTATTCTGAGCGACAAGGTCGTCGAGTTCGTTTATAGTCCCACGCTTCGACAGCGGTTCTCCCACATTGACCTGGTCATTAGCTGTGGGGATTTGCCCTATTATTATCTGGAATATGTCGTCAGCGTGCTCAACGTGCCCCTGTTCTTCGTGCGTGGCAACCACGCGAAGCTGGTGGAGTACACCAGCGGGGGCGAGCGCCGGGCGCCGTGGGGGGCTGTTGACCTCCACCGCCGCATTGTGTGCCACGAGGGCATTCTGCTGGCCGGCGTGGAAGGGTCACTGCGGTACAACCGGGGGCCGTTCCAGTACAGCCAGGGCGAGATGTGGGGCCACGTGCTCTCTCTGGTTCCAAAATTGTTGCTCAACCGCCTGCGCTACGGGCGGTACCTGGACATTTTCGTCTCTCACGCGCCGCCGTGGGGCATTCACGACCGGCCTGACTTGCCCCATCAGGGCATCAAAGCTTTTCGGTGGTTCCTGAAGACTTTCCGGCCAGCCTACCACTTCCACGGGCACGTGCACGTCTACCGCCCGGACGCCATCACGGAAACACGCTTCCACCAGACCCTGGTGGTGAACACGTACGGATACCGCGAGATGGAGATTTCGGCCCAAGCATTGATCACGAGACCCTGTGCACCAGCCGAAACACAGCGGGCTCCTGCCGAGTAAGAGCTCGCAGCCACAGTTGACGATACCCGCTGGCCTGTTCCGAACGCGCGAAGGCTGGCGACAACGTTGGAGGACGACCATGAACGTGGACAAACTCGCCCAAGAGGATTTCGAACATGCCCTGCGCCGGGCTTTCTGGCGCCAGGTGATTAGCCTGCTGACGGGCAAGAGCAACGAGCTTTTGCCCTTTGAGGAGGTGCGCAAACGGCTCCCCCTGCGGGGCCAGCGCTACCTGGGACTGCAAACTGTGCCGCTCGATAAAATCGTGGGCAGCGAGAGCCGCTACAACGATTTCGACCGGGCCTTCCTGCCCCGCCAGACGCACACGCGCGACCGGTGGATCAACATTGACAAGGCGCACTATCAGGAGATCCAACTGCCGCCGGTGGAACTCTACAAAATCGGCGACGTTTACTTCGTGCGGGACGGCAATCACCGCGTCTCCGTGGCCCGCGAGCGCGGCCAGGAGTTCATTGACGCCTATGTGACGGAAATTGACGTCCCAGTCCCCATCACGCCAGAGACGGACTTGCAGGACCTTGTGCTCAAACAGGAGTACGCCGCCTTCCTGGAAGCAACCGGGCTGGACAAAATTCGCCCTGGCGCTACTGTTGAACTCACCATTCCAGGCCAATATGAAAAGCTGTTGGAGCACATCGCCGCCCATCGCTGGTTCCTGGGGGAGAAGCGCGGCGCTGAAGTCCCCTACGAGGAAGCGGTGGCCTCTTGGTATGACAACGTGTACATGCCGCTGGTCAACATCATTCGCGCCCAGAACATTCTGGAGGATTTTCCCGGTCGCACGGAGGCCGACCTCTACATCTGGATCATCGAACACCAGTGGTACCTGCGGGAAGCTTACGGTGACATTTCGATGGAAGAGGCTGCCCGGCGGTTCGCCGCCAAGTATTCCCAGCGGCCCCTCAGGCGCATTGCTTACCGGCTCAGAGAAGCTGTCCACAAAGTGGCTGGGGAAGAGGTGGAGCCAGCGGCAAACGCCCACAAACACGACTCCAAACGGGGTGAGGAGAAATGAGCGAGCAAAGCATTACTCCACGCAGCGTTGACTACTCTCGCTGGTACTTGGACGTTATCCGCGAAGCTGAGTTGGCCGACTACGGTCCGGTGCGCGGCACCATGGTCATTCGGCCTTACGGCTACGCCATTTGGGAGAACATTCAGCGCAGCCTGGACCAGCGCTTCAAGCAGACCGGCCACGTCAACGCCTACTTCCCGCTCTTCATTCCCTACTCCTTCCTTCAGAAGGAGAAGGAGCACATCGAGGGTTTCTCGCCAGAACTGGCCCTCGTGACCATCGGGGGCGGGAAAGAACTGGAGGAGCCCCTGGTGGTGCGCCCCACCAGCGAGACCATCATCAACTACATGTTCGCCCAGTGGATCAAGAGCTACCGGGACCTGCCCCTCCTCATCAACCAGTGGGCGAACGTGGTGCGGTGGGAACTGCGCACACGCCCCTTCCTGCGCACACTGGAGTTTCTCTGGCAAGAGGGGCATACTGCCCACGCTACTTACGAGGAGGCCGAGGAAGAAGCCCTGCGCATGATTGGCGTCTACCGTGACTTCGCCGAAAACGAGGGGGCTGTGCCGGTGATCGTGGGGCGCAAATCGCGGCTGGAGACTTTTGCCGGCGCCCTGCACACCTACACCATGGAAGCCATGATGGGCGACAAGCGAGCTCTCCAGGCGGGCACCAGCCACCACCTGGGTCAGAACTTCGCCAAGGCTTTTGAAATCCGCTACCTGGACGAGAACAACGAGCTGCAATACGTGTGGCAAACCTCGTGGGGCCTCAGCACGCGCTTCATCGGAGCCATCATCATGGTTCACGGCGACGACAAGGGATTGCGCCTGCCACCCCGCTTGGCTCCCATTCAAGCCGTCATTGTGCCCATCTGGCGCAAGGAAGACGACAAGGGCGTGGTTCTCGAGGCAGTGGAGCAGGTGCGCTGCTTGCTGGCCGACGCTGGCATCCGTGTGGAGGCCGACTTGCGTGAGCAGCGCACGCCGGGGTGGAAGTTCAACTTCTGGGAAATGAAGGGCGTGCCCGTGCGCGTGGAAATCGGCCCGCGCGACGTGGAGTCGGGCACGGTGGTGCTGGCACGGCGCGACCTTCCGGGCAAAGAGGGCAAGGTGACCGGCGTGCCGGTGGAGCAGGCGGTGGCGCGGATACGCCAGCTTCTCGACGAGATTCAGGCCTCCTTGCTGGAACAGGCCCGCGCCTTCCGGGACGCCAACATTCACGACGTTTCATCCTACGAGGAACTGCGCGAAGTGATTGCGACGGGCGGCTGGGCGCGCGGCTGGTGGGCTGGCTCAGACGAGGACGAGTTGCGCGTCAAGGAGGAGACGGGTGCCACCATCCGCTGCTTCCCGCTGGATCAGCCCGAAGGCCCCGGCACCTGCCTGATGACGGGCCAAAAGGCCGAGCGAATAGCCATCTTTGCGAAGGCGTATTAGGCCCTATGCGACCGGGAAGGCAGGGGCGGCGCGCTTCAGAAGTGCGTCGCCCCTTCCAAGTCGTGCCCTTTTGGTAGTGTACCTCTCCCCAATTTTTGCTTTCAGCGACACTGAACCTACTTTTGCGCTTTTTCTGTCGCACCCCCGTGATACACTTGTAATAACCCCCCGTTTACCGATTTTAGAAAGCCAGGCACACGATGAAGGAGGAGGAATATGCCTAACGGCACGTTCCCGTTTCACTCCCCGCCGCCTCGCGTGCGACTTGTCAACGCCTTCGCGCGCCCCTACGAAAACGCCGTGGCCACCGCGCGCACGTGCTACTCGTCCAAAGGCATTGTCCTGCCCGAACAGGTCTCCGCCCAGCCCGACCTGCGCGACCGCATCGCCCGCAGCATCTACGAGGCTGGTCACCACACAACCTTTCAGCACGGCCACGTGCAGTTTGCCCTGGAAAATGTCAGCCGCCACTTCATCTGGAGCTTCCTTCACTCTCATCCCTTCTACAACAGCGAGCAGGTGAGCCAGCGGTATGTGCGTGTCACTCCTGACCAGATTGCCGTTCCTCCCTTGAGCGGCCAAGCACTGGACGTGTATCAGCAGGCTGTAGAGCGCCAAATGGCCGCCTACTACGCGCTGATTGAGTACCTGACCCCCACAGTGGAACACCTCTACTTCCAGCGCTTTCCGGCCCGCGCTTCCCGAAACGGACAACCTCACCCACTGGCCCGCCGGTGGATTCCCAAAAAGGCCCAAGAGGTGGCCCGCTACGTGCTGCCCGTGGCCACGTTTGCGTATCTCTATCACACGGTTAGCGTGCTGACTTTGCTTCGCTATTATCGTTTATGTCAACAATATGACGCGCCGACGGAAACGCGCTTCGTGGTCGAACAGATGGTTCAGGCCCTGCTGCGCGAGGACCCGCTGCTGGAGAACATTCTGGAAGCGCCTCTGCCGCTGGAGGAAACGCTGGAGTACCGCTTCTGGGAAGCCTCTCTGGCAGAAACCGTGCGCCCACTCTCGTCCCAATTCCGACAGGAGTTCGACGCTTCTTTGGAAGGGCACACCAGCAAGCTCATCTCGTGGCACCCGGACAACGAAGCCTTGCTGGCGCAAGCCGTTCGCGAGGTGTTGGGCCTGCCCCGCGCCTCCCTCTCCGATGACGAGGCCATCGCCCTGGTGCTCGACCCGCAAAAGAACCGCTACTTTGGCGAAGCATTGAACGTCACAACCCTGAGCAAATTGACGCGAACGCTAATCCACCCCCACTACACCTTCCGCAAGAAGCTCTCCCACACGGCCGACAGCCAGGACCAGCGCCACCGCATGACGCCGGGCAGCCGCCCAATGCTCACCGCCTACCTGACCGACGACCCCGACTACATCACGCCCGCGCTCATTCGAGAGGTTCCCGCTGCCCGGCAGCTCTACGACGAGACAATGGCGCGCACGTGGGAGGCAATCAACACTCTACGGGGCTTGGGCGTTCCGGACGAATACGTGGCATACTTGTTGCCCAACGCCGTCAGCATTCGGTTCACGGAGAGCGCCGACCTGCTCAACCTGCACCACAAGCTGCGCATGAGGCTCTGCTACAACGCCCAGGAGGAGATTTTCAACGCCAGCCGCGACGAGGCCGTTCAAATCGCCCAAGTGAACCCGAGGATTGGAAAATACTTGGGCGCGCCCTGCACGCTGCGACACGCGGCTGGTGTCAAGCCCTTCTGTCCGGAAGGAGACCGGTACTGTGGTGTTCCCGTCTGGCAACTGAAAGTGGAAGAGTACGAGCGCCTGCTCTGAAAGTAACCTGTTGGGTGGTATCGAGAAAAAAGACCTGACAGCGCTTCGAGCCCTGTCAGGTCTTTTCGCACCTGTCGCACAGAAACCGCTCAGGATTGGGGCGTCTTGTCAATGCGATAGCGACACTCCGGGTCGCCCAAGTTCATACACTTGACTTCGCGCACCATGTAGTGGTTGCCCGTGGCCCACCGCAGGGCTTCCTGGATGGTTCCGGCTGTCGTGTAACAAGCCGGGCTCGTCGGTTTACGCTCCCGGAACACGCACGGACACGCCGTCACCACAAAGTACCAAGCGTCATCGTCTTCTTCGACGTGAGCTGTCATGTTGACCCGTTCGGTCGAGGCGTGTTCCATGCGATTTAAGATCATCTTCACCTTGGCCTGTTCAGGCAGCAACTTGAGTGCCAGGCCAGCTAGGCCCAAAATCGCTGGTTGTTGTTCAAGTGTGTACCGGAAGGTGACCCGACCGATCTGGGCCAAAACAGCCCGTGCCCCCCTGTGACCGTAAAAGTCCTCCACAGCCTGCTGGAGCCGGGCATAGTCCTCGAACGTAATGTCGTAATCCAGGTTGTTCGGGGGGGGATTGGTCAGATACCCTTGCAAGCCGGAGGCGTTCAGCATAGCTCGAAAGCCTTTTTCGCCCATCACCTCTTCGATGGCTTTGAAAAGTACATACAAAGCTGCATTGGGCATTGGGCGGTTTTCGGCAGACATGCGCTTGTCTCCTCAAAAGGGTGTTTTGTCGGCGGCATTGAATCGCCGGTTTTGGACTAATTGTCGTACGACTCCAGAATGGTGTAGAGCAACTCGAGCAAAACCGTCTTGACGCTCTCCTTGTCTGTGGCCACGCACGGCAGCACTTTTATCCACGGCTCAAGCTCCAGAATGATACGGAGGTCCTCAGGCGGCCAGGCGTCTTCAAGGTCCTGCTTGTTGGCCGCGACGACGAAGGGCGTGTCAGTGTACGAACGGAAGATTTCGATGATCTGTTTTGCTTCGCGGAAGGTTTCGCTGCGGGTGCTGTCAACCATCACAATGAACCCCAGCATACCCTCAGCGAGAATCTCCCACATGAAGTCGAAGCGCCGCTGACCAGGGGTGCCAAAGAGGTACAGCACGAGGTCATCGTCCACCGTGATGCGGCCAAAGTCCATGGCCACCGTCGTGTGGTCTTTAATCGTGCGGGTGAAATCGCTGATCCGACGTTCGGTGGAAACAACCGCGATTTCGCTGATGGTCCGGATAAATTCCGTCTTTCCAGCCGCAAACGGACCTGTAACGACCATTTTGACGGTTTGCATAAGACTATGACTCCGATTAAGCCATGTTGTAATATTAAGGATGAATGATAGAAGCGCAGCAAACGTTGCGAATTATACCTTGATAATAAATTGTGCCAGCGGCTTTCGCTTCAAAGTTAAAAAAAGAATTACAATCCGCGGATAAAGTTGATAAGCCGCCGCACAACTCCTTTTTCAACCGCCGGCGCCTTCGGTTTCGACCTGGCAGGGCGGCTTGGTGGCCGTTCCATCTGCTTGCCAGCAGAAATACTTGCTCCTTGAGGAGCAGGTTGCGGTCGTCCAGCCTGTGGCCCAACGATCTCCACCAGCCCGTTTTGCATCAGCTTGAGCACGATGCGCCGAATCTGGAATTCGTCGAGCCCACTGTACCTGGCAATCTGGGCCAAGGTGTTGCGGGGATTGATGAAGGAAATCACCCGCCACTCGTCGCGGCTCAACTTGATGTTCGAAAGGTCAGTGCCCGGGTTCTCTGTAAAGCGCACACTCACGTTCAAGTCAGGCAACTCTTCTTGAAGCTCTACAAGTTCTTTCTGGCGCTGGTCCCCCTCCCTGACGATGCTGTCGAGGTTAATGGGCACCACGATACGTCCCGGGGGGGGAGGTTTGTTGAGCTCAAATTGAAAGTCTCCGTCCTCCCACGTTAGAGCCGTCAACACCACGTCCAAGGTGTGTTTTCGGACAGCACGCAGAATGTCACTCCGGGAGACGTAGCCGGCATTAATGAGGCGGAGTCCCAACTCCTTGTCGTCGGACGTTCCCAACTGGCGCACCAGCGCCTGTAACTTGCTCTCCTGAATGCGCCCGCTCTTGAGCAGCAGGCTGGCCAGGTCTCCGTCACCGTTCAACGAGGCGTGGATGACCTTCCCCTCCTTAAAGTAAAGCTCTACCCGTCCATCACGCCCGTTGATCGTCAGCGCGCCAGTCTTGCGGGCTAACCGAATCAGGTTGAGCAACTGAGTTAAGCTGATATCCCGAAGGCGTCCTTTTAAGGCCATTCCTTTTCACAGGTGTTTCAAGTTTTTCCGACTCGCTCCACGCGCATTATACAGGGAAGTGCACAACCCGTCAACCGGCAGAAAAACGGGGGCATACCTGCTCTTGTCGGTCCTCTCACCCCGGTCAGACAGATTTCGTAAGACAGAGTAACACAAATCCGCCGTCAAGCCAATAGGAAAAGTGGTTTACGCCAGCCACTGTTCATTACTTGTCTCACTTACCATGGCGTGGTATATTTCTCGCCCGAACATCTCTCCATCGCGCACTTTGCACGCGATGGAGAAGTAAATCGTTAACCTTTTGTGGTGTAAACCGTTCTATTATTCGCCTTCACTTTTCCCAAAATCTGCTGCGGTGGAATTCCATGCGCTCCATTTTTGGTGGCATTGAAGCGGGCGGAACCAAGTTCGTCTGTGCTGTGGGCACTGGTCCCACCGACATTCGTGCTGAGGCGCGCATTCCCACCACGACACCCGACGAAACATTGGCCCGTGTGCTGGACTTCTTCCGGCCCTACGCTTCTCAACTGAAAGCGATCGGCATTGCCAGCTTCGGCCCGATTGACGTTCACCCGAATTCTCCCACCTACGGGCACATCACGACGACCCCAAAGCCGGGGTGGGCCTTCACTCCCGTGGTTGAAATCGTAGCGGGGGAACTGGGCGTGCCGGTGGGGTTCGACACCGACGTGAACGGGGCCGCGCTGGGAGAACACCGTTGGGGTGCGGCTCAGGGCCTGGAAACGTTCGTTTATCTCACGGTGGGTACGGGCGTTGGCGGCGGCGCCATGATCAACGGGCGCTTGCTTCACGGCCTTCTGCACCCGGAAATGGGCCACATGCGCATTCCCCACGATGAGGATCGGGACCCATTTCCGGGCATCTGCCCCTTCCACGGCGATTGTCTGGAGGGCCTGGCTGCCGGACCGGCCATCGCAGCCCGCTGGGGGCACGCTCCCGCCGACCTGCCACCGGATCACCCCGCGTGGGACCTGGAAGCCGAATACTTGGGCCTGGCGCTGGCCAACATCATCTGTGTGCTCTCGCCCCAGCGGATCATTGTGGGCGGTGGCGTGATGCAGGCCCAACACTTGTGGCCTCGGCTGCACAGCGCTACCCAAAGAGCGTTGAACGAGTACATTCGGGTGCCGGCTCTCGTCGAACACGTGGAGACATACATCGTCCCACCGCGCTTGGGCCAGCGGGCAGGCGTTTTAGGCGCCATCGCCCTGGCCATCGAGGCGGCTTCGCCGTCCGCCTTGTAACCCCTCAAGCGCCGCCTGTTTAAAACAGCCGCAGTTGCTCCGCACCTCCGCCACGGCGCCGCCTGCGGCGGGCGTGCCCCTCGTGCACCACCTTCAGGGCCTCTTGAATGTCCTGCACGAAGGGGGAAAGAGGCAGACTTACCGTTTCCCCGTAGAGCTGGCGGCGCCTGGCGTGGCTCACGAAGAGGCGGCGCCCGGCGCGGGTGAGGCCCACGTAGAAGAGGCGCCGCTCCTCGTCCTCGTCCGTGGACGCTCCCTCGCGGCGGTAGGGCAGCAGCCCGTCCTCGGCGCCCACAATGAAGACCACGGGGAACTCCAGCCCCTTGGCTGCGTGCAAGGTGAGCAGGGCCACCCGGTCGGCGCGGGGGTCGTAGAAGTCGGTCTCTGTGGCCAAGGCCAGTGTCACCAGGAAGGCGCGCCAGCTTTGTCCTGCTCGGGCGGCCTCCTCCGCCTGGCGCTGCACCCACGTTACAGCGGGATCGTCGGCCACTGCCAGCCTGTCCAGCAACTCATTCCAGGCTTCCGGCCAGCGCCCCTCACGGTGGAGCGCCTCGGCCGTCTGAAGGCGAGCTCGCAGTTCCGTGGCCCGGCGGGCGACCTGCGGGTTCAGTGAGCGGCCTTCCACCGCCTGTCCCCGGAGTTCGGAGGCGCGCGCGTTGGGAGGAGCTATGGCGAGCACCTTACGCAGCAACGGGCGCAACGCCTCCAAGCGGGTCGCCCGAAGGAGCGTCTCCCAGTGAAAGGGGGGACGCGGGTTGAGCACCAGCCAGGCCAGGGCCACGGCCGCACGCACGGCGGGCCGCTGCGTGAGGGGCGTCTCGCCCTGAGTCTGGTAGGGAATACCGGCCCGGTCCAACGCCTCCACCAGCGGGCGGGCCTGGGCTCGCGTGCGGTAGAGCACGGCAATGTCCCCAAAGGCGAAGCGCCCCTCGTCGGTGCTCTCCACCCGGCCGGAGTCGAGAGAGAAGTAGCTGGTGCCGCCCACCAGTCGCTCGATCTGGTGAACCACGTGCTCGGCTTCAGCCCGCTCGGTGGCCGCTGTGAAGACCTCCACCTTGACCTCCTCAGCGAAGGTGGCCAGCAGCTCGTGGGCCGCCGCCGAGGCGGTGCCCCGCAACACATCCTGGGCCGCTCGCAGGATGGCCTGAGCCGAGCGGTAGTTGCGGCGCAGGCGCACCACGCGGGCAGGCCGGAAGTCTTCCGGGAAGGCGTGGAAGTAGCGGCTGTCGGCGCCCCGGAAGCCGTAAATGGCCTGATCGGGATCGCCGATGACACAGACGTTGGCCCCGCCGGCCGCCAGCAGCCGCAGCAGCCGGTACTGGACCGCGTTCACGTCCTGATACTCGTCCACGGCCAGCCAGCGGTAGCGGGCGTGCACCTCGGCGCGGGCCTCTGCGTCCTCCTCCAGCAACTGGACGGCCAGGGCCAGCAAGTCAGCGTAATCCACCGCGCCGGCCGCCCGCAAGGCGTGGTGGTAGCCCTGCCAGATGGCATCGGGGAGCGCGGGATCATGCCGTGCCGTGGGGTCGCGCTTGGCCGCCTGAATGTGTTCGTAGAGGGCCTGGCGTTCACGGGCACTCAACTCGGGCGCCACGTCGCGCAACACCTCCAGCGCGTCGGCGTCCGTGGCGATCACGAAGTCGGGTGGCAGCCCCAGGCGGGGCGCATAGGTTCGCACCAGGCCAGCGGCAAAGGCGTGGAAGGTGGCCACGGTGATGCGCTTGGCCACCTCGTTCCCCAGCCAGGCGGCCAAGCGCCCGCGCATCTCCTCGACCGCTCGGTTGGTGAACGTGATGGCCAACAACGCCTCGGGCGCGGCACGCCCTGTGCGCACGAGGTAGGCCATCCGGGCGGTAAGGGTGCGGGTCTTGCCCGTGCCCGGCCCCGCCACGATAAGCAGGTGTTCGTCCAGCACGCGCACGGCCTGACGCTGCTCTGGGTTGAGGGCCTCCAGAATGTCGGCACCAGCCTCGTCTACAGGCAACTCGAACGCAGGTGACGGCTCGGCCAGCAGGCGGGGCACCGGCGGGCCATCCGGCGAAGACAAGGCCGGCGGATTGGGCGCCGGCTGGGGGGCTGGCGCTGAAGGTGAAGCGGTGGTGGACTCGTCGGCTGGCCCGGCGAACAGGGGCAACGTGGCCGCTTCGGATGCTGGTTGGTCGGGTTCCTCCGGGCCGGAGGGCATCAACTCGGCGGCGAAGACGCGAATGATGCCGAACTCGCCGTCGTAGCCCGGCTCCACCAGCACCTGGCCCTGTCGCATTCGGCCAATGCCCTCGGCCAGGTGAGGACCACCCGCGCGGGCAATCTCCTCCAGCGGCAGGTCGAGCAGGATGGCAAATTCGGGCCCCAGGGCGGCCAGCAGGCGCTCGTACTCCCGCTCCACCCGCTTGCTGGTGGCGCTGCGCACGCCCAGGAACTCGGCCAGCACTTCCGGCAGGGGGATCAGGCTGTAGTACGGCAGGGCGTTGGGCTTGGGCTGGCCCTCGGGGCGGTCGGCCAACTCCTCCACCCGGTGGAGCACGCCCACTGTCACCCGTTTCCCACAGACCGGGCAGGTGCCGCCGTGGGCAATTGTCTCGGACGGCTTCCAGCGCACGCCACACTTGCGGTGGCCGTCGTAGTGGTACTTGCCCTCCTCGGGGAAGAACTCCACCGTGCCCAGGAAGCGGCGCGGATCGCCGGAGCGGATGGCGTCAAAGATGGCGTCGTAGCTCAACTCGGCCTCCAGGCGGTTGGCCTCCCGGCCCAGCTTGCGGGGCGAGTGGGCGTCGGAGTTGGAGACCAGCGTGTAGCGGTCGAGGGCCGAGACGCGCCAGTTCATGGGCGGGTCTGATGAAAGGCCCGTCTCCAGGGCGAAGATGTGGGGCGTGAGATCCTCGAAGCAGGCTTCCACCGAGTCGAAGCCCGACTTGGAACCCAGGAGGGCAAACCAGGGGGTCCAGATATGGGCCGGAATCAGCACGCCGCGCGGGTCGGTCTCGAGCAGGATTTCCAACAAGTCGCGCGAGTCGAGGCCCAGGATGGGCCGGCCGTCGGCGTGGATGTTGCCAATGCGTTCCAGGCGGGCCTGAAAACGCCGCACGGCCTCCAGAGTGGGCAGGAAGACCACGTGGTGGATTTTGCGGGTGCGCTCGCCCTTCTTGTAGATGTTGCTGATCTCGCCACCCAGGATGAAGCGGACGGGACGGCGCAGCACAGGTGGGAGCCGCTCGTGGACAGCACGTTCCACGTCGGGCTTGAGGCGCAGCAGGTCGCCCTCGGCCGGCTCCAGGGCTTCCTCCACTTCGGCCAGCCAGCCAGGGTGCGCGATGTCGCCCGTGGCGACCAGGGTGAGCCCTTTCTTGAGCGCCCAGAGGGCGATGTGGAAGATGTCCAGGTCGCGGCTGGTGGCGCGGGAGAAGTGGGAGTGGATGTGCAGGTCGGCGTAGAACACGGTTCGCCCCCGTCCGTTCACGCTTTCACCGCCACCACAATGCCGTCCCCGGCTGGGAAAACGGTGCTGATGACGCGGGCGTCGTGGGCCACGTAGGCGTTGAAGGCCCGTATGAACTCGGCGTTGGCGTCGGTACCGTCCAGCACACGCCCGTGCAAGAAGGCGTTGTGGGCCGCTACGACGCCTCCAGAACGCAGGTGCTCCACGGCCCAGTCATAGTAGTCGCGGTAGTCGGCCTTCTCGGCGTCAATGAAGACGAAGTCGAAGGGCGCACGCGGGGAGAGTTGGGCAAGCACCTGGCGAGCGTCCCCCTCGTGAACAGTAACCCGGTCGGCCAGGCCGGCCAGGGCCAGGTTTTCGCGGGCCAGGCGAGCCCGCTCCGGCTCGCGCTCGATGGTGTGGAGCACGCCGCCCGCCAGCAGGCCCCGCGCAATCCAGATGGCGCTGTATCCGCCCAGGGTGCCGATTTCCACCGCTTGGCGCGCTCCACAAGCCCGCGCCAAAAGCTGCAAGAAGCGCCCCTCTTCGGGTTTGATGTGAATGGCCGGCACGCCGTGCTCGGCCATGCGCTGTCGCACGCGCTGCAACACCTCGTCCTCGACGGCGAACAATTCGGCAACGTAGCGGCTCAAGGTGTCGTTGTACGTGACCATTTCGCCTCCAGATGCTTCATAAACCTCGCCAACGCCTCGTTGACCGACAGAACGACGCTGCCAGTTGCCCGCCCCTCGGGAAAAGGACAAGCGTCCGTTGTCCTACATTTGCCCTGTGAGAGCGCGATGCTCGTGGTGGCAGAACCAGTCGCGGGCTGCCTCAATGTCGCGGCGAATCTGAGCGACAAGTTCGCCCACGTCATCGAACTTACGCTCAGGCCGCAGGCGGTGGAGGAAGTGAACCGTGATGCGTTGCCCGTACAGGTCCCCTTCCCAGTCCAGAATGTGTGATTCGACCTGTCGCCGCCGGCCGTCCACCGTGGGGCGCACCCCCACATTCGTAACAGCGGGGTGTACAGTGTGGTTCTGCTCCACCAGCGTTACGTAGACGCCGTTGGCAGGCACCACTTGGTCGGGCCGAGGAAGAATGTTGGCCGTGGGAATGCCCAGCTTGTGGCCCAGCCGGTCTCCCGTGATGACTTCCCCTGATATGCTAGGTGGGCGCCCCAAAAAGCGGGCGGCGTGCTCCACGTCCCCCTCGGCGATGAGCGCCCGAATGCGAGAGCCGCTGACACGCTCTCCGTCCACCAGCACGGGCGGCACAACGTGAACCTCGATGTGGCGCTGGGCGGCCCAAGAGCGGAGAAATTCCACCGTGCCCTCCCGCCGGTAGCCGAACCGGAAATCGGGGCCCACTACGAACGCGCGGGGGCGGAGCCCGCTGTGAACGTACTCCAGGAATTCGGCAGCCCGCATCTGAGCGACGTGGGGCGTGAAGGTGACGATGGCCGCCACATCGAGTTTCCATTGCTCCAAGAGGCGCAGCTTGTCCGGCAGAGGGGTAATCAGCGGGGGAGCGCCCTCCGGCCGCAAGACAGCCGCCGGGTGAGGGTCAAATGTGACCAATCCCGCCTGAACGCCCAACGCGGTGGCGCGCTCCCGGACGAGGCGGATGAGCGCCTGGTGTCCCAGGTGCAGCCCGTCGAACTTGCCAACGGTGAGAACTGTTTGGCCTTTGAAGCTCGAAAAGTCGTCGCGCAGGACGAGCATTGTCTCCTCGCGTGTTCGTGTGCCTCTGGTTCAGTCGAGTTCGCGCGGTGAGACGAACACCTTGCGGGGTTGCCACTCGCCGCGCTCCGCGTCGTACTCCACCACGGCCACCAGGCGGCCGTCGTACATGGCGCGCGCTGGCGGCTTCACGTCTGCCGGTGCGGAACTCACAATGCGCTGGCCGTGTGCCAGCCGGCGTGCTTCCTCCAGTGTAACGGAAATGGCCGGGAGGTCAACCAGCCCGGCGTCGGGCGGAAGCAGGAGTTGGGCCAGGCGGCCTTCGCGCGCGGCCTGCTCCAGTTCGTCCAGGGTGTGAGCTTGCTCTACAGTAAAGGGGCCGCTGGCCAGGCGCCGCAGTTCAGCCAGGTGGGCGCCCGTGCCGAGGGCTTGGCCAACGTCGTGAGCCAGGGAACGGATGTACGTCCCCTTGGAACAGGTCACGTCAACGCGCAGAAAGGGCGGGTCGTACTCCAGTAGGCGCAGGTCACGGATGACCACGCGCCGGGGGGGAGCTTCCACCGCTTCGCCACGGCGGGCCTTCTTGTAGAGCCGCTCCCCGCCCTGCTTGATGGCCGAAAACGGCGGGGGGCGCTGTTCGATTTCGCCCCGGAACCGTGCCAGGACACGCTCCACGTCTTCACGCAAAGGCCAGCTCCCCTCGTGTTGGGAAACGACGCGCCCCTCGGCGTCGTAGGTGTCCGTCGTGATGCCCAGGCGAATGGTGGCGAGGTATCGCTTGTCGTGGCCGATCAGGTATTCCAGCACCCGCGTGGCCCGCCCCAGCCCCAGCACCAGCACGCCAGTGGCCAGGGGGTCCAGCGTGCCGGCGTGCCCCACGCGCCGCTGTCCGCTCAGGCGCCGCACGCGGTCCACCACGTCGTGGGAGGTCATGCCGGCGGGTTTGTCCACCACCAGCAAGCCCTCCAATTGTCGAGCGCGCTCACTTCGAGGCGTCATCTCCCACACCTGTGAAATTGAAACCGATAAACCGCCCCGGCGCCACAACTCGCTTTAAGATAGCTGGAGTTGAGCGTGGGGCGTGGTTGCGGCAACCTGGGCCTTGAGCGCCGAAATGACCGTTTGCACAGCCTGCTCGAGCGGCATGTCCAGGGTCGCGCCGGCGGCCGGAGGATGACCGCCGCCCCCAAGCTGGGCGGCCACCTCGGCCACGTTGTAGCCCGGCTTCGCGCGCAGGCTGACTTTCACCCTGCCGTCGTCCAGCAGGGTGAAGCTGGCTGCGATGCGAGCCTCGCGGATGGTGAGCAGGAACGTGCTCAGGTCGCTGCTGTCCCGCTCACTGGCGCCGACAGCCCGCCGCATTTCGGGCGTGTTCACTGCCCAGACGATGCCATCCTCCCATTGCAGGGTCTGAAGGGCTTGCGCCCACAGGCGTACCTGTGTGAGCGAGCGGTTGAGGTACGCCTGCTGGATAATGTCGGGGAGCGGAGCCCCCGCGTCCATGAGTTCGGCAGCGTCGCGAAGCAGGTTGGAGTCGGTGGTGGGTGTGCTGAAGCCGTTGGTGTCGGTCACCAAGCCGGTGAGCAGGCAGGTGGCCGTGGCTTCGTCGGGTTGCACGCCCAAGGAGGGCAAAAGGTGGTAGATCATCTGGGCCACGGCCGGGTAAGCAGGAGCAATCCAGTTGACGTCCCCGAAGGCACCGTTCGTGGGATGGTGATCAATGTTCACGACCAGGTTGCTGCGCGCGGTTGCCTCGGCAAAGGGCTCTCCCACGTGGTCGGGAGAACTGCTGTCGAGAACAACCACGATGTCAGCACCTTCGGGGGGCACTTGGCGCTCGACCTCCTCCGCGCCTGGCAGGAAGAGCAGGTTGGGTGGCACCGGATCAGCCAGCACGACGCGGGCCAACGCGCCCCGCTGGCGCAACGCCCACATCAACCCCAACGCCGAGCCCACGGCGTCCCCGTCGGGGTTCAGGTGGCTCAGAATGAGGGCAGACCTGGCCTGTCGCAGCGCTCTGGCGACAGTTTCCTTACTCATTGTTGGGCGACTCCGTTTCCTCGCCTGGTTCCTCAGGGGGCTTGATCCCTTCCAGGAGCTGCCACACGCGCAGCGCGTTGTCGAGCGAGCGGTCGGCGACGAATGCCAGCTCAGGCACGCGCCGCAGGCGCAGGCGGCTGGCCAGTTGGCTGCGCAGGAACCCCTTGGCTCGCTGGAGCATCTCCATCGTTTCCGCTTTCTCTTCCTCCGAGCCCAGCACGCTGACGTGCACCGTAGCGCGGCGCAGGTCGTCGCTCACCTCCACGTGAGTGATGGTCAGGAAGTGGAGCCGCGGATCACGCGCTTCCCGGTGCAGGATGTCGGCCAGTTCGGCTTGAATGGTTTCAGCCAGTCGCAACGGCCTTCGCCCACTCATGGGTTACACCTGCCGTTCCTCGTATACCTCGATCACGTCACCTTCTTGCAAGTCCTGGACATTTTCCAGCCCCACACCACACTCGAAACCCTGGCGAACTTCGGTCACGTCCTCCTTGAAGCGCTTGAGGCTGGCAATCTTTGTCTCGGCCATCACTTGCCCGTTGCGGATGAGGCGAGCTTTGGCGTTGCGCACGATGCGCCCTTCCAGCACGTAGCACCCGGCGATGGGTTGGCCGCGGACGCGGAATACAGCCCGCACTTCGGCCCGCCCGAGCGTGACCTCCTCCACTGTGGGCTGCAACATACCCTTCAATGCCTTTTCCATGTCCTCAAGCAAGTGGTAAATCACGTTGTAGGTGCGAATCTGGACGCCTTCCTGCTCGGCCTGGTCGCGGGCCACGCGGTCGGGCTTCACGTTGAACCCGATGACGACGGCATCACTGGCCGCTGCCAGCATGACGTCGTTTTCGGTGATGCGCCCCACACCCTGGTGCAGGATGCGGATGGCCACGTCGTCGGTGCTCAGCCGCTTAAGCGCTTCGACCACAGCGTCAAGGGTGCCCTGGGTGTCGGCCTTCACGATCAGGTTGAGTTCTTCCCGCTCACCGGTGCGCAACTGGCGGAACACATCTTCCAACGTGATGCGACTGGCGGTGCGGCGGGCCTCCAGTTTCTCCTTGCGCTGTTCGGCAATCTCGCGGGCCACGCGCTCGCTCTCCACCACCTCGAAGAACTGACCGGCGGGCGGCACCTCGTTGAGGCCCAGAACGCGCACGGGCTTGCTGGGAGACGCCTCCTTGACCTGCCGGCCATACTCGTCGAACATGGCGCGGACGCGACCGTAGGCTGTGCCGGCCAGCACCGTGTCGCCCCGCCGCAGGGTGCCGTTGAGTACCAGGAGGGTAGCCAGTGGTCCCCGCCGTGGATCGAGTTCCGACTCCAGGACAACGCCTTGGGCCGGGCGGTCGGGGTTGGCCACGATTTCGTCCTGGTGGAGGTCGGCCACGATGAGGATGTAGTCCAACAACTCGTCAATGCCCTTGCCCTGGGGGGCCACCACTTCCACGAAGGGCGTGTCGCCGCCCCACTCCTCAGGGATGAGCCCCAACTGGTCGGCGGCTTGTTGTTTGACCCGCTCGGGCGAGGCGTCGGGCTTGTCCACCTTCGTGACGGCAACGATGATGGGCACGCCGGCCGCCTTGGCGTGGTTGTACGCCTCGATTGTCTGGGGCATCACCCCGTCGTCCGCCGCGATGACCAGGATGACGATGTCGGCGCCTTGGGCACCGCGCGCGCGCATGGCCGTGAAGGCCTCGTGGCCCGGCGTGTCAATGAATGTGATGAGACGGCCTTGTTTCTCCACCTGGTACGCACCGATGTGCTGGGTGATGCCGCCCGCTTCCTTGGCCGCCACGTTGGTCTGGCGGATGGCGTCCAGCAGCGTGGTCTTGCCGTGGTCCACGTGCCCCAACACGGCCACCACAGGTGGGCGCGGCTTCAACTTCTCCGGCGGCTCGCCTTCGTAAAGGCGCTTTTTGCGTGGGGCGGGGGCCTTCTTTTCTTCTTCGACTTCAGCAGGAGGGGCCTCTTCGGCTGCTGGGGCCTCAGCTTCTTCAGGGGGCGCCTCTCCGGGAAGGAGGACGCGGTGGCCCATTTCCTCGGCAGCCAGGGCGGCCGTCTCGGGGTCGAGCGTCTGGTTGATGTTCGCCATCACCCCGAGGGACATCAACGTTTTGATGACGGCAATCGGGCTTTCGCCCAGGAGTTCAGCCAGTTCCCGCACAGTAAGCGGACCAGGGAGTTGAACAACTGTCTGTTCCTGTGGTCGGCTCATACTTCCTCCTCTCAGGGCTATCTCGGGACAGGGTGGACAGCACTGCTCCGCACAGCAAATTCAGAGAAAAATGAGGAGAGGATATGTCCTCCAATTGCGCACGAATCGAAACAGCGAACAAAACGTCTTAACACAGCGCGGGGCACATGTGCCCCGCGCTGTGTTCTCCCTCTTCCGTACCCGGCCGCCGGCAGGGTGTGTTCACTGGGCAAGATGAGTAGCCATGTACGCGCGCAACTCCTCGACAGCTTCTGCCGGTATAGGCCCTTCCACTTTCAGCGCGTGGGACAAGATCGTATTCCGTTTGAGCACACGTTCCCAACACGTGACTTCGGGACAAAGGTAAGCACCCCGCCCTTTGGCCTTGCCGGTGGGATCCACGTGGACTTCCCCTTCCGGCGTGCGCACAATGCGAATCAGTTCACGCTTGGGTCGCTGCGTCCGGCAGGCGATGCAGGTGCGGATTGGCACATGCTTGCCCATCGCGTTCCTGCTCCTGAGCTCGCTCACCACTCTTCATTGTTGTCTTTGCGTCGGCGGCGAGCCTTCTTCTTCTTGCTCTTCTTCTTGCGAGCCCGAATTTCGTCCTCCAAGTCGACTTGCTCGCCCCGCTCGTTCAGCGTGTAGAAGAGGTCCAGCAGGCTTGGCTTGTCGGACTTGCGGGCCACAGCCGCTTCTTCCTCTTCCTCCTCTTCGAAGTCCTCGAACTCCTCTTCCTCCTCTTCTTCCTCAAGGTCAAAGGGTTCCTGCTCGACGACCGGCTCGGGTTGAGCAGTTGGGGCGGGCTCGGCCCGCACTTCCGCCTCTGGCTGGGCCGGTTCGGCGCTTGGCGTGGTAGTTGTCTCGGCAGCCGGAGCCTCTTCGGCCTGGGCGGCGGTTTCCTCAGTGGCGGGCGCTTCTTCGGTCAGCGCCTCGATTTCAAACTCCAGCTCTTCGATCTCCTCCTGAAGAGCCGCGGCCTCCTCGCGCTTTTCGGCCTTTTCGGCCTCAGCCAGCAGGGCGCGGGCAGCCGCCAGCTTCTCCTCGTACTCGCGGCGGCGAGCTTCTTCCTCAGCCTTGCGGCGCATTTCGCGCTCGGTCAGCCGCAGGACTTCCTCGGCGGCCTCGCTGGCGCTCTTGATGTCAATGCGCCAGCCGGTCAACTTGGCCGCCAGCCGCGCGTTCTGGCCTTCCTTCCCGATGGCCAGGGAAAGCTGCTTGTCGGGCACGATAACGATGGCCGTTTTGCCCTCCGGGTGGTCCGGCTCCAGGAAGACCTTCAGCACCTTAGCCGGGCTGAGGGCGTTGGCCACGAACTGGGCTTCGTCCGGGCTCCACTGCACCACATCAATCTTTTCGCCCGAGAGCTCGTTGACGATGTTTTGGATACGAATGCCCTTCATGCCCACGCAGGCTCCCACCGGATCCACACCGGGGTGAGTGGACCAAACGGCCACCTTGGAGCGCATGCCCGGCTCACGCGCGATGGCGCGAATTTCGACCGTGCCGTTGGCGATTTCGGGCACCTCCAGCTCCAACAGCCGGCGCAGCATCTCGCGTCGTGTGCGGCTCACATAAATCTGCGGCCCGCGCGGCGTGCGCACGACGTTGTAGATGTAGACGCGCAGCCGCTGACCAATGCGGTACCGCTCGGTGGGAATCTGGTCTTGCCTGGGCATGAGCCCCTCGGCGCGGCCCAAGCTCAGCCGAACCATCTTGGAGTTGGGGTCAATGCTCTGAACCGTGCCCATCACGATTTCGCCTTCCCGGTTGGCGAAATCGGTGTAGACACGGTCGCGCTCGGCCTCGCGAATTTTCTGGAGAATAACCTGCTTGGCCGTCTGGGCCGCGATGCGCCCGAAGTCCCGCGGCGTGATTTCCACCTTGATCACGTCGCCGAGCTTGGCGTTCGGGTCAATGCGGCGTGCTTCCTCCAGCGAGATTTCGGTGCGCGGCTCGAGCACGTCTTCGACGACTTCCTTTTCGACAAAGACGCGCGCCTCGCCCGTGACCGGGTCCAGGCTGACGGTGGCGTTGTGAACGGCACCGTAATCCCGCCGGTAAGCGGTCAGCAGCGCCGTCTCGATGGCTTGAATGACGATTTCCTTTGGCAAGTCGCGCTCGTGGCACAGGGCATTGAGCGCCATCATGAATTCGCTGGTCCGCATAGCTTATCGCTCTCCTTAACCGAGCCTCTCTCCGCGTGTTCTGTCCTTTACAACAAGAAAAGTGGGGAAGCCCCACTTCTCGAACACGTAGGTGTAGTTGAGCATGTATATTATAGCGCGCTCGGGCGATAAGGCAAAATTGGAGACGGGTAAAGGCAGAGGTGAAGCGTCCGTGGGAAAGCCTAGGAGCTTGCGGAAGTGAGGGGGATCAGAACTCCTCGATAGGACGGCGTCCGGCGAAACCAGCGTCCAGGCTGTGCCAGTAAGCCACGCGCGGCTCGCCGTACTGCCAGCACAGGAGAACTTCCCGGCCGTTGCGCAGGGCCGGGAAGTCGATCAGCCCCGTGTTGACATCTTTGACCTGAGCGCCAGTGCGGTGAATGGCCTCGATGATTGCCTCAATCTGCCGGAAGAGGTCTGCCACTTCGCTGGCAACGCGCCCGCCGCTGTTCCAGCCACCCCTTTCCAGCACAGGGACGAGCGCTTCGTGGCGTTCGAGAACGCGCTGGCGCAGGCGCAACAGGCGCTCCACCAGCGGAATAAGATGGGGCAGAAGCGCGTTGGCCTCTTCGACCGTAAAGTACCGTGACATGGCTTCTCGCTCCTTCCTCCGCTGCGCGGCTGGGACGCCGTTTAGAATAATGCCGAGAGGAAGAAAGGCCAAATACCGTCAATCAGGCGGACCAGGTTTGGACGTGTCAGCGGTTAGCTCCAGGGAGGTGAACCCCGCCGCAGGGGCGGGCATGGTTCCCGCCGGTTGGGCTATCCACAGGCGCCCTTCCGACGGTTGCACCACGAGGGCCACCCAGGTTTCCCCGCTCACCCCTCCCATTTCTGTGAGCAAAGCCAGGCTCTTCTCCTGGTCAATGAATCCCCGGTTCAGTCGCAGCCAGGCGGCCACCCTGTCCAGGGCAACCCGTTGCGCCTCCTGCCAGGGGGCCGTCCGCGGGCCCGCAAGCTCAGCCAGTTCGGGCGAGAGGGGCAGGGGCGTCGTCATGAGCCAGGTCTCGGTTGGTTCCGGTTCCAGCACGCGAAAGAGACGGGCAGACAACTCA